>JBJTOU010000089.1:0-11245 GCA_046074725.1 Planctomycetia bacterium
CCGACAGGCTCGCCGCGGCGAGGCCGAGCACCCGCTCGGCGCGGAGCGGATCGACGACGACGCTCACCGGCGCCACGGTGAACCGGTCGCCATAGATCTGCTCCAGCGGCAGGCTCACCGTAGCCACGAGGTCCGTGCAACTGCCGACAGGCTCCGCGAGAAGCACATCGGGGGCCGTGTCCCGCAGGAGCGCATCGGCCGCTTCCACGAGCGAATTGAAACGGCAGCAGAAACAGCCCCCCGCGATCTCCTCGACAGGCAGGCGGCGGGCCGCGGCCAGCGCGGTATCGACGAGCCCGCCCCCCTGGTCGTTGGTGACCAGTCCGACCCGCAGACCACGTGCCGAAAGCCATTCCGCAAACCGGAGGATCGATGTCGTCTTTCCGGCACCGAGAAAGCCGCCGATCATGACATAGCGGACCTTCGAGTGCTCTTCGTTCGGAAGCATCGCCGCTGTTCCGTGTCCGTGACCTGATCGGGTCCGGGCCGCTCGCCGCGTCAGGCAGGCGAACCGTCGCCGCCATCATACCGCGACGCCTGGAGCCGATCGATCGTCTCCGTGAGGATCGCGATGTAGCCGTGGACATCGTAGGTTTCCGGTGTCGGCACGCCCTCGACCTGATACAGCCAGCCTGCGAGGTAGGGATCGGAATGCGTCAGGCAGGCTTCCGTCGAAAGGGCCGGGTTGGTTCCCACGAACGCCCCGTCCATCACGCAGTAGAGGTCGCTCACGGCCTTGAACCCCTCGACCACACCCAGCCGTTGGCCCGACGCAACCCGCGCGCCTGGGGCGACATCGAGCGTCATCTCGACCAGTTCCCCGAGCATCCGCGTGGCGAACTTCGTGAACCCCACCCGCCACAGACCGATGCCGCCATGGCCATCGGGGGCGATGGCGGCGACCGCATCGGCCGGCGCGATCCAAAAGTGCGACGCCGCATAGCGGTAGCCCACGGGGAACCGTGCCGAGAAATGCGCGTGACGAAAGCGGATCGTTTCCATGGGCATCAGGGACGGACCATTGTTGTCGATGTACGGGCGAACGTCATTCATTCCCTGACGAGCGATAGAAGCAGCCCGCAGGCGACCGTCGCCAGCGCGGCCGTCGCGCCGAATGCCCAGGCCGGGCCGTGGGGGCCCTGCTGCCAGAGCCAGCCCGCGAGCAGTCCTGCAGGCAGGGCCAACACTCCCTGCACGAGCGTGTACCAGCCGAAGGCGCTCCCCTGCCGGCCCTCGGCCGCCATGAGCGACACGACCGCGCGTTCCGCAGGTTCGGCCAGGCCGTACGCGATCCCCACGATCGCCATCAGCGGAAGCGTTGCCGCCAGATGGCCGCTGATGGCAAGTCCGCCATAGGCCGCCGCGAAGGCGAGCCAGCCGATGGCCAGTGCCCTTCGGGGCTGCCAGTGATCGGCAAGCCTGCCGGAGCAGATGGCCGTTCCGCTCTTGGCGAGACTTACTCCGAGCCACACAAGCGGCACCAGCGCCGCCGGCACTCCCAACTCGGCGGCCCGCAACAGCAGAAATTGTTCGCTCGATGCTCCGAGCGACCAGACCGCCACGGCCGCCAGCAGCGGCCACTGCCGGCGGTCGAGCTGCGGCGTGAGGGCGGTGCGGGCGGCGATGGGAGTGCGCGACGGGGCGTCGCGGACGAATCGCCAAATCACGACGAGCGTGACGAGACCGGGAAGAACGGCGAGCAGGAAGAGCATCCTTTCCCGGCCCGGGAAGACGAGAAGAAAGAGCATTGCGACGAGCGGCCCAAACGCGGCGCCGGCGTGATCCATCGCGCGGATGTGGCCGAAGGCGCGGCCACGGATCGCAGGCTCGACCAGATCGGCCACGAGCGCGTCTCGGGGGGCGCTCCGGATTCCCTTCCCGAACCGATCGGCCGCACGCACGACAACCGCACCGAGCGGCGAGGCCACGAGCCCCATCAACGGCCTGACGAGTGCCGAGAGACCGTAGCCGAAAAGGACGAGCGGCCGGCGGCCGAGCCAGTCGGAAACGGCTCCCGAAGGAAGCCGCACGATCGCCGCCACGGCATTGGCGACGCCGTCGATGAGTCCGACGCTGATCGCAGACCCCCCGAGCTCACGGATCAGGAATGCCGGCAAGAGCGGATAGATTGCCTCGCTCGAGAAATCAGTGAAGAAACTCGTCCAGCCGAGGCCGCGCACGGTGGTCGGAAGCGAAATGGCCTGGCTGTCGTCCGGTGTGTTCGACATGGGCTGCGTGGTTATGACCGTCGATCATACCGGCCGTTTCCGCAGCGAATCGGCGGGCGTTTTCTTCGGTCGGTTGACGGGTGCTTCAGCCCGGTTCACGAACGAAGTCGTGAAAGCAGTTTTTCGATGTCCGTGGGCAGCTCGCTTTCAAACGTCAGCGTCTCGCCTGTCGTCGGATGCACGAACCCCAGTTCGGCGGCATGCAGGGCGACGCGAGTCGCCCCCGAGCGGTCTGCCTGCTTCTTCGCCCGCGGTGCGGCATAGACACGCTCGCCGCAGATCGGATGGCCGATCTCGGAAAGATGGATCCGGATCTGGTGCGTGCGACCCGTCTCCAGCCGGCACTCGACGAGCGTGTAGTCGTCGCCGATGTGCTCGATCGGCTTCACGTGCGTCACCGCCCGCTTGCCCTCGCCCGATTCCGACGAGCCGCGGCGGCCGTCACCCCGGTCACGCACCAGGTGCGTGACGATCGTCCCTTCACCCACGCGCCCTGTCGCGATCGCGAGATACCGACGCTGCGTCGTATGCAGCCGAAACTGCTCGGCGAGAATCCGCCCCGCAGGCACCGTCCTTGCGAACACGACGAGCCCGCTCGTCTCACGGTCGATCCGATGCACCGGATAGACGGGCCCGGGTCGGGTCGGCTTTCGTGGGCGCGCCGCCTGGCCCGCAGGCTTCCCGGCACGCGTCTGACGGGAGGCCTGGCCCGCCAGCCTGCGACCAATGATGTCGGGCATCATTTCGTCGAGGGTGGGCTGCACCTGCCGCCGCCTGGCAGGCCACGAGGCCTCCTCGTGATGCCGCGTCGTCGTGATCCCCGATGGCTTGTCGACCACGACCACGTCATCATCTAGATAGACGATCATCACGTCACGGAGCTTTGGAGGCGCCGCCGCTGCAGCCTCGAGCACCTTCACGACCTCGCCATCCTTCAGACGACGGGCCTCGTCGGTGCAGACATTGCCATGGATCATGACATGACGGGATCGCACGAGCTTCTGCACCCGTGACCAGGGCGGCCCGCCCAACTTGGCCCGGAGGAAGGCTGCGAGCGTCTGCCCTCGTTCGGCCGCCGTCACATGATGTACTGTGCCTGTCGCTGGTTTCATGACCTCAAGCGTAACACGCGGCCGTGGCCCCGGCGGGCGGCTGCATGATCGTCACAGCCTGCTTCGGCGGCCGTGTTCTCCGGTCTGCTATCTTCTTCCGGTATCCGCCTGCCAGAGCGTCACTCTCCATGGATCTTGTCGGCTTGCTCCTCGTGGAGGCGGCGTTCCTGGTGACCGCCCATGTCGTCGGCGGACCGCCTTGGACCGTCGTCGCCGCGATCGCCTTCGCCGTGCTCGGCATCGGCGGCAGGCGGCACGATGGCACGATGCGGGAATCGGTATGGCTCATTCTGCCGAGCCTCGGCTGGCTCGCCGGCTTTTGGGTGAGTGGGAACCGCGAACTGTTCTTTCCCTACTCGATGTATCTTGCGGGCCATGCCGCCCTGACCGCACGTCACCGCGGCATGATCGCGGCATGCCTGGCAGGTGGGATCGTCGGCGGCGGGTTTCTCGTGATCCGCGCGATGGAGGCCGCCACGCCCCGCGTGCTTGCGATCGAGGCGGCTGCCGCGGGAGCGATCCTCGCGACAAGCTGTCTGCTGATGACTCGTCGTGAGCGGTCGATCGCGGGCGACGGGCTGATTCTGGCGGGAGCGTCGGCGGCCGCGTTCGTGGCCCTGGCCTTGTAGCACGGCCGACATGCTCGCGGCGGTTGACCTTCCTGTCGTTTTTCCGCCTGCCTTGACCCCGTTTTTCGCGGTTTTAGACTTTAGGGGGAGGGCCTCACTGCGGCTGCCTCCCTTTGCGTCCGCCGTCTTTCTTCGCGAGGATCCCGAACCGTGCCCGGCACCAGCGTCATCGGTCTGCAATGGGGTGACGAGGCTAAGGGCAAACTCGTCGATATCCTGACGGAACAGCACGACATCGTCGTCCGTTACGCCGGTGGAGCCAATGCTGGCCACACCGTCGTTTCCGATGGCCAGACGTGGAAGCTGTCGCTCATTCCAAGCGGTATCCTTCGCGACGGCGTGGCCTGCGTCGTCACCGGTGGGGTCGTGCTCGATCCCGCCGCGGTCATCAAGGAGATCGAGGGACTCGAGTCGCGCGGCGTGACCGTGAGCGGCAAACTTCGGATCAGCGACCGGGCTCATGTCGTCTTCCCGTGGCACATCGCGGAAGACAAGCTGCTCAACGAGAGCCTCTCGGGGGGCGAATCGATCGGGACGACGGGCCGTGGCATCGGGCCCTGCTACCGCGACAAGGTGGGGCGGTCGCTGGCGATCCGCCTCGGCGACATCTACCGCGACGACTTCCCTCAAAAGCTGGCCCACATCGTGGCCGTCAAGAAAAGACTTCTCGGCGACGGCCAGGCAGCCGATCTCGATGCCGCCACCATCCGCGATCAATACCTCGCGTATGCCGAACGGCTGCGGCCCTACGTGGCCGACACGACCGCCTTCCTCCTCGACGCGATCGAGGCCGGCAAGAAGATGCTCTTCGAGGGAGCGCAGGGCGCGCTGCTCGACGTGGATCACGGCACGTTCCCCTTCGTGACCAGCAGCAACTCCTCCGGCGTCGGCGTGGCCAGCGGCTCGGGCGTGCCGGGACGGTGGATCGATCGCGTGATCGGCGTGGTCAAGGCCTACTCGACCCGCGTCGGCGGCGGGCCGATGCCGACCGAGCAGGACAATGCGACCGGCCAATACCTGCGTGACCGCGGCAACGAATATGGCACGGTGACACGGCGGCCGCGTCGCTGCGGCTGGTTCGACGCCGTGGCTGCCCGCTACACGACCCGGCTCTCGGGTGTCGATGAACTGGCGGTGATGCTCCTCGACGTGCTCGGCGGCCTTGACGAACTCATGATCTGCACGGCCTACGAGATCGACGGAAAGCGAACGACGCAGTTCCCGAGCCATGCCGACGACCTGAAAAAGGCGATTCCCATCTACGAGACGCTCCCAGGCTGGAAGGAGGAGCTCTCGGATGTGCGGACCTTTGCGGCGCTCCCCGCCACCGCCAAACGCTACCTTGTCAGGATCGGCGAACTGCTCGGCCGTCCGGTGACGGTCGTCTCCGTCGGCCCGGACCGCGAGCAGACCATCACCTGCGATCGCCCAGCCGCCGCATGCGATCCCGCCGCCGCTTCCAAAGCCCAATGGCCACGACACCAGCAGCCGACGCCCGCGACCGCCTGACCGCCGCCACCGCCGGCTCGGTGGCCCCGGGCAGCGACCGCCTTCCGCGACACGTCGCCATCATCATGGATGGCAACGGACGCTGGGCCCAGCAACGCGGCCTGCCGCGGATCGAGGGGCATCGCCACGGCGTGAAGAGCGTCCGCCGGATCACGGAGGAATGCACGCGACTGGGCATCGAGCAGCTCACGCTCTACTGCCTGTCGAGCGAGAACTGGCGGCGGCCCCAGGCCGAGCTTTCGTTCCTCATGCATCTCCTCGAACAGTACATGATCGAGGAGCGGTCGCTCCTGATGCGGGAGCGGATCCAGGTCGGCATGATCGGCCGCCGCGAGGGCCTTCCCGCTTCGACCCTCGCCGAACTCGACCGCACCGTGGCGATGTGCCATGAGAACGACGGCCTTCGGCTCTGCCTGGCCATCAACTACGGCGCCCGCGCGGAGATCGCAGCAGCCGCGCGGCAGCTTGCGGAGGAGGCCAGGGCGGGCCGGCTCGATCCGGCCGCGATCGACGAGGATCTCCTCGCCGCCCGTCTCGACACGGCCGGCATGCCCGATCCCGATCTGCTCATCCGCACCGCCAACGAGATGCGGATCAGCAATTTCCTGCTGTGGCAAATCAGCTATGCCGAACTCTGGGTGACCGACGCCCTCTGGCCCGACTTCGACGAATCGCATCTGTCGGCGGCGATCGCCTCCTTCGCCTCTCGCGACCGCCGCTTTGGAGGACTCGCGCCGAAATGAAGCCCGCCTCGCCGTTCGTCTCCCGTGTGATCGTCGCCACGCTGCTGATCGCCGCTTTCGCGATCCTCGCCTGGGCCGATGCCACGGCCTTCATGGGCGTGCCGCCGGCCTGGTGGTTGCTGCCGATTCTCGTGATCTTCGCGGTCGGCGGGGTCAACGAATTGGCCCGTCTCTTCAGCACGCGAGACCTGCTCATGCCGGCATGGACGCTGCGAGGCGGGGTCGTCGCAACGTTTCTCGCGGTTGCCATTGGCAATCAGGCTGTCGCGATGAGCTCGGCCGCCGCCGATCCGGTGTCGCCGCTCGGCTGGGCGCTCGCGGCGTTCTCGGTGGCTGCCGGCTGCCTTCTCGTGCTCGAAGTGATCGGCTACCGACCGCAAGGGCGATCGCTCGAGCGGCTCGCCGCGGGCTTCTTCACGCTCGCCTATCTCGGGATCCCGATGGCGTTCATGGTCGGGCTGCGGCTTGTGTGCGTGGAGAACATCGGCCTCGAACAGTCGGGGCCGGGGCATCGTGGGATCGTGCCCTTGGTCAGCATGGTGGCGGCGGTGAAGGCGGGCGACATTCTGGCCTATGTCGTCGGCTCGCTCATCGGCACGACGAAGATGGCGCCGACACTGAGCCCCGGAAAGACATGGGAGGGCGCGATCGCGTCGCTCGTTGGCTCGGTCGGCGCATCGTGGCTCGTGCTCCATGGCCTTGGCTTGGGTCTCTCCGCTGGCCCGTGGGGCGGTTGGCTTCTGTACGGTCTGTTGGTCGGGGGTGCGGCGATGCTCGGCGACCTGGCTGAGTCGCTCATCAAGCGGGAAGCCGGGGTGAAAGACTCCGGCCGCTCACTCGGCGGACTCGGTGGCGTGCTCGACCTGATCGATTCGCTTCTCTTCGCCGCCCCGGTCGCCTGGGGCCTGTGGGTGGCGGGATATTCGGTCTAATCCGCAGAATTGGGGGCTCCAAAGGGCGGATCCGAAGCCGGGGTATACTTTCGGCATTGCGATCCTTTCCCCTGCGAGACCGTCGGTGAGTTCCAGCCACCGCGGGCTCCGATGCCCCGAACGACCATCGCGGTTGTCGATTCAAAGCGACTCGTGCCCGTCTTCGGCCCGCGAGATCAGCACCTCCGCCGCATTCGCGCCGCGCTCGGGGTCGGGGTCTCCGCCCGTGACGACTCGATCCACATCGAGGGGGAAGAATCGGCCGTGGCCCGTGCCGCCGAGGTCTTCGAGCAGCTCGACATGATCGCCCGCGACAAGGGTTCGGTCGATGCCGACGACGTGTCGCGGCTCCTGGCGGTCGTGACCGGCCAGAAGCAGGAGGTTCCGCGTGAACCGATCGAAGTGCATCGCCCCGGCCGAGCGGTCCTGCCGCGGTCTGACGGCCAGGCAGGCTATGTGCAGGCCATCCGCGATCACGACATCGTCGTCTGCTCCGGCCCCGCGGGGAGCGGCAAGACGTTTCTCGCCGTGGCGATGGCCGTGGCGGCCCTCCGCGCCGAACAGGTCCGCAAAATCGTGCTCGTACGGCCGGCCGTCGAGGCGGGCGAAAGCCTCGGATTTCTGCCTGGCGACCTTCAGGCCAAGATCAATCCCTACCTCCGGCCGCTGCTCGATGCGCTTCGGGAGATGATCGATTTCGACCTGCTCAAGCGGCTGACCGAGCAGGACGTGATCGAGATGATCCCGCTTGCCTACATGCGCGGCCGCACGCTCAACAACGCCTTCATCATTCTCGACGAGGCTCAAAACACGACCGTGGAGCAGATGAAGATGTTTCTGACACGGCTCGGCATGGGCTCGAAGATGGTGATCTCCGGCGACACCACGCAGATCGACCTGCCTCCCAATCGTCGCAGCGGCCTGATCGACGCCCTCAAACGGCTGGCCGATGTGCGAGGCTGCGCGACGGTGACACTCGGCGGGGCCGACATCGTTCGCCATCCGCTCGTGCAGCGAATCGTGGAGGCCTACAACGGCTGATCGCATGAGCATCGCCCCATCCCCCTACCGCCGCCGCGTGAAACGAGGCAGTTCCGTCGAGGGACCTCAGGGATTCTTGGGGCGGCTGCTCGAACGGACATCCCGGTCGGAGGTGCTGGTTCGGCTGGCCCTCTGCTTCGCCGCGGGCATCGTTCTGTTGCTGCTTCTCCGCGGCTGGACGGAACCGCTCCCCTTCCGCGTCGGAAGCGTGCCACCGCGGGGAATCGTGGCCCGCGTTCCCTTTGAAAGGCCCGATGCCGAACGCACCCGCACTGCGCAGGAACGGGCCGCGGCCCAGGTGAAGGTGGTCTATTCGCAGGATCGTTCACCGATCGTTCGCCTGCGCGACGGCCTCAAGAACCGTACCGCCGAGATCGCCGCCTCCGAAACGCTCGCAGCCGTGTCGCGGACGGCGTGGCTCGAATTCGCCCACGACGCAGCCGCGGCGCTCGAACTGATCCCCGTGCCCCCGGCCGCCGACAAGGATCCCCCCTCCGCCCGCCCGGCGCCGGTCGCCCCGGAGCCACCCGATGCGACGGCCCAATCGCCCACTCCCGATGCAGCCGCGGTCGCGGAAAAGCCCACCGCCGAGCCCCCCGCGGCGGAGCCGACGCCCGAGGAGTTGTCGCAGCGCAAGCTCGTCGCCGAAGCGGAGAAGGATTTTCAACGGTTCCGCAGCCGGCTCGACACGAAAGAGAAACAGACCGATTTCGACAAGGCGATCGATCGCGCCTTCGCCGACGCCGAAAAATTCGGAGTGCTCGAGAAGATCCAGCACGGCATCGACGAGGGGAGCCAGACGGAAATCGACATCCGCCCGCTCGGCGAGTCGGTGGAGACGACTCGGGTATCGGTGTCGCGGGTTCTCCTCGGCGAGGCGAAGCTCCATCTCAAGGCCCGCATCGAGGAAGAACTCGGCAAGGGTGTCTTCGCCGACCGCATCGCCGCCTGGGTGGAGCCGCGGCTTTCGGGCTCGCTCGAAATCGACCGTGAGGCGACGTCCAAAGCCAAGAAGGACGCCATCGAGAAGACGCCGCAGCAGTTCGTCCGCTACGCCGCCGGCGACGTGCTCGACGAGGCATGCGTGCCGATCGATTCCGAGAAGCTCGCGTTGCTGGAGCGGGAGCGCGAGGAGTTTCTCCGGCAGCAGGATGGACGCAGCCGGGCGGGGCGGGCCGCTTCGCTCTTCGGCCTATTCATCGCGATGTTCACCCTCGCGGGCTTCTACATCCATCTTCATCACCGCGAGGTGCTCGAGGATCTCGGCCATGTCGCCACGCTTTTGGGGCTTTCGGTGCTCACCGTCGCGCTGTGTCTCTTCGCGGCCGGTGAGGCATGGCGGGCCGAGATCGTGCCGCTGCTGGTCTTCGCGATGACGATCGCCATCGCCTACGACGAAGATCTCGCCCTCCTCCTGGCCGCCGAGGTCGCGCTCGTGGCCGTCATCGGCATGGGCCGCGGCCTGGCCGACTACATCACCCTCACCGCCGCCTCGGCCGCGATGATCTTCTGGATGGGCCGCATCCGGAGTCGCAGCAAGCTGATCTACGTCGGGCTCTGGGCGGGTGCCGTCGCCTTCAGCACGCAACTCGGGGCCACGCTGCTCGAGGAGCGGCCCTTCTCGTCGCAGCTGCTCTACGAGGCGGGCCGCACGGGCGTGTGGACGGTGCTCGCCGGATTCCTCATGACCGGTCTGCTCCCCTTCATCGAGCGGGCCTTCGGCGTGCTCACCGACCTGAGCCTCCTCGAAGTGGGTGACGTCGCCCACCCGCTTCTCCAAGAACTCGTGCGCCGGGCCCCGGGCACCTACAACCACTCGATCAACGTGGCCAGCATCGGGGAGGCCGCGGCCGACGCCATCGGCGCCCGCGGGCTGCTCGTCCGCGTCGGGGCCTATTTTCACGACATCGGCAAGATGCTCAAACCGGCCTACTTCGTCGAGAACCAGGGGACGGAGAACCGACACGAGTCGCTCATGCCGGCGATGAGCACGCTGATCATCGTCGCGCACGTGAAGGAGGGGGTCGAACTGGCCCGTCAATACAACCTGCCGCAGCCGATCATCGACCTCATCGCCGAGCACCACGGCACGACGCTCGTCGAGTATTTCTACCGCCGGGCCACGGAAAGGCAGCAGGCCGACCCCGATGGAGCGGAGGTCGATGAGCAGACCTACCGCTATCCCGGCCCCAAGCCCGCCACCCGTGAATCGGCCGTGCTCATGCTCTCCGACGCGGTCGAGAGCGCCAGCCGCGCCCTCACCGAGCCCACGCCGGCGCGGATCGCGGGGCTCGTCCACGACCTCGCCATGAAGCGGCTCCTCGACGGACAGTTCGACGAGTGCGGGCTCACGCTCGAGGAGCTGGAAACGATCGAGGGCAGCCTCGTGAAGAGCCTCACCGCCGTCTACCACGGCCGCGTCAAGTACCCCGACCAGAGGACCGCCTAGTGGCCGGGTCCCGCGTCCGCTCCGCCGCGACGGCGATCGCGGTCGACGTGAGCGACCGACAGGGCATCCTGCGGGTGTCGCCCCGGTGGCTCGACCGCATCGTGCGGGCCGCCCTGCGGGCCGAGGGCGTCGAGCGGGCCGCGATCGGAGTCTCGCTGGTCGACGACCGCCGGATCGCCGCGCTCCACCGCCGCTGGCTCGGCGTTCCGGGGCCGACGGACGTGATCACGTTCGACCTCTCGGCCGGTGGCGGACCGCGGGCCGCCGGGCTCGCCGGGGACCTCGTGGTGAGCGTCGAAACAGCCCGCCGCATGGCCCCCACCGTGGGCTGGACCACGCACCGGGAACTCGCCTACTACGTGGTGCACGGCCTGTTGCACCTCGCGGGCTACGACGACCACGCCCCGGCCGAACGCCGCGCGATGCGGTCACGCGAGCGTGTCGTGATGCGGGCCTGTGGCCTGCCCGCGCCGCCCCGTCCCGTCGGAGCCTCGCTCCCATGACCGGCGCAGAGTCGTTGGGCATCGAGTCGGCCGTGCTCCTGCTCGTCCTGGCCAGCCTGGCGGCGGTGCAGGCCCGCGCTGTCCGCGGCGCCCAGCGGC
>JBJTOU010000090.1:0-6895 GCA_046074725.1 Planctomycetia bacterium
TCGTCAACGCCAAGGAGCTCCAGATCAAGATGGCCCAGGGGGCGAAGCCGGGCGAGGGGGGCCAGCTCCCCGGACACAAGGTCGATCGTGAGATCGCGCGGATTCGGCACAGCACGCCGGGCGTAGGCCTCATCTCGCCCCCGCCCCACCACGACATCTACTCGATCGAGGACCTCGCGCAGCTCATCCACGATCTCAAGAACGCCAACCACCACGCCCGGATCAGCGTAAAGCTCGTCGCAGAAGTCGGCGTGGGCACGGTGGCGGCGGGCGTGTCGAAGGGCAAGGCCGACGTCGTGCTCATCTCGGGCCACGATGGCGGCACGGGGGCGAGCCCACAGACCTCGATCATGCATGCCGGCCTTCCGTGGGAGCTCGGCCTCGCCGAGGCCCACCAGGTGCTCGTGATGAACGACCTCCGCGGACGGATCGTCGTGCAGACCGACGGCATGATCCGCACCGCCAAGGACGTCGCCATCGCCACGATGCTCGGCGCCGAGGAATACGGCATCGCCACGGCGTCGCTGGTGGTGATGGGCTGCATCATGATGCGGAAGTGCCATCTGAACACCTGCCCGGTGGGCATCGCCACGCAGGATCCGGAACTTCGCAAGAAGTTCACCGGCCAGCCGGAGCACGTCGTCAACTTCTTCTTCCTGCTCGCCGAGGAGCTTCGCGAACTGATGGCGAGGCTCGGCTTCCGCACGATCAACGAGATGGTGGGCCGTGTCGACCGGCTCGACACCCGGAAGGCGATCGCGCACTGGAAGGCGAAGGGACTCGACTTCTCCACGATCCTCCACAGGCCGGAGGTGCCGGCACGCGTCAAGACGCACCACGAGGAACCACAGGACCATGGCATCGAGCGGTCGCTCGACATGACCTCGCTCCTCGACCTCTGCACGCCGGCGATCGAGCAGAGAAAGCCCGTCGTGCTCGACATGCCCATCAGAAACGTCAACCGCACGGTGGGCACGATCCTGTCGAGCGAGGTGACACGGCGGCACGGCGCGGGGGGCCTCCCCGATGGCACCATCCGCATCCACTTCCGTGGCTCGGCCGGCCAGAGCCTCATGGCCTTCGGCGTGCCGGGCGTCGAGGTGACGGTGGAGGGCGACGTCAACGACTACTGCGGCAAGGGGCTTTCGGGTGGTCGCGTGATCGTGCGGCCCGACCGCGACGCCCCCTTCAAGGCGGAAGACAACGTCATCGCCGGCAACGTCGTTGGCTACGGGGCCACCAGCGGCGAGATCTTCATCCGCGGTATCTGCGGCGAGCGTTTCTGCGTCAGAAATTCGGGAGCCGAGGCCGTCGTCGAGGGCACGGGCGATCATGGCTGCGAATACATGACCGGCGGCAGGGCCGTGATCCTCGGCGAGACGGGCCGCAACTTCGCGGCCGGCATGAGCGGTGGCATCGCGTATGTCTGGGATGCCGCGGGCACGTTCCGGCAGCGGGTGAACATGGAGATGGTGGCGCTCGAGCAGCTCGACGAGCACGACTTCGACTACCTCAAGGGGCGGATCGAGAAACACATAGACCTCACCGGCAGCGACCGTGGCAAGGCGATCCTGGCCGCGTGGCAGGTGGAGAAGGGCCGGTTCATCAAGGTCATGCCGACCGACTACAAGCGGGCACTCGCCGAATTGCGGAAACTGCAGGCGCAGGAACAGGAAGAGGCCAGAAAGGCGGAGGAAAAGATCCATGGGTGATCCACGCGGATTCATGAAATTCGAGCGGAAGGTCTTCGGCACCGAGCCGGTGGACCATCGGCTCAAGAACTACAACGAGTTCCTCACGATCCTTCCCGCCGACGAGCTCAAGAAGCAGGGGGCTCGGTGCATGGATTGCGGCGTACCCTTCTGCCACACGGGCTGCCCCCTGGGCAACATCATCCCCGACTTCAACGACCTGGTGTATCGCGACCAGTGGCACGAGGCGAGCCAGAGGCTCCACGCCACCAACAATTTCCCCGAGTTCACGGGCCGCGTCTGTCCCGCTCCGTGCGAGGCGGCATGCGTTCTCGGAATCAATGAAGACCCGGTGGCCATCAAGAGCATCGAGATGTCGATCGCCGACAGGGCGTTCGACGAGGGCTGGGTGATCCCCGAGCCGCCTGCGGTGCGGTCGGGCAAGCGGGTGGCTGTGGTCGGCAGCGGGCCGGCGGGCCTGGCCGCGGCGCAGCAGCTCAACCGGGCCGGTCATCTCGTCACGCTCTTCGAGAGAGCCGACCGTCCGGGCGGCCTGCTCATGTATGGCATCCCCGATTTCAAGCTCGAAAAATGGCGGGTCTGGCGGCGCATCCGCCAGATGGAAGAGGAGGGTGTCGAATTTCGCTGCGGCGTCAACGTGGGGACTGATGTCAGCACGCAGACCCTGCGCGACGAATACGACGCCATCGTGCTCACCGGCGGCGCCACGCTCGGCCGCGATCTGCCCATTCCCGGCCGCCAGTTCGAGGGCGTGCACTACGCAATGGACTTCCTGCCGCAGCAGAACAAGCGCAACGCCGGCGACGCGGTGCCCGGCCAGATTTCGGCCGAGGGCAAGGACGTGATCGTGATCGGCGGCGGCGACACCGGCAGCGACTGCGACGGCACGAGCAACCGGCAGGGCTGCAAGAGCCTCACGCAGTTCGAACTGCTTCCGCAGCCGCCGGACCTCGGCAAGTATCCGAGGCGGGTCGAGAGGCCGGCGGGCTCCCCGTGGCCATTCTGGACGCAGATGCTACGCACGAGTTCATCCCACGAAGAGGGCTGCCGCCGCGAGTGGAGCATCCTCACGAAGGAATTCTTGGGCGACGACCAGGGCCGCCTGCGCGGACTGCAAACCGTTCGGATCGAGTGGTATCAGGATCCGGCCACGGGCCAGCAGAAGTTCAAGGAAGTGCCCGGCACCGAGCAAGAGTGGCCCTGCCAACTCGCGCTCTTGGCCATGGGCTTCGTGGGCCCGGAGAAGCACGGCCCGATCGCCGACCTCGGCCTCGAACTCGACCCGCGTGGCAACGTCAAGACCGGCGCCGATTACATGACGAGCGTTCCGGGGGTCTTCGCCGCGGGCGACATGCGCCGCGGCCAGTCGCTCGTGGTGTGGGCGATCCACGAAGGCCGCGAGGCGGCGCGGTCGATCGACCTCTGGCTCATGGGCCAGACGAACCTCCCGAGCCTGGCCGCCGGCGAGTTCGCAGTGCACGCATAGCGCAGCCGGCCAATCATGGCTACGCTTGCTCCCGGATGTGCCGGATGCCTCGGAGGCGGGAGTGAAGGGCTGCCCATGTTCCGAGAGCCGGCGTTGCTGACCAGCGGAGGCATGGATGCCGAAGCGCAGTCAGCATCGAGAGAGCGGAGGGCAGGATGCCCGAAGCGAACGTCCGGCGACGGAACGTGGGCAGCCCTTCACGGGACGTCGCTACGGATTTTTTGTCACCGAAATATTCACGGTGAAAGAGTCTTTATTGTCAGCGAGGGCGCCCGGCGGTTCGTTGATCTTGAAATAGATCGGGCCGTCGGCGCGGGCGGTGATATCGCCGCTGGCACCCTCCGCAAGCACGATGAACCGGGGCCGAGAACCTTCGTCGCCCTCCACCCACTGGGCGGCGAGCAGCCGGCCCACGGGGCGACCGCGATACCAGTCGAGCGAGATGCCGTCTGGCTCACTCTCGATCGTGATGTCGCCCGTCGTGCCGATCACGACCCGCCCGGAGGCTTGAATCGAATAGCGATCGCCACGGGCCAGCGACACTCCTGCATTCTGCCAGCCACGATCGGCTGCGACCCGCAGGGTCACGCGGTCCTCGAGCCGCGGGGCCAGGGCCCAGTCGATCGCCGAGCGTGTGATGTCGTAGCCGTAATCGACGTCGTCGGTGAAGGCATCGAAATCCCGCGAGGCGGTGGCGGCATCCCAGCCGGTCGATCCGGTTAGCCGCCCCGTCATCGTGGCATCGAGCGGGCCCCGCTCCATCGTGGCGAACATGCCGGCATGCCGCGGATGGCGCGAAAGCAGGGCCACGACCGCCCAACTCGAGGCATAGGCGGCCAGGTCGCCGTGTGGAGCAGCACGCATGGCGAAAACGTCTTCAAGCGACGGGGCCAGCCCCGCCGTCCGCAGTCGGCGAATCGCCTCGATGCGGCCAAGCTGCTCCACGTCGGCAGCCGACCGTGGAATCGGCGTGATGATTAACTGCTGCGTTCCATGGGCATCAGGTTCGAGCCGGTGCGTCGCCAGCATCTCGGCGATGCCTTCGGCATACCAGGGCGGGGCGTCGAGGTCACGGAGCGTGATCGTGAAGGCATGCACGCCTTCGTGCAGGAGCAGATGCCGCCGGTAGTCGGGATTGCTCTGATCCATGAGCCAGAAGCGGTTGCGGTCGCAAAAGCCGTTGGTGAAGTCGGGCAGCGTGTCGGGAAGCAGGCCGGCCGCCCGAAACCGTTCCCGATCGACGATCAGGCAGCCGAAGGACCGCCAGTCGTGATGCGTCGCCGGATCGATGCGGTAGTGACGACACCATGCCAGGAAGGCCTCGTCGAACCACCGCGGCAGGTCGTCGATGCCATCGCCGGGGCGAATCGGTCGGTCGGTGGCCAGCACGAGGCGGCTTCCCTCGATCACCCGCAAGCCCGACCGGCGGGCGGCGGCGGCCAGCGTGGGCACGTCGTGCCCGGCCGCCATGGCCCGGCTTGTGACGAGGATCGACAGTGCAGCGGCCACGGCGGCACGAAACCGCATGTCAGGGTCTCTTCTTCCCATCAGGAACTCTCCGACCGCCCGCACAGTTCACCCAGCCCCCACCGGCGCGGCAAGCGGTATCGCAGAGACGCCCGCAATTCGATTGATTTCGGCGAAAATTCCGATCGCTTTCCTTGTGTCGGATGGGCTACAACCCCAGGGCTGACGCCAGGAGGGCGGACGCGTGCGGCATGGATGCCGACATGTCGGGGATCGGACTTCGCGCCATGGAGCGCGGCCGGTCGCGGCCTGCGCTCTGGTCCTGATCGCCCTGGCATGGTCGCTTGGGGCCGCGCGGGTCGCCGTCGCCCAAAGTGCCCCCCCTCCCGCGATGCAGCCCGGGCCCACGGCTCCTGCGGCCGGGTCCGCAGTGCCCTACTGGCAGGCTCCGGCGTTGCCGGCGACGGTCATCCACGCAGGCGCGATTCCGGCCGGATGGGCGCCGCAGGCCGTGCCCTATCAGGGCATCGGTGCCGACGGCAAACCGATCACGCAGTACTTCGCTCCGACATACACGTTCACCTATCCGATCGGCCCTCCGGTTCCGGCTGTTCCGGGTGCCGCGCCGGTTCCGGTGAATCGCCGCCAGGCGCCCGGATACGGGCAACCGGCCGGATATGGCAACGGGTGGAACTACCAGACACAGGGCGTTGCAGCCCCGGCCTATGCGCTGCCCCCGCCGACCACGGCGCGATATGCGCCGCAGCCCTATCAGTTTCCCGCGGGCGCGCCGCAGCTCAACGGCACGACGATCACACCGCCACCATCGCCGTCCGTGGTTCCGGCGCAGCCACTCGCTCCGCCTCCATCGCAATGGATGCCGGCCCCGGCCTCCGCGCCCGCTCCGCCTCCGGGCATCGGCCAGCCGCTGGCAGCTGCGGCGGCGCCGGCCATCGCGGCAGCCGCGGGCGCGGCCGCTGCAGCAGGACAATCCCAGCAGCCCTATCAGATTCCGGGCACGCCGCAGGAAGCGTCGTCGGCACTGGCCGCCGCATCGCCCGCTGCCCCGGTGCCGGCACAGCCGGCCAGTTCCTCACCGCTGCAATCACCGGCGAGTCGCTCGGCCAACACGCACCTATGGCGGGTTGTGGGCGTGCATGATGGCGACACGGTCACCTGCCTCGATGAAAATAACCAGCAGCAGAAAATCCGTCTCGCGGAGATGGATGCGCCCGAGGTCAGCCAGGACTTCGGATCGGTGTCCCGCGAGGCCCTCGCCGACATGGTGTTCGGCAAGACGATCGAGGTTCGCGACGAGGGGAAGGACCGTTACGGCCGCTGGATCGGCCATCTTTCTGTCAACGGCATCGACGTGAATCGCCAGATGATCGCCACCGGCAACGCCTGGCACTACGCCGCCTATTCCAAGGACCAATCGCTCGCGGCCCTTCAGGATCAGGCCAAGGCCCAGCGACTCGGTCTGTGGGCACAGCCGAATCCGACACCACCCTGGGAATTCCGGGCGACCCAGCGGGCGAAAAAGGCGGCGGGCTGATTCCAGCCACGGCAGAAAAGCGGGCGAAGGGACTCGAACCCTCGACATCCAGCTTGGGAAGCCGTGAAGGCGTAGTTCTAAGTCCTGTAGCCCCAACACTTCCGACACGGAGCCGCAAGCGTTGTACCGAATGTTGTACCAAATCGGGGAAGATGGCCAAAAGGCGAGCGAGAGCCACGACCAGAACAACTCGGATCAAGTCTTCTCGAACGAGGACGGGCGAGGCGAAAGTCGATGTCGCCGTTGTTGAGTCGCTGGCAAGTCGGCTTGCCAGGCTGTCTCCAGAGACGATCGCCGCTCTCCATGCGTTGTTCAGCGGCCCACCCCGGGAGCCATGATCCGGCCCATGCTCACCAGCCGCCGCTCCCAATCCCATTGGCTCGTCTACATCCTGCGCTGCCGTGACGGCTCCCTTTACACGGGCATCACCAATAATCTGCCCAAGCGGCTGAAGGCCCACGCTGCCGGCAAGGCGTCCAGATATACCCGCAGTAGGCTGCCGCTGACGCTCGTCTATTCAGCGCCCCAGAAGTCGAAGTCGGCGGCCCTGAAGCGGGAGGCGGCCATAAAAAAGCTGTCCCGTTCACAGAAAATCCGGCTACACGGCTAAGCAGACCGCACCCGGGCCTGCCGTAGACGCTCGGGACTTTTCGCGTGTCCCAGTGCGCCTTTTCC
>JBJTOU010000091.1:0-6257 GCA_046074725.1 Planctomycetia bacterium
AGCGAAACGGCCGCGCCACTCGCATTCGCGGGCGGCACGGCCGTTGCCGGCTGCACCCAGATACCCCCACGGGGAGTCGAACCCCGGTTTTCGGACTGAGAACCCGACGTCCTGGGCCACTAGACGATGGGGGCAATTCCACGCCAAGCGTCGCCGCTCGACTCTGCACTTATAGCAGTGTCAGACGGGGTTTCAAGGACCGGGCTTGCGATCAGAGTCCGGCCCGAAGCCCGGTTCCCGGCGCCACGCAGGCCCCGGCCATACCCCTCGCCCCTGCCTGCCCAGCTCCGGCCGGTCCAGTCCCGGCTGCCTCACCCGATGCCGGCCCACCACAAACCCCACGACCGCCGCCACCAAAGCCGCCAGGCCCACGCCCATCCAAAACCGCCTCGTGCCTCGCGCCGCTTCGGCATCCCGCTCCAGGGCCATCTGAAGCCGTGTCGTCGCCGCACGCATCGCCTGCGTGCGCAGGTGTTGCTGCGGCATCCCATGCGTGTGTCCGCCCCGCCACGGAGTCGTGCCCGGTCGCTGAGTCACCGCCATCGTTGCCCCGACCGTCCCGCCAACGCCCGGCTCCTCCCACTGCCGCGCATCCCCCTGCCACGCCAGCGGCGATGGCCCGTGGCCCCCACCGCCCGAGAGTGATTGCTCCACCGCCGCCGCCGTCCGCACGAGGTCATCAGCCGTCCCATGGCGATCATCGGGACGCTTGGCCAAGAGCGTGTCGAGAATCACTCCCAGCCCGGCCGGCAGTTCCGGCCGCAAGGAGCCGATCGGCACGAGCGGTTTGCGGAGGTGGGCCATCGCCACCGCCACGCCCGTCGTGCCACCAAACGGAGGCCGGCCGGCGAGCAGGTGGTAGACCGTCGCACCGAGCGAATAGAGATCGCTCCGTGAATCGACCGCCCTGCCATCCGCCTGCTCGGGGCTCATGTAGAGCGGCGTGCCAAGCGTGGTGCCATCTTCCGTGAGCGCGAGATCGTGCTCACGCACACGCGCCAGGCCGAAGTCGGCCACCTTCACATCACCCGACCGCGTGAGAAGCAGGTTCTCCGGTTTGATGTCGCGATGCACCACGCCCCGCTCCGCCGCCCGAGCAAGCGCCGAGCCAACATGCGTGAGCACGGTCAGCGCCTGCCGGGCATCCAGCGGCCCGCGGACATCGAGCCAGGTCTTGAGCGACGGGCCCTCGACATACTCCTCCACGAGAAAGTGGATCCCGTCGAGGCAGCCCACCTCGTGAATCTGCACGATGTGGCCATGCACGAGGCCGGCCGCGGCACGGGCCTCCTGCACGAACCGCTCGACGGCGTTGGGGCGGGCCGTCGTCTCGGGCCTCAGCACCTTCACCGCCACGTGCCGCGAGAGCGATTCCTGCTCGGCGAGATAGACATCCGCCATCGCGCCGCTTCCCAGCCGGCGCACGAACCGGTATCCTCCCAGCCTGCGGCCGGAGAGGTCGCGTGTGTCGCCGCATGTATCGTGTTGTGCCAGGGTCTCGTCCACGGCACGTGAGTATCCCCCCGAGGACCATCCCATGGCAAAGCCCTCCGCCGCCGAACTGCAAAAAGCCGCCCGCGCCATCGACGTGAAGGGCTTTGATTATGAAATCCTGCTCGACACCTCAGCCGGCCCGATCCGGCTGGCCCTCGATGCCACCAGCGCCCCCGGCCATGTCCGCAACATGGTGGCCCTCGCCGAGAGCGGGTTTTACGACGGCGTGACGTTCCACAGGATCATCAAAGGATTCATGATCCAGGGCGGCTGCCCGCAGGGCACGGGCACCGGCGGTCCGGGCTACACGATTCCGGCCGAATTCAATGCCACTCCGCACGAAGCGGGCGTCCTCTCGATGGCCCGCACGAACGATCCCAACTCGGCCGGCAGCCAGTTCTTCATCTGCCTCGAGCGGGTGCCGCACCTCGATCGCCAATACACCGCCTTCGGCAAGACGGCCGACGCGGCGAGCCTCGACGTCGTGAAGGCGATCGGCAATGTGGCGACGGGAGCGCAGGATCGGCCGATCACGCCGGTCACGATCACGAAAGCGACCGTGACGAAGACGCCGAAGTAATCCGGGCCAGGGGATTCAGCCGATCGATCGCCGTGGCGCAGGCCGCGACGCGATGATCGTGCCCAGGCCGAGGATGACCAGCGCCAGCCCGCCGGCCACGGAGAGCAGTGTCTGCCTGTTGCGGGTGACATCGAAAAACTCCGCGATTGCCCGCATGCCGCCCTCCGGTGCTGCGGGCAGCTCGGCCGCAGACGGTGGCAACCCCATGCCATCGACGTGCATCGACTGCTGCATGGAGGGCTCGAGCGGCGCGGCGGCGGCGGACCGCATCGACGACGGCTGCAACTGCACGGGCATGATCGACGCGCCGCCCACAGCCGATCGGCCCGTGGCACTAGCGACCATCGGAGGCGCGAAGCCAGCCGAGCCGACGCTTGCCAGAAACGCCCGCACCTGCGTGGAGCAGCTGCCGATCGTGCGGCCGCTGTTTTGGCCGAAGAGCACGCCGGCGAGCTTGCCATCGGCATTCAGGATCGGACCGCCCGAGTCGCCCTGCCTCGCCGTGGCGGCCAGTTCGACCAGGTCCTTGGCGTAGCCCGTCCCGGGCGAGAGGTATTCGGTGCAGGCGCCCGTTTCGGCACGGTAGGCTCCGCGGCCGAAGCCGGCGATCGTGAGCGGCTCGCCGATCTGCGGCGGGTGCTCGGCGAGCGAGATCGGCGTCGCACGAGGCTTCCAGATCACGAGGGCCGCGAGATCCCACACCTCATCCTGGCGGATGACGGTGCCGGCCGATTGAAACCCTTCGGGAAACTGCACGAGCACGGCCGACTTCGTGTCGCGGATCACGTGCCAGTTGGTGAGCACGAGGCCCTGCGTGCCGTTGATATCCACGAGCACGCCCGATCCGAGCGACACTCCCCCGTCGTCGGGTGCGACGATCCTCGCCACGCTCGGGTGCGGCGTCTGGCCGGTGAGCAGGTAGTCGGCAAAAAGATCCGGCCGCCACGCGGCCTGATTCGGCGTTGCCAGCCCCCAGCCTGCCGGCATACCAGGCTGCTGGGCGGCGGCGGGAAGAGCGAGGCTGGCGACAAGGAGGGCGACGAGGGCGATGGCCGCGGGGAGGGTCGCCGGACGGGTGGGTCGCATGGGCGTCTCCTGTGCGTCGTTGATTCCGGGGATTCCCGGCGATCATCGCGGTGAGAGTCGCACCGCTTGCCTGCGCCGTTCAGCTTCAAGGATCCGCCGGAGCAGTTCGCGACGAAGCCGCTCGCGTTCCTGCTCGGCGTGGGATGAGTACGCCGGTGCCGCAGTCGGCATGAGGGCGGTGTTGACGGGAGCCATGGGTGCCTCCGACGCTCTGGTGGTAACGTCCGGCCAACGCACCACCGAGAGAGATCGACCGTGGATGGCCGCACCCGTGAAGAGAAGCCCGCAGCCCGCGCAGGCGGCATGACCGGCAGGGTCACGGGCGTTCAGCCTTTATCTGCAGGAGACGACAAATCCTTCTGCAGCGAGCCGCTCTCGAAGGGCCGCGATATGAGCATGGTCGGCGGTGTGGACGGTGACTTCGACCGTCGTTGAAAACACATCCGGCCCAGAAAACGCCCGGTCGTGGCGGATCTCCTGGATGCTCGCCCCCGCAGCCGCGATGGCGGCGGACAACTTGGCCACGCCCCCGGGACGGTCGCTGATCGTGGCTGTGAACCGCCAGAGCCGGCCGTCAGTGGCGAGACCATGGTCGATCACGCGATCGAGGATCGTGAGGTCGATGTTGCCGCCACAGAGCAAAAGCACCGTTCGGCGGCCGGCCAGCTCTTTCGCCGCCGGCCCCATGATCGCCGCCAGCGCCGCGGCGGCGGCCCCCTCCACCACGGTCTTTTCCAGTTCCAAGAGACGCAGGACGGCCAGTGAAATCGCGTCCTCACCCACCGTGACGACGCGATCGGTGAGCGGCGCCGCCAACGCAAAGGACAGGTCGCCCACCTTCCCCACGGCGAGACCATCGGCGAGCGTGGGCCGGATCGGCACCGGCACCGGCTTGCCCGCCGCCAGCGAGGCGCCGAAGTTTGGTGAGGCCTCCGCATCAACGGCGATGATCTCGACATCGGGTCGTACGGCCTTCGCGGCAATGGCGACGCCCGCCAAGAGGCCCGCACCGCCGGCGGGCACGACGATCGCCTCGGCATCGGGCACGTCTTCGAGAATCTCCAGGGCCATGGTCCCCTGCCCCGCGATCACCCGCGGATCGTCGAAGCCATGAATCCGCTCGAGCCCGTCGGTTTCGGCGATCTCGATCGCCCTGCGCCGGGCGTCGTCGAATGTGTCGCCGTGGAGGATCACGGTCGCCCCGAGCCGCCGGCACGTGGCGACCTTCACGAGCGGCGCGAACCGCGGCATGACGACCGTCACCGGGATGCCGAGGAGTTTGCCATGGTAGGCGAGGCCGAGGGCATGGTTGCCGGCCGAGGCTGCGACCACGCCGCGCTGCTTCTGCAGGCTCTCGAGCATCAGGAGCGCATTGCGGGCGCCGCGCTCCTTGAACGAGCCGGTTCGCTGGAGGAGATCGAGCTTGCAGAACACCTGGCAGCCGGTGAGATCGGAAAGCGAGACGCTCTGGGGACATGGAGAGCGATAGATCCCGGACCTGATTCGATCGTGGGCGGCGCGAATGTCGGCGAGCGTGACAGCGGGACTCATGATGGCGTCACCCGCTGAGGCTGGTGAAACGCCCGCACGTCGATCCATTCCATACCGGCCCGGCGGGCTGCCTCGATGCCAAGGTCGCTGTCTTCCCAGACCACGCATTTTTTCGGAACGGCCCCAAGCCTGCGGGCAGCCTCCAGGAACGGATCCGGGTCGGGCTTGTGGCGAGAGGTGTCTTCGCTGGCGACGATCGTATCGAAGCAGTCGGCGATCCCAATCTGCTCCAGGATCTGCCGGCAGACATGCTGGTAGCCACCCGTCACGACCGCCATCGGAACCAGGCCCTGGCAGCGGCGGATGACCTCGATCACCGGATCGACCGGTTCCACCGCATGCAGCTGCTCCAGGAACGAGGCTTCCTTGTGGGTCGCGGCGGCATCGATATCGATCTCGATCCCAGCCTCTCGGGCGAGCGTGGCCACGATGTCTCGCGTGGGCCGGCCGCCCATCGAATAGAAGCGGTCTTCGTCGAAGGCGAGCCCATGCCGCTCGGTCACCGTCAGCCAGGCCCGGTAGTGAGCCGGCATCGTGTCGGCGAGCGTGCCATCGCAGTCGAAAAGCAGGGCTTCGTGGTCTTGCAGGTAAAACATGGGGAGGCGAGGGGTTTGGGTAAAGCCCGTGAGAGCTGCTGGTTCCGGCCGATCTGCCGGAAATTCTCATGGCGTTGGGTCTGCCGGGTCGATCAACCCTGACGATCATGCCGGTTTTCAGGCGCAGGGACCACCCCTGCCCGGGATGCCGGCGACCGACAGGCAGCGACTCCGATGACAGTAACCCGAGCCTCTGACTGCACCAAGACCCGTGTTCCCCGACGTCGAGGCCGCGTGGCCGCCCACGTTCGGGCGTTTCGGCGGCGGGCAGCCGCTTGGAGGCGCCGCATGCGTCGGGCAGCCTTCGTCGCGTTGCTGGCGGCTGGGATGAGCGGAGCGGGAGCCATCGCCGAGGCCCAGGTCGGTGGCATGGGTCAAGGGGCAATGGCCCCGAGTGGCGGCGTCCTGAATCGGGCTGTGAGCCGGCTCTCGAACCTCAATCAAAACGGTCCTGGCTGGATGTATTTCGGGCTCAATCCCGCTGACCGCGGCTTGGGCTACAACGGCAGCTACATGACGCTCGGCGGGTTCATCCCGTATGCCGAAGACGACATGGGCGGATTCTGGGCGGCCGACCTTCGTGGTCATCTCTCCGAATACGGCGGCTTCTTCTCAACCGTCGGTGCCGTCCGAAAGCAGTTCATTGGCGGCACGCTGCTTGGCATCGGCGTCTACTTGGATTACGACGGCGATCAGAACCAGTACCCGACGGGCGGCGCGTGCGGCACGAGTCAGTTCGGCCAGTTTGGCCATTCCTACAACCAGGTCGGCATCAGCGGTGAATGGCTTACCGACTTCGGCAACCTCCGGAGCAATGGCTACATCCCGGTGGGTCGAACAGCCAACACGGCCGGCAACCCCGGATCGGTCTTCTACCAGAACTACGTGATGTGCCAGTACGGCCTCGATGCGGCGCTGACCGGGGCCGACCTCGAGGTCGGTGCATATGT
>JBJTOU010000092.1:0-2791 GCA_046074725.1 Planctomycetia bacterium
TCGCTCGGGACGTAGGCCCCCGAGCGGCTTCCGTCACCAACTACATCACGATTAGGTATCTCCAGTCACCCGCGATTACGCTATCCCGTGGCGCTGACGGCGTGACTCTTTCTTGGTCCGCGGCCTATTCTGCGTTTGTCTTGCAGCAAAGCCTTGATGCTGCCGCGGCATCCGGATGGACGGCCGTACCGGTACAACCGAGCCTGGTTGGGTCGTCAATGGTCGTCGTCCTCCCGGATTCGCAGGGGCGTCAGTTCTTTCGGCTGAGGGCGCCTTGATTGTGATGCCCGCTTTTGGAGATGACGCATTAGCTAGATCCCCGCCTTCTGTCCAACAGACATCAAGGTTGCGCCCTCATGTCAAGGGTGGCATTGCAGCTGGACCTCAAATGGTAGTGGGGCAACGGTGTCCATTGGGCATCAAAGGTAGGCGTACATAGACATCCTTAAACTGCCCAGGACGTCTTCCAGGGCCATTTGACCAAGAATTCCGTTTCGAACGGCCCTCACGAACTGCGCCGTCAACTGGATGACGGCGGGCAGAAGCTTCTGGGCCGGCGCGACGTGTCGTCCCGCCGCCGCAGCCTTCTCTTCCCGTTCACGCAGTTGCTCGGCGTGCTTCCGCTCCACCTTTTCCTCCTTCATGCCGTGCTCCCGTCCCAGGGTCTCCCGGAATAGCAGCAACAAGTTGTGTGTCAGGGCGACCAGGTGGGCCCGAACATCCTGGGCTGTCTGACCCACCGCCCACCCCTTGGTCTCTTCCAACTTGTTCTTCGTCGTATCGAATACCTTCTCGATCCTCCATCGGGCCAGGTAGAGCAGCGCGATGAGTCCGGGTGATAAATCGTGCACCGACGTCAGAAACTCGTACCGCGTGCCGGTCTCCGGATCCCGATACCGAACCCTCCGCATGGCCATGGCACCTTCAATGCCCACCAACTCATAGGCCTCGACCCCGTCATTGACCGGATCGGTCGTGTCCCACGCCATGCTGTTGTACACGATGGGCTTCATGTTGGCCTTGGTGCGCGTGATGAACCTCGCACTCACCTTCGTCAGCGCCATACGGGTCCAGAAGACTTTGTCCACGAAGGCAGGATCTCCGATGAAGATCGGGGGGTGCTGTCCCTTGCGAACCTTGTACCCCGAAAGCAGGCTCTCAAGTCGCCCCCGAAACACGGGCAATTCGTGTCCGTGCCGACCGTCGCCCTGAACGACGCCAAAGTTGCACAGGAACCCTGTGCGAAGGCTGAGGAGATAGAGATTGTTGGCAGAGACCTTCTCACCCTTGGGATTGTCGGGGGAGTGAACGGCATGCTCGACATGATGGCCGTCGACCGCGAAGACGGGGACTCCCTTCAACTGCGGAAAGCTTCGGAGGAGATCCGGCATGCATCCGGTGTTCCGCAATACCAACTCATGATTCAACTGTTCCAGTATCTCACAGCGGTGCTTCTGATGAAGGCTGTCAAAGAACGAGGATCGAGCAATGGATTCGCCGAGGACCTCGCGCAAGACCTGGAGGAAGTCGCGCCCGCTGGCGACCTGTGTCAGGACCCGGCAAACACCGAGACGTACGAACCGCACATCATCAATGGCCCCGGTACGCCGAACGCCGCGGATGTAGTTGTCTAGGATATGGAGGGCCGGTGCGAGGATGTCGTCGAGGAGGTTAGGGTTGAGGTCTTGGATAGAGGAGAACGGATCGAGTGCACGCATTCGGGAACTGTATCGAATGGGATGCAGGAACGAAGCCTAGAGTATGAATAAAGTGAACCTAGCGGCAAACGCTCCAACAGGCTGCCTACGGCGATTTAGCCGCCCGGAGGGTGATTTCGCGTCTGGCGTCCAAAAACGCTTCAGACAGGCGTATAAGCGCAGGAAAAGGCCATGTAGCGCATGGCGGCCGGCCGCCCAACCCTTGCTGAGCATACAAACCTAATTCGAAAGCCTCGTGCCCAAGACAAACGATATGCGGGGCTATTGCAGCGATTTCTACATGCCCTAGCGTTTTGAATTAAAGCTGCCCAATGGACACCATTGCCCCTCCAATGGAAGGGCCTCCCTGCCCTGGACCCGCCTCGCTGGCGCTGCATCGCCCCCGATGGCGACGGCGGCTTCTGGCTCGGCAGCAACCTCGGGCTCCACTTCCTCGTCGCCGAGACCGGCTCCATGGAGCATCGCACCGCCCCCGTCCGCCCCACCGTCCCCGGCGGCCTCGGCTTCGTGGTTCGGCCCGGCTTCCAACCCGCCAAGGCCGCCTTTGACGCCGCCCGCGCCCGCCAGGCCGAGGGCATTCGCGAACGGATGCGCGACCGGTCGCGCCTGGCACGCCTCGCCTCCGACCTCCGCACGCGCCTCGATCCGTTCACGCCCATCACGCGACTCCCCGCGCCCGTTCGCGCCATCGCCCGCGACGGTGCCCTGACATGGATCGCCACCGAGGATCCCTCCGGCCCCCTTCACTCGCGCATCCTGTTGTGGCACGGCCCCAGCCGACGCTGGATCGGCCACTTCACCGTCGCGCTTCCCGTCCGCTGCATGGCCGCCGACGCCCAGTTTCTCTGGCTTGGCAACGACCTCGCCCGAATCCCCGGCGGCGCGCCCATCCTCGTCGTGGACAAGCGCCCGCTCCTCCCCATCCCCGCGCCAAGGTGGCTCCCCGACGAGATCCGGCCCGACGAATGGGGCACGCGGCTGGCCGACCTGCCCCTCGCCGAACGGGCCGTCCTCGCCTTCTTCTCGGGTGACGCCCGGCGCGTCGTCGAGTTGCTGGAGCCCGCGCCGCCCAC
>JBJTOU010000093.1:0-10302 GCA_046074725.1 Planctomycetia bacterium
GGATGAGCGTTCACGAATCAAAGGCATCCGGGAGACGGTCTTGAGTCGGGACAGGAAGGACTTGTCGCGGAAAGCAAAGGCCTTTGCCAATCGTCGTCGATCCGTCGCGGTCGAGCTGGCGCGAGCGGCGGAACTGCTGCGGGGCGAGCGTGAAAATCAGGGCTTGAGCCTCGCCGATATCCGGCAGAAATCAGGCATGAGTCGCGCCGCAATATGCCGGCTTGAAAACCTGGTTGACGCAAACCCCACGATTGCAACGCTCACCCGCCTTGCCGACGCCCTCGGGAAGCGGCTCGTGATCGCCATCGAGGATCGCTGACGCCCCGCCGAGGTTCTCGACGCCACGGGCGATAGGCGGCACGCGCCCTTCGCTTGATATCTGGAGGAAGAGACCGATATGCCGACCAGCAGTCACTCGTTGTCGATGACTTCGTCAGGCTGCTTGGCCCTTCCTTCAGCGATGTCACGGCGCACCCGTTCCAGCACGAGTTGACAGCAGAAAGTACATGCGTACAGTATGCGTCCTGCCGGCTATATGCACGTTTTTCGGGGTCGTGATCGAAATGTTCTGGCGGGAGCACGGGCCTCCGCATTTTCACGCGACCTATGCGGAGCATGAAGCGATGATTGACGTTCAGACGCTTGCTATACTTCGAGGATTCCTGCCGCGTCGCGCGAGAAGCCTGGTGATCGAATGGGCGACAATTCATCAAGCCGCTTTGATGGAGAACTGGGAACGATGCAGTCAATTGCAGCTTCCGTTGCCGATACCGCCGCTGGAATGATGCCCGTTGTAGGGTCTCACGCCAGTTGGAGGGTGGCTGAGGTACGGCCTGAGAGCGGAAAGCGGCTTGCCGTGCGATTCATGGACGGCACAACAGGCCATGTTGAGATGGCTGAATTCCTGGCGTCGAGCCAAGTTGACGCGAGCATCTTCGCGGCTCTACGAGATGATGCGATCTTCCAACAGGCGGCCGTCGTTGCCGGAAGCGTGCGATGGCCGAATGGGGCCGACCTGGCGCCGGATGCGATGTACGACGCGATCCGTGATTCAGGGCGCTGGCACGTCACCTGACCATGTCAGGTGCGAAACCCGATGCAAAAAGCACATCCGATAGGGGGTGCCTGAATGAGTTCGCGGGTGTTTGAATTTACGCTCTGGTTGGCAGACGACATCGCCATCGAGGATCGCTGACGCCGCGATTGCTACGGCACGACGAAGCGGAACCGCTGCTCTCCCAAACGAAACGAGCAGTTGCTCGTGAGCATGATCGACGCAACCGACACCCACACGCCATTGCGGGTGGCATCGGCCTCCAGGAGCCACGATCCATCCCGCTGCCGCTTGAGCACCGCATGCTGATCGGCCACCAGCGGATCGTCGAGCTCGATATCGGCCCCGCCGTCGGTGCGGCCGATCGTCGCCCGCTCGCTCCGAAGCGGCAAGTGCATCGCCCCCGGCTTGCCCGAGGCCTCCACCAGCACCGGCCACATCGTCTGCGGCATCGACATCGCATCGACATGGTTGGTGTCGGACGGGGAGACCGCATGAGCCACCGGCTTGAGCGGGTTGCGAAGCCGAAACCGCCTCGCCCCGATGATCATCACCGTGTTTTCGTGGATCACCGACCGGGCCGTCCGCACGAACGTGCCATTCACGCTCCCGAGATCGTGGAGATGCCACTGGAATCCCCCCTTCCACGGCACGCGGCGGATCTCCGCATGGCTGCCCGAAAGCGACGGGTCGTTGGCGAGCACGAGGGTGCCCGCCGTGCGGCCGATCGAAAACGCTTCGGTGCGAATCCGGAGTTCCTCGCCATCCTCGCGCGAGCCATCATCGAGCACCGTGAGCACGGGCACCGGCGGCCGCAACGTGGGCCGAAACTCATGCACATCCTCGAGCGTGAACCGCTCGCCAGCCGGCTGCCGCAGCTGCGGATCGCCGATCCACCGAAGGATGCGGCTCACCGATGGGCCCGGCTCGAGCACGGGCCCGCCGCTTGCCTCGCGGTCGTCCTGCGGCTTTGCTGCGTCGTCTTGTTCATTCATCGTCATGTGCTCAGGTGCATGCCCCGAGATGACATTCTACCCCCACGAATGGCGCGATCCCAGCACAACGTCCGGCTGCACGCTGGGCGATTCGGGGGAGGCGGCTACAGTTTCCGCATGGCCACACTCGCGACCCCCTCGCCCGCCGAACGCCTCGTCGCCGACATCGCCTCCATCCGTCGGCGGCTCGTGTCGCATCCGCTCTACTCGCGGATCGATTCGCCCGACCGTCTGCGGCGGTTCATGGAGATGCATGTGTGGGCCGTGTGGGATTTTCAAAGCCTCTTGAAGGCGATGCAGCAGCGGCTGACCTGCACGAGCCTTCCCTGGCTGCCCACGCCCGATCCCGAAGCCCGGCGGCTGGTTAACGAGATCGTGCTCGACGAGGAATCCGACGAACTGCCCGACGGTGGCGCCGCATCGCACTTCGAACTCTACCTCGACAGCATGGAACGAGCCGGCGCCGACACCGGCCCCATCCGTCGGCTCATCGACCTCCTGCGCGAAGGAGCTCCACTCAGGCCATCGCTCGCCACCTGCGGCGCCCCGCAGGTGTCAGCCGACTTCGTGCGGACGTCGTTCGACGTCATCGAGCGGGGAGCGACGCACCAGATCGTGGCCGCATTCACGTTTGGACGAGAGGACGTGATCCCCGACATGTTCCGAAATCTCGTCGCCCGGCTCGCCGCGACCGATCCAGCGGCCTGGGGCCGCTTCCGCTTCTACCTCGAACGGCATATCGAGCACGACGACGAGAAACACGCCCCCGTTTGCCGGCGGATCATCGCCCGCCTCTGCGGCGACGACGCGGCGAAATGGCGGGAGGCCACGGACGCGGCCCGCGGCTCGCTCGAAGCGCGGATCGCCCTCTGGAATGGCATCGCAGAAGCGATGGAGCCAGGGCGGTTCCGCGGGTAACTCGTTACTTCGCCGCGGCCAGATCCGCCTTCTTCCGCTCCTCGACGATTTCCTTCTGCACGTTGCCGGGCGTCGGCTTGTACTTGCTGAATTCCATCGTGAACACACCCTGCCCCTGCGTCATGCTCCGCAGGTCGGTCGAATAGCCGAACGTCTCCGCCAGCGGCACCTCGGCGATGATCGTGGACGTGTTGCCCACCGTTTCCGTCGAGATGATCAGGCCGCGACGCTTGTTGAGCTCGCCCGTCACCGGGCCCTGGAAATCGGCCGGCACTTCCACCTCCATCTTCATGATCGGCTCGAGCAGCACCGGCTTGGTGTTGAGGAAGGCCTCACGGAAGCCGGCCCGGGCGCAGATCTGGAAGGCCATGTCGCTCGAGTCGACATCGTGGTAGGAGCCATCGGAAAGCGTGGCCTTCACGCCCACGATCGGGAAGCCGGCGATCGGACCCTTCGACAGGCTCGCGCGAAAGCCCTTCTCCACCGAGGGGATGTATTCGCGGGGCACGCGGCCGCCGACGACCGCATCCTCGAATTCAAAGGTTTCCGGGGCGTCTTCCGGCAGCGGATCGAGCCGCCCGATGATGTGGGCGAATTGCCCCGAGCCGCCCGTCTGCTTCTTGTGCTTGTATTCGTATTCCGTGGCACGGGTCGGCGCCTCGCGGTAGCTCACCTTCGGCGCACCGACCTCCACCTCCACCTTGAATTCCCGCTTGATCCGCTCGACGTAGATGTCGAGATGCAGTTCGCCCATCCCGGCGATCACCGTCTCGCCCGTCTCGTCGTCGGTCGAGACGCGGAAGGTCGGATCCTCGCGGGTGAACCGCTGCAGGGCCTTGCCGAGCTTGTCGAGGCCGTCGCGGTTGGTGGGCGTGATCGCCATCTTGATCACCGGCTCGGGCACGAACATGCTCTCGAGCGTGCAATACTTCTGCTCCGAGGCATACGTGTCGCCGGAGGCGGCATCGACGCCCATCACGGCCACGATGTCGCCCGCCTCGGCGAGGTCGATTTCCTCACGCTTGTCGGCGTGCATCCGCACGATCCGGCTGAACCGCTGCTTGTTGCTGGTGCGCTGGTTCACATACGTCTCGCCCTTGGCGATCTTGCCCTGATAGATCCGCATGAACGTGAGCTGGCCGTAGGGATCGTCCACGATCTTGAAGGCCATCGCCACGAGCGGCTTCGCCGGATCGGGCGAGAGGTCGAAGGCCTCGTCGGGCTTGTCCCACTTCTTCGCGATCACCTTCCGCTCGAGCGGGTTGGGCAGGTAGCGGACGACCGCGTCGAGCAGCTTCTGCACGCCCTTGTTCTTGTAGGCCGACCCGCAGAGGACGGGCGTGATGCTCTGGTTCTGCACGGCCGACTTCACGACCGCATGGATCTCGTCTTCGGTCGGCTGCTCTTCCGAGAGGAGCTTTTCCATGAGCGAATCGGAATACATCGCCAGCGCCTCGAGCATCGCATGCCGCCGCTCGGCGGCATCCTTCGCCAGACCGCCGGGGATCGCCTCTTCGCGGACGTTTTCGCCGTTGTCACCGTCGAAGTAGTATGCCTTCATCGTGATCAGGTCGATCACGCCCTCGAGCTTGTCTTCCTTGCCGATCGGCATCTGGAGCGGCACGGCATCGCAGCCGAGCTTGTCTCGAAGCTGCTGCACGACCCGCTCGAAATTCGCGCCGGTGCGGTCCATCTTGTTGACGAACGCCAGCCGCGGCACCTTGTAGCGCTTCATCTGACGATCGACCGTCATCGACTGGCTCTGCACGCCGCCCACGGCGCAGAGCACGAGGATCGCACCGTCGAGCACGCGGAGGCTGCGCTCCACCTCGACCGTGAAATCGACGTGGCCCGGCGTGTCGATCAGGTTGATGGCACAGTCCTGCCACGTCACGCTCGTGGCGGCCGACGTGATCGTGATCCCGCGCTCCCGCTCGAGATCCATGTAGTCCATGGTGGCGCCGTCGCCGCCGCCCTTCACCTCCTGGATGCGGTGGATGCGGCCGGCGTAATAGAGAATGCGCTCCGAGAGGGTCGTCTTGCCGGAGTCGATGTGGGCCGAGATGCCCATGTTGCGAAGCTTGGACAGGTCCATGGAAACCAAACACCTCTGGGGCTGAAAAAAAGGGGCTGCGCTGCCAGGCGGGATGACGAGCGGGCAGGCCTTCGGAATATACTCGGATCGGGAAAAAGCCGACAGACGGGGTTCGTTTCCCCGCTCTTTTCAACCCGATGCCGCCCCCGCGGGCTTTCCCTCCCATGCCACGCCGCGGCCGACTCGCCCCAACGCCCACGGGTTTTTTGCATGTCGGCCACGCCCGCACCTTCGCGCTCGCCGCCGAGCGGGCCCGCGGGGCGGGGCTCGTGATGCGGATCGAAGACCTCGACGCCTCTCGGTGCCGCGATGCATTTGCGGAGGCGGCCCTCGAAGACCTGCGATGGCTCGGGCTTGAATGGACCGAGGGACCCGATGTGGGGGGGCCCCACTCGCCCTACCGGCAACGTGACCGGACCGGATGGTATCTCGATATCTGGCGACGCCTGGAGGCGACCGGCCTCATCTATCCAAGCCCCCATTCCCGCAAGGACGTCGAGGAAGCCGCGACGGCGCCGCATGGCGCCGAACCGATCTTTCCGGTGTCGCTTCGGCCTGCCGAGTGGCCGCGGGCGGTCGAGCCCGGCCCGGTGGCCTGGCGGTTTCGCGTGCCCGACGGCCGGGTGATCCAATTCGAGGATGCCGTTCACGGCACCGTCCGCCGCACGGCGGGCGTCGATTTTGGCGACTTCGTCGTCTGGCGGCGCGACGCGCTGCCGGCCTACGAACTGGCGGTCGTCGCCGACGACCATGCGATGGAGATCGAGGAAGTGGTCCGCGGCGAGGATCTGCTCACGAGCACCGCGAGGCAGATCCTGCTCTACGAGTCGCTCGGCTGGGAGCCCCCGGCCTGGTGCCATGCGCCGCTTGTCTGCGACGCCGAAGGCAACCGCCTCGCGAAGCGATCCGGCGGCCTCGCGATCCGCGACCTCCGCGCCGCCGGCAAGACCCCCGCCGACGTGCGTGGGTAGTTTCCCAGGTTGCCGCACCGGTACGGTCCGCCGCGGGCGGCGGAGATGGAAAAAGGCCGCAAGGTGGGCAAGCCTCGGGCTCGTGTGCGGGTCCCGAATCGTTCGAGTGCGATCTGAACACAGGCCGATTGCTCTTGTCGAGGAGACGCCCCGTGAGTGATTGCCTCGCCGGAATTCCGGTGCACCATGAAAACCCGCTCGGGTTCGCCTTCCGCCGCTGGCGGACCTGCGCACGGTTTCGACGGGCCTTCGGACGTCCGTTCAACCCGCACGCTCCGACCCTGAGCGAGGAAAAGGTTCTCTATCGCAAGCTCTACGGCAACCATGCCGTCTATGCGTTTCTCGCCGACAAGTATCGGGTTCGGGAGTTCGTCCGGGAGCGGGTCGGCGAGCGGTATCTCATCCCGCTCCTCGGGGTGCATGAGCGGTTGACGCCCGCGATCTTCGATGATTTGCCGGACCGCTTCATCATCAAGGCGACGCACGGCTGCAAGTGGCACCAGATCGTGCGTGACAAGTCGCAGTTGGATGTCGATGCCACGGTGAAGCGATTCAACCGGCTGATGCGCCGACGCCGAGGGCGCACATCGGGCGAATACCATTACCGATTGATCGAGCCGCGGATCGTCATCGAAGCACTGCTCGACGACGGCGGCGACTCGCCACCCGACTACGACTTCTTCTGCTTCCACAGCGACGGGGGCTTCGACTACGCGCTGGCTGTCGTGATGCCGGGGGGGGCACGGGCCGTCCACTTCGACAAGGATTGGACGCGCGTCGAGATGACGTGCACGGCCGAGGAAGCCGCTCGCGTGGCCAGGCCGGTGAATTTCGAAGAGATGGTCGATGTCGCCGAGAGGCTGTCGCGAGGCTTCGACTGCCTTCGGATCGACCTCTACAACGTCGCTGGACGGATCTCCTTCGGCGAGGTGACCTGCACGCCCGCCGCCGGCATCGCGCCGATCGCCAACCGCGACCGCTCGGAACGTTTTGCACGGCTCTGGAAGCTCGACCGACACAACCGCCGGCTCTACCAATCGGATCCCCGGGAGAGGGCTGCGGCCGCCTGACGCGCATGCGAATCTCCGTGATCATCAGCACGTTCGACTCACCCGAGTCGCTCGACAAAGTGCTCTGGGGCTACCGATGCCAGACGCACACCCCCTGGGAAGTCATCGTGGCCGACGATGGCTCGGGGCCCGAGACAGTGGGCGTGGTCCACCGGCACCGCGGCACGGGGCGGCGGCCTCTCGTGCACGTCTGGCACCCGCACCAGGAATTTCGCAAATGCCGGATCCTCAATCGTGCGATCGAACGGGCCACGGGCGACTACCTGATCTTCTCCGATGGCGATTGCATCCCGCGAGCCGACTTCGTCGCCACGCACGCGCGGCTGGCTCGGCCCGGGCGCGCGCTCTCGGGTGGATGCATCCGCGTGTCCTATGAAACGAGCGACGCCATCACTCGGGATGCGATTCTCAGCGGCCACTGCATGGAGGCGGACTGGCTGCGACGGCACGGCGCGGGATCGATGCGGAGCAGGCTCAAGATCGTCGCCTCGAACGGGCCGACCGGCGCGCTGCTCGACCGCCTCACGCCGACACGGGCCAGCTTCAACGGACACAATGCCTCGGCCTGGCGCGACGACGTGATTCGGGTGAACGGCTTTGACGAGCGGATGCAGTATGGCGGCCTCGATCGCGAACTCGGCGAGCGGCTGATTCATGCGGGAGTGCGGTTTCGCCATGTGCGTCACCGGGCCATCTGCCTCCACCTCGAGCATCCGCGGCCGTACGTCAGCGAAGCCTCGTGGCTTCGCAATCAGGAAATTCGAAGCGAGACCCGCCGGCATCGACTGACCTGGACACCCTTCGGGATCGTGCAGGAGGAGGCCGCAGCGGAGGTGGCCATCCCACTCCGCGTGGCGGCCTGACGCGGTGACGGCCGCGGATCTTCGGATAGGGTCGAGGCGACGGCCTTGACGGTCCGTGGCGTATTAGACAAAATGTCTAAGTGCGAGTGATCAGCCTCAAGCGACTGCGGGAGTTCTGGCTGCGGCATCCCGATGCGGAAAAGCCGCTCCGCGCCTGGTACAAGGCCGTGTCTGGCGCCGAATGGAAGAGCCTTCAGGATGCACGGGCGACGTACCCGCACGCCGACGGAGTGCAGACAGACGGTGGCGACATGCTCACCGTATTCAACATCGGCGGAAACAAATATCGGCTCGTCACCCGGATCCGATACGACTACCGGCTCGTGAACGTCAGGGTCGTGCTGACACACGCGGAATACGACGAGCAAACGTGGAGGGAATGAGATGATGCGGGCAGCAGGGCACGATTCGAAAGCAAAACTCCCCGGCACCTTCAAGGAACTCGTGGGGATGATGCCGCCGCAGGCCATCATGGACGAGGTGCATTATGAAAATACGGTCGAGATGATCGACCGGCTGATGGCAGGGGGAAGGCTGACGAAGGGGCAGGAACTCTATCTGGAAACCCTCGTCCAGCTCGTGCAGGCCTACGAGGCATCGCACCATGCCATTCGACCGATCAAGGGCATCGCGGCCCTCCGGCACATCCTCGCCGACCACGGCATTCATGCCTCTGGCCTCGCCAGGCTGCTCGGCGTGCATGCGAGCATGGGTTCGAAGATTCTCAAGGGCGAGCGGGCCCTGACCGTGTCCCACATCAGGGTGCTCGCGGCGAAGTTCAAGGTCCGCCCAGACACGTTCTTGGACGGATGACTGAAAAAAGCGTTCGCCACACGGCAGGAACCGGTGGCGGCTACTCGACCAGCCACTCGCGGCGGACAAGGTTCTCCGTCAGACGGCCGCTCGCCAGGCCCCAGCACTCGTCCGCGTTGAGCCTCGCATGCATTTCCAGACGGCTTCCGACCGCGCCTGAGGGACGCGGTTCGTCGAGCCGCAGCATGAGCGTGTGCATCTCGCCGGCCGCGATCGGCGGCTCCGTGCCGACGTCGTAGCCCCGCACGTCGGCCCCGGGCAGCAGCATCCGCTGAAACTCTTCCGAGGCGAGAAACGTGCGAGGCACCCAGACCACGCGGCCGGCCGCACGGGCGACCACGTCGGGCGGATACACGCCGTGCGGGTGTTCGAAAGCGAGCTGGCCGCTTGAAATCCCAAGCGACACGCACAGCGCCGAGGCCACCGCCGCCGCCGCCCGCCGCCGCCGGTCCATGCACCCATAGGCAACCAGCCCGAGCGATCCCGCGAGAATCGGCCAGTGGGCCCACGGGAACACGCCCCCAAGCTCCAGAGAGAGCGCCACCGAAATCCACGCAAGCAGGCTGAGCACGACGCCGGCGATCGCCAGCGTGCCGAGGAATGCCGAGGGAAGCAGCCGCTGCCAGTGAATCGCGGTCAGCACCGCCAGCATGGGCATGACCGGCATCAGGTAGCGGCCGGAACGCTGGGTCGGCATGAAGAACACGAGAAACCAGACGGCCACCAGAATCCACAGGAGCCGCTCCTCGCGCGAGGCCTCGCGGCGAGGTTGCCAGCCGCGGATGAAGGTGCCGAGGAGGGGCAGCGCGAGCACCCCGGCGTTTGAAAACCAGGTCATGCCGTATTGCCAGATGCTGAACCGACCCCAGAGCACCGCAAGGAGGTAGTTCGGCCGCCCGGCCTTCATCTTGCCGAGATTTTCGTGGACCACGAACTCCCGCCAGATCGCGGCCGGATCGGGATCGAAAAAAAACCAAAGCGAAAACATGCCGAGCGACACGACGGCCACCCATGCCAGGCCGGGCGCGGACCGCGTAAGCAGGCTTGGCCAGTCGATCGAGCCGTCGTCGCGGCGCACCTCGTGCAGGTGCCACGCGGCCAGGCCGAGGCCGATCGGCAGGAGCTGCGCGAACGACTTCGTGAGCATGGCCAGCCCGGCGATCACGCCGATGAGCGTGGGCACGAGCCATCGCGACCTGAAGGACCGCGGCCGCCACCAGAACACCACGAAGAAGCAGAGCGTGGTCCAGAATGTCTCGGGAGCATTGGTGAGAAACGGGCGGCCGTAGCGATACGTTGAGAGGAACGCGAGATAGACGGCAGCGGCGAGCAGGCCGGCTGAAACGTCGCGGCCGCGGATCTTCCATGCGAGCAGCCCGGCGATCGCGGACGTCAGAAACGTCCAGCCGACATTCGGCCAGCGGAGGGCCATGAACGACCAGTCGCGACCCCAGTCAGTGGAGAGCATGCCCTGCCAGAAGAGGAGGGGCGGCTTCGTGTTGACCATCTGCGGCATGTCGGAA
>JBJTOU010000094.1:0-19700 GCA_046074725.1 Planctomycetia bacterium
CCACTGGTCTTCGACTTCGGGCCCCGTGACGCTCTCAAAGCCGAGCCGCGCCATGATCTCCTGCACGCGGCGGATCGTCTGCGTGATGGGATGGAGATGGCCGAGCCGGAAGGGCGCACCGGGCAGCGTGACATCGATCGCCTCGACGGCGGCTGCGCCGCCCGTCGCGAGCCGCTCCTGGGCGGCCGTGAGCAGCGAGGTGATCGCGTTCTTCGCTTCGTTGAAGTGCTTGCCGCCGGCCGGCTTGTCGGCGGCATCGAGGCCGCCGAGCATCTTTTGGATCGCCTTCAGTCGGCCGCTGCGGGCGCCGAGGAATTCGACCCGCGCCGCCTCGACGGCGGCATCGTCGGCGGCCGCTTCGAGCGCGGCGCTGGCCGCGGCTCGAAGGCCGTCGATCTCAGCCAGGAATGCTTCGAGCGAGACGGCTGCCACCGGCGTGTTTCCGATACCCGTTTCGGACCGCAGCCGGTCACGCGACGGCGGCGGGCTCCGGCAGGCCGAGTCCCTTACGAACACTCTCGACCACCGCGTCGAACCCGGTCGGGTCGAGCACGGCCATCTCAGACAGCGTGCGGCGGTCGAGTTCGCAGCCGATCTTCTCGAGCCCGGCGATGAACTGGCTGTACCGCAGGCCACGCTGACGGCAGGCCGCGTTGATGCGGACGATCCAGAGGCGGCGGAAATCCCGCTTCTTGCGACGGCGGTCGCGGCGGGCGAAGACGCCGGCGCGGATGATCGATTCCTTGGCGGTGCGGAGGAGGCGACGGCGGCCGCCGACCGAACCCTTGACCCGCTTGAACAGCCGCTTCTTGGCTCGCAGGCGGGGGACGACGCTCTTGGTACGCATGGCTCACAACTTTCTGATCGGGGAAGCCCCACAATGTGGACAAAATCGGGGAAAAATCAAGGGCGGGCCTCGATCGAGCCAATTCCGGGCTCGCATTCCCGCCTCGGCATCCGATCTATTCCGGTTTTCCGGGGTCGTGGGTGCCCATGCCACATCCCCGGACGTTCGCGACGGCCTTCCGGGCCGTCGCTCTCTGCATGTCCGCTGCGCTTCGGCATCCATGCCTTCGCTTGCTCCCATAGCCCGGTGACGTGGCACGGGCACCCCCTCACGAATTTCCATGTCCAGCCTGCAGGGGCCATGGATGGCGCTCGCTTTCGCGCCTCAGCATCCCTGTCGGGCCTGCTTCGGCTTGTGCGAGGCTCGCCTGGAGGGCGAGCCATCGCAGGTCGAGGCACACCTTGGCTTTGCCTCCGACCTGCCCCAGCCTGCAGGGGCCATGGATGGCGCTCGCTTTCGCAACGGCCGCCAGGAAGGCGGCCGCCGCGGCTCGAGGCAACCTTGGCTTGCCTCGCAGCCGCGTTAGCCTGCAGGGGCCATGGATGGCCCTGCAGGCTTATATCCTGCAGGCTTATATTCAGTAGCTCCCGCCCGCCAGCGCCTCGGTGATGGCAGGGGTATCGACCTTCGCGAGCACGCCCGTGCCGCGGAGGTTGCGCTTTCGCTTGGCCGTCAGCCGCACCTGGAGGTGGCTCGTGCCCGATCGGCGGTGCTTGGCCTTGCCCTTTGCGGTCAGGCGGAAACGCTTCTTCACGCCCTTGTGCGTCTTCTGCTTCGGCATCGTGGTCTCTCCTTCGTTCGTGTGTCGGTGGCGAAAAATTCGTGTTACTTCGGCGAGAGCGTGCAGACCAAGCGACGGCCCATCTGCTGGGCGGGTGATTCGATCTTCGCGACCTCTTCGAGCTTCGTGATGATCCCCTGCATCACCTTCCGCCCTTCCTCGATGTGGGCCATCTCACGCCCACGGAACACGACCGACACGACCACCTTGTCCTTGTGAAGCAAAAAGCCCTTGGCCTGGTTCACCTTGAACTCGATGTCGTGGTCGCCCGTCTTGGGGCGGAGCCGGATCTCCTTGATCTTCGTGTGATGGACGTGGGTCTTGTGCTGCTTCTTCTTCTGCTGGTACTTGAACTTGCCGAAGTCCATGATCCGGCAGACGGGTGGCTTCTCCGTGGGCGCCACCTCGACAAGGTCGAGCCCAGCCTCCCGCGCGATCGCAAGGGCCTCGTCAGTGGGGATGATGCCCAACTGACTACCATCCGCAGCAATCACCCGGATCGGTGTGATCCGGATCTGCTCGTTGATGCGATGCTGCTTCTCGATGGCCTACGCCTCCGATGGAAATCGCCCCGCGGCCAAAGCCGGACAATGCCGGCACGCTTTTCTCACGGGGAAACGCGACAATATTCCAACGGGACGGGGGGGCGTCAAGGCACGGCTGTTTTTCGTGGGAGCCTTGCCTCCCGGGCCTGCGACTCGTCCCCGGCCGGGGAGGAGCCCAGCCGGAGCCCTTCCACGAGCACGAGGTCGGCATCGGCGAACCGTTTCGCCATCGTGGCCTCCATCATGAAGGCCACGCTCGCCCGCCGGCCCGACTCGTCGGCGAGCACCGCATGCACCCAGTGGAACGGCAGCGATTCGGCCGACCCCGCCGATACCACGCGGACAACCGTGACCCCGTCGTCGCGGCGAGCCTGGGAGGACCCCTCGAACCTCTCGAACTGCCCCTCGAGCGACCGGCCGATATCGCGCTGCACTTCCTCGACCGTCGGCACCGACGAAGCCGGGCCTTGGGGCAGGGCGGTGACCGTGCACTGGGCGACGAGCGCCCCATGGTCCACATACCGCATGACGACCACCCCTGGTTCCTGCTGGACGGTCCGCCAGCGGGCATCATGCACGAGTTCGAACCGGCCACCGGGATCCCGATGCAGGAGCACACCGGGCCGGCCTTCGCCGCGGCGGCGACCATCCGCGACGCCCTCTCGATGGCGGTCATCCGTGATCGTCGCGGCCACGGCTTCGGCTTCCGCACAGGGGCCGCGGGTGACGGCCACGCGGGCCTCGACATCGAAGCCCGGCGAGACATGCCCCGGTTTCCGTCGCTCATGCACCGTCACGGTGACATTCGAAACCCGGCCGTCGAGCCGATAGCGGAGTGTTTCCTCGTCGGATGAAATGTCGGGCGATGCCTGGATCGTGCAACTGCCCTCGATGACAAGATGCGTGGGAACGCCATCGACCGCGCCGTCGATCGTGCCTGAAAGAGTCACTCGGGCGAGGAGATCGGCCACCTGATCGAGTTTGGCCTCGATGGTGCCACGTTCAACCGTGTCGATCGCCAGCAGGCCGGCCGTGATGTCGGCGGGTACATCCCATGCCTCGCCGCCCGTCACGGCTTTTGTCGCACGCAGTTCGTCGAGGAGCAGCGGGTCGAACGGGATATCGAGCAGATCGTGTTCCTCCCGGCTCAAGAATCCCTCGGGCAGATACGAGACGGCTGCCGTCCCCTGCCGGACCACATGCACGAGCCTGGCATCCTCCCCGAGGATCGACTCGTGGGAGCGGCCATCGACGGCCAGCCGGGCTTCGGCCTCGCTGAAGGTGCGGATAACCGCCGGGCCGCTCTCACCCGCACCGGGCCTCTCGACGAAGTCGAAACGGCCAGCCACGCTGATCGGCTGCCGGACCGGGGCGATGTCTCGGCCGGCCGTCGCGATCAGTTCCCCCTCGACATCGACCTTCACCTGCACCCGAATGGCCTCGCCACAGCAGGGCCATGGGAGAACAGCCACAAGTCCCGCGACCACCCTCGCCCAACGTCCGCTCGCCCGACGGCCCATACGCGCCCCCGTGTCCCTAAGAACCCCGAATCTGATCCGCGTCCCTCAGATCGACAGGGCCCTCGGCAGTGAGCCGGTCACCAGGTGTCCACCGCTCCAAACTGCCTATTTTCAAAGGTCACTTCGGTCGGCAGAGTCATCCATGCGACAAGTCAATCGCTGCCAGCGCGACGTAACACGAGCGAAGACAACGGCTTACGGCACTGGGGCGTTGCGCCGAGCTGGGTGGGATGCCGCGGCAACCCCAAAAAGACTCAAGTTTCCAGCAGTTTTCTGAACCCATTCGAGGCCGCCGGCGTATATATCTGGCGTCCGCGGGTGCCGCGGTCGAAGCCACGGAGGGCTTCTCACACCTGGACGTATCCACGAGGGCAGTGCCATGCGTTCCAACATGTCCGATTCGATCGTGCGACTGGTCAGGGATGAACAGACGCGCAATGAACCCGTGGGCGGCATCGAGATGCCCGTCAACGAGCCGGTGCTTTCCATCGAGGAATTGGCCAGGCAGTTCAACGTCTCCACGAAGACGATCTCCCGGTGGCGCGAACACGGGCTCGTGGCGCAGCGATACTCCGTCGGCGGCCGGAAGCGGGTCGGCTTTCTCGCCAGCACGGTGCAGCGATTCATCAACAACAATCCGTCGCGCATCGAGCGCGGCAGCCGGTTCAGCCAGCTCTCCGACGAAGAGCACGACAAGATTCTCGCCTGGGCTCGGCGACTTTCCGCGGCCGGAGCCTGCCCTGCCGACGTGCATCGGAGGATCGCCTCCAAGCTCGGCCGCAGTGTCGAGACGATCCGCTACACCATCAAACGGCACGACCAGGATCATCCCGAGACGGCGATCTTCGCCGGCAGCGACGGCCGCCTGAGGCCCGAGAGTTGTGCCCGGATCTACCAGCACTATCTGCGGGGAGAGGTGGTCGATTCGATCGCCAAGCGGTACCGCCGCTCCAAGGCGAGCATCTACCGCGTGATTCTCGGCCAGCGGGCCCAGCATGTGATGCAACTGCCACTCGATTTCATGCCCAACGCCCTCTTTGCCCGAAAAAGCGCCGAGGCCGTGGTCAATCAGCCCTATCCGGGCTCCGACGACGGGGCGAAGCGGGTCCGACGGCCGTCGGGGCTCCCCGCCTATCTGGCGAGCCTCTACGAGGTCCCGCTGCTCACCCGCGAGCAGGAGGTCTGGCTGTTCCGCAAGTTCAATTACCTCAAGTACAAGGCGATCAAGCTTCGCGAGGAACTCGATCTCGAACATCCCAACGCGCGGCTGATGGATCAGATCGAACGGCTCTACGACGACATCGTCGAGATCAAGAACCGGATCGTGCGGGCCAACCTCCGGCTCGTCGTATCGATCGCCAAGCGACGCGTGTCACCGGGCGACAGCTTCTTCGACCTCGTGAGCGACGGCAACATGTCGCTGATCCGGGCCGTGGAGAAGTTCGACTACGCCCGTGGCAACAAGTTCAGCACCTATGCCTCGTGGGCGATCATGAAGAACTACGCCCGCACGATCCCCGACGAGCACAAGCGGCGCGACCGCTTCCGGGCCGCCGACATGGAGCTTCTGCAGTCGGCCGCCGACCGCCGGGAGGACGAATACCAGCAGCGGCTGGCCGCCAGCGACCGCTTGGCGCAGGTGGGCAAGTTCCTCGACCGGCTCGATCAGCGCGAGCAGACGATCATCATCCGCCGCTACGGTCTCGACCATGAGCACGAGCCGCAGACCCTCAAGGAGGTCGGCTCGGCGCTGGGCGTCACGAAGGAACGGGTCCGCCAGATCGAGGCCAAGGCGCTGGAGAAACTCCGCGAGGCCGCCTCCGAGGAGGCGGTGCTGCCCGAACTGGCCTGAGCCCGCCGGGCATCGCAGCAGATCTCGCTATACTCCCGCCATGCAGCATGTCGTGGTCTGCGGACTCGGGCGGTTCGGTCTCAATCTGGTCGAGTCGCTTCGAGCCATCGGGGCCCCGGTCACGGTGATCTCCGACGCCTCGACGAACCCCGACCGTCGAGCTCGGGCCGTCGCGGCGGGCGCACGATTCGTGGAGGGCGACTACCGGTCCCATGCCATCCGCTCGGAGGCCGATGTCCACCGCGCGGCGTCCGTCGTTTTGGCAACGTCTCGGGACGTCGACAACCTCGAGGCGGCTCTCGAGATCCGTGACGAAGCGCCGACGGTGCCGGTCGTGATGCGACACTCCGATCCGGAGTTGAACCCGCGATTCGAAGCCGATTTTGGCATCGCCGCCGCGATGGCACCCGCCGTGATGGCCGCCGATGCCTTCGTCGAGGCCGCCCTGGCGGCCCCCGCCGCCGAAGAGCCTCCTGTGCGACGAGGCCGACGCACGATCCCGCGGCGGACGATCCGCGCCGAATTCATTGCGATTCCGGTGATCTTGGTCGGACTCTATCTGGTCGCCATCACCGTCTTCCGTCACTCGCTCGATCTCGAATGGATCGATGCCGCCTATTTCGCAACGTCGGTCGTGACGACCGTCGGATTCGGTGACTTCAATCTGCAGTTCGCTCCGGCATGGGTGAAGGGCTTCGGCATCCTGCTCATGTTCGGTGGCATCGTGCTCATCGCGATCATCTCGTCGTTGCTGACTCTCTTCATCGTATCGGGCACGGCCGATCAGCTGCGCAACGAGTTTCTCGCTGGACGTCTTCACCGGCATGTCGTCGTGTGTGGGATCGGCCATGTGGGTGTGGCGGTGGCCCGTGGCCTGCTCGGGCGGGGAATCCGCGTTGTGGTCGTGGATCCGTGCGCGGATGACGACCTGCACCGAGAACTCCACCTGCGTTGCCCGGTGATCGTCGGAGATGCCACGCGTCCTGTCGTCCTCGAGCGGGCCGGCGTGGCCCGCGCCAGGGCGCTGGTCGCCTGCACGTCGAACGACGTGCTCAATCTCGAGATCGGACTTACCGCCCAGGCGATCAACGAAGATCGGCGGGAGAGCCACCCGTTGCGGGTGGTGCTGCGGTGCTTCGACGCCGACGTCGCGAGGCGGATCCACGCCGTCTCGAACAATTACACGCTCCTCTCCGAGGCGAAGATCGCCACCCCGATTTTCGTCAGGAGGGCGCTCGAGATCGCGAGACGGCCGGGCGTCGGCTGACGCCGCTGCAGCCGGGGGTTTTCCCGTGAAATCGGCCCGCGGTTCGCCTTGATTGCCGCGGGAGAATTCCCTACTTTCCCAGCCTCCCGGGGCCGTGGTTCCCGGAATCGCCAAGGAGGGCGTCGAGATGAGCCGCATCGAGGGCATGGCAGCGAGTGCGCGCCGGTGGATCGGCCGTGGATGGATTCGGGCCGTCTCGTCGCCGGGGCTGCAGGAGATCGGCGGCCTTGTGATCGTCGTCGTGGCCGCCCTCGCCTGGCGGCTTCTCTCCGGCTCCCAGCAGGCCGATGCGCGGCCGCCCGCCCCGACTCGCCCCGCAACTGCATCGGATGCGGCTGCCAGCAATCAGCCCGCGATCATGGCGGCCGTCAACGGCGTGGAGATCACCCGCGATCAGCTCGTCGCCGAGTGCCTTGCCCGCCATGGCGAGAACGTGGTCGAGGCGCTCGTCAACCGTGCGATCATCGAGCAGGCCTGCCAGAAGGCCGCGATCACGGTGACATCGTCGGACGTGGACGCCGAGATCAACGCGCTCTCGCGGCGGTTCAACGTGCCGCGGGACCAATGGATCGAGCTGATTCGCAAGGAACGCGGGATCGAGCCGCACCAATACGCCGAGGATGTCGTCTGGCCGATGCTCGCCCTGCGAAAGCTCGCCCACGCCACGATCGAGCCGAGCGAGGACGAACTCGCAGCCGCCTTCGAGAACCGATTCGGCGCCGCCGTGAAGGCACGCATCATCGTGATGCCGACTCATGCGGCGGCCGAGAAGATCCGGGCTCTTGCCCTCGCGGCACCGGATGATTTCGGCGGCCTCGCCCGCCAGCATTCGGTCGACGTGGGAAGCGCCAGCGCCAATGGCTGGGTGCAGCCGATCCGCCACCACTCCGGCGACGCCGCCTTTGAACAGGTCGCCTTCCACCTCGAGGAAGGTCAGATTTCGGAGGTCGTCCGGGTGGCCGACCAGTTCATCTTCCTCAAGTGCGAGGGGAGGCTACCCGCCGCCGAAGCGACGCTCGCCGAGGTGCGGCCGCGGCTGGCCGAGGAGATCCGCGAGCGGAAAAGCCGCGAGGCATCCAATGAGGTCTTCCGAAAGGCGCAGGATGCATCCGTCGTCGAAAACGTGATGAACGATCCCGTGAAGTCTGCATCGAAGCCCGGGGTGGCGGCCCTGGTCAACGGCGTGCCGGTGACGCTCCAGCAGGTGGAGGAGAAATGCCTCGACCGCCACGGGAAGGAAGTGGTCGAAATCCTGATCACCCGGACGATCATCAATCAGGCGATCGAACGACAGCGGGAGAAGGTGACGCAGGCCGACATCGACGCCGAGATCGCCCGTGCGGCCGAGTCGATGGGCTTCCGCAAGGCCGATGGCTCCCCCGACACCGCCGCCTGGCTCCAGCGGGTGGCCCGCGACGAGAAGATCGACATGCAGCATTATGTCGATGACGTCGTGCGGCCGACCGTGGCGCTCAAGAAACTGATCGGCGCGGTGCCGGTCACGAAGGACGATCTCGACAAGGCGTTCGAGGCGACCTTCGGCGCCCGTGCGAAGTGCCGCATGATCGTGGTCGATAGCCAGCGACGGGCGCAGGAGGTGTGGCGGCTGGCCCGGGAGAACCCGACCTCAGAGACGATCGGCGACCTTGCCGAACGCTACTCCGTCGATCCCACGAGCCGAACGCTCCGCGGCGAGGTGCCTCCGATCCAGCGGTGGGGCGGCCAGCCGGCGCTGGAGCGCGAGGCCTTTGCGCTCAAACCGGGCGAACTCTCGGGCGTGGTGCAGGTGGCCGACCGTTTTCTGATCCTCTTCTGCGAGGGCCACACCCAGCCGGCGAAGGTCAGCTTCGACGAGGTCCGCAAGGAACTGCACGCCGACATCCTCGAGAAGAAGCAGCGGATCGAGATGGCCCGTCACTTTTCGACCCTTCGCGGGGCCGCCGCGATCGACAACTTTCTCGCGGGCACCAGCCAGTCGCCAGTCGGCACGAATCTTCCCGGGGCTCCGCCAACGGCCGGTCTGCCGCCGTCGTCGCTCTCGAAGTCCGAGCAGGATGAACTTGCCAGGCCTCGTTCCGGCAGCCGGACCGGTCACTCCGGGAACAGTCGGGTCGAGAGATAACGCTCGCCAAGATCGGGCAGGATCACGACGATCATCGTGCCGGCATTCTCCGGACGGCGTGCCACCTGGAGGGCCGCCCACGCGGCCGCCCCGCAACTGATGCCGCACATCAGCCCTTCCCGCTTGGCCATCTGACGTGCGGTCTCCATCGCATCCTCGTCATCGACCTTCACGACCTCGTCGATGATGTCGAGATTGAGGATCTCCGGAATGAACCCCGCGCCGATGCCCTGGATCGTGTGGCGGCCCGGCTTGATCGGCTCGCCCGCGAGCTTCTGTGAGATGACCGGGCTGTTCGCCGGCTCGACCGCCACCACCTTCAGGCCCGGCTTCTTTTTCTTGAGCACCTCGCCGCAGCCGGTGATCGTGCCGCCGGTGCCGACGCCACAGACGAGGATGTCGATCCGGCCTTCGGTGTCGGCCCAGATCTCCTCGGCGGTGGTGCGGCGGTGAACGTCCGGATTGGCGGGATTCTTGAACTGCTGCGGCATGAAAAACTGCGAACTCGAGACACTGATTTCCTCGGCATGCCGCACGGCCCCCGGCATCCCATCGGCCGCGGGCGTGAGCACGAGCTCGGCCCCGAGCGCCTTGAGCATCCGCCGCCGTTCGAGGCTCATGCTCTCCGGCATCGTGACGCGGAGCTTGTAGCCGCGGGCGGCGCAGACATAGGCCAGGCCGATCCCGGTGTTGCCGCTGGTCGGCTCGATCACGATCGTGTCGGGTCCGATGCGGCCGTCGCGCTCGGCGGCATCGATCATCGCGCAGGCGATCCGATCCTTCACGCTCCACAGCGGATTCATGTTCTCGATCTTGCCGACGACGGTCGCCACGCACCCCTCGGTGACGCGGCGGAGCCGCACCAGCGGCGTGCGGCCGATGCACTGGGTGATGTCGTCGCGGATACCTGCCGGCATGGTGGAAGTGGTCATTGCTCGCCCTCCAAAAACGGAATTTCCGGCATTATCGGCAAACTTGGCCAAAAACTGAAATCGGGCTACGGGAGGGGTTTGACCCGGAGGTCGCGGAAGTGGACCTCGCTGCCCGGGTCATGGGCCTGGAGGGCGAACGTGCCGTGGGAGAGTTTTCGCGTCCCCGTGACGCCATCCGGTTCGACGAACTCGAAGAGCACCTTTCCATCGACGATCACGACCACCCGCTTGCCCTGGACGATCACCTCCTGCGTGTACCAAATATCATCCTTCACGGGCGGCGTGAAGTTCTTGACCACGTTGTAGATGCTGCCGGTGCGGACCGGGTCGCCTTGCGAATTGTTGACCTGCATCTCGTATCCTTGCGCCGGCCAGCCTTCCTTCTGAAACGCAGTGTGGAAGAAGATACCCGAGTTGGAACCGGGCTTCGTCATCACCTCGGCCTTGAAGTGAAAATTGGTGAAATCGGCCGGCTTGGCGGCATCGGGGCCGACGTAGAAGAGGTGGCTGCGAGGGCCGTGGCAGACGATGGCGCCGTCGGCCACCTTCCAGCTGTCCTCATTCTCATTGACCCTCCAGCCAGAGAGCGTTTTCCCGTCGAAGAGACGCTCGAAGCCGTCCTCGTCGGCCAGGCACCAGTCGGCCAGCACGGCCAGCAGCACGGCCACGGCGGTGGCTGCGACGTGACGAACCGTGGTGGGATAGGATGCGTACATCTTCGGGTTCTCCAACACGTTCCATGGACGAGGACAGTTCGATCGACGCGACCATCGCGACCCTTGCGGAGCATAAGCCTTCCGCGCCGCCCACGCCATCGCCCGACCAGCCATCGCCCACGTCGGGAGCCGTGTGGTTTTCCATCGACACCGACGTGTCGCTCGATGGCTCGCCAGCCCGAGAGTGGCTCGTCGTTTCCGCAAGCGGCCTCGCCGTCGCCGCGGTGGCCGCGGAGCGGGGCGGCCGGGTTCCGGCACCGGTGATCCGCCACGTGCCATGGTCGGCCATCGAGCGCATTCGCACAGCCGCGGGCGTCGGCGGCGGCATGCTCCAGGTCCGCGAAGAGGGCGACTGGATCGACCTCCTCCGGTATTCCAATGCTTTGGCCACCCGATTCCACAAGATCGCCCGCGCTCTTGAAACCACCCGGGACGAGGCTCAGCAGAAGGAGCGGCCCGTGTGCGAGCCGGCCGACGCCTCGCGGATGCACGCCGGAGAGGCCTTGCGGCCCGTCGCGGTCGATCCGCCGAGCTGCCCGACCTGCTCGCTGCGGCTGGCGACCACTGACGACGCCTGCCCGCGATGCATGCAGAAGGGGCGGATCCTCTCACGCGTGAGCGAGCTGATCGCACCACACGCACGGGGCGCGTTGCTGCTCGTGCTGCTGACGCTCGTCGGCGTCGTCGCCGAACTCGTGCCCCCGAAACTCCAGCAGTACATGGTGGACGACATCCTCTCGTCGGCCGGAACCGCCGAGGCGGGAGGCAGCACCCCCGATTTCAAGACCGCGCTGCTAATCGTGGTGCTATCGCTGGCGGCGTCGCGGGTGATGCTCTCGCTCGTGGCCGTCTTCAAGGGCCGGCTCGCCTCGACGATCGGAAACAGCCTCACCGCCACGCTCCGCCAGGAGATGGTCGACAAGCTCCAGGGGCTCTCGGTGGCCTACTACGATCGCCATCAGGTCGGCTCGATGATCAGCCGCGTCGCTCACGACAGCGAGGTGCTCCACGGCCTGATGCACCAGTTCACCGGCGGCTTCCTGCTCCAGATCGTTCAGCTGGTGGCCGTCGGGGGAATGCTCGTTTGGATCAACCCCACGCTCGCAGCCTACACGCTGATCCCCGTGCCCCTCGTGATTCTCGGCTCGTGGATCTTCTGGCGGCATGTCTACCCGCGGCACTACCGGCTGTGGGATGCCGCAAGCAAGCAGATGGCCGTGCTCAACGGCATGCTTTCGGGCATCCGGGTCGTGAAGGCCTTCGCCCAGGAGCCTCGGGAACGCGAACGATTCCAGGCCTCGAGCGATCACCTCCGCGACTGGCGGCAGTGGGTCGAACTCACCGGATCGACCTACTCCGCCGCCATGCAGATCGTCTTCAGCCTCGGCGGGCTCATCGTCTGGTATGTCGGTGGCCGCGACGTGATCGGCGGAGACATGTCGCTCGGACAACTGATCGCGTTCCTGGCCTACCTGGCGATGTTCTACGCGCCGCTGGGCGCTCTTTCGAACTTCACGACGTGGCTGACGAGCTTTCTTTCCGGCAGCAAACGGGTGCTTGAACTCCTCGACACCCCGGAATTGGTCGGGGAGCCGGCCGAGCCCGTCGCATGGGATCATCCACGGGGAGCGATCGCGTTCAGCGACGTGACCTTCGGCTACGACCCGAACCAGCCTGTGTTGCACGATGTCTCCTTCACGGTCGCGCCGGGCGAGATGGTGGGGATCGTCGGCCGGAGCGGCTCCGGCAAGTCGACGCTCGTCAACCTCCTGGCCCGCTTCCACGACGTGCAGCAGGGAGCGGTCGAGATCGACGGCATCGACATCCGCCAGCTCGCCTCCCGTGATCTGCGGACACGACTGGGGATCGTGTTCCAGGAGTCCTTCCTCTTCCGGGGAACCATCTGGAAGAACCTCTCCTACGGCCGTCCGACCGCGACGATCGAGGAGGGGCTGGCCGCGGCCAAGGCCGCCGGGGCGCACGACTTCGTCTGCAGGCAGCCCATGGCCTACGAGACGCTCCTCGGCGAGCGAGGCGCCGGCCTCTCCGGTGGCGAGAAGCAGCGGCTTTCGATCGCGCGGACGCTCCTCGCCGACCCGGCGATCCTCGTCCTCGACGAGGCCACGAGCAACATCGACGCCGAGGCCGAAAGGGAAATCCAGCAGGCCCTCACCGCGCTCATCCGCGGCCGCACCACGATCGCCATCGCCCACCGGCTTTCCACGCTCCGCAACGCCGATCGCATCATCGCCTTCGACCGGGGCCGGCTCGTCGAGGAGGGAAGCCACGCGGAATTGCTCGCCGCCGACGGCCTCTACGCCCGCCTGGTGCGGATCCAAACGCAGGTCTCGAAGCAGCCGACGGTCGATTCCCTGCTGGTCGAGGAAACGCCCCGGGAAAGCCTGCCGGAGTCGGGCGGCACCACGACGCTCGAGTGGCTCGACCCGGTGCGGCATCGCTTCCAGATCGGCCCGCATGCCAGGATCGAAATCTGGATGAACGAACCGGAAGCCGCGAGGCTTGCGGCGGGTGTGTTCGTCGTTCCGGCCTTGCCGGCGACCCATCCGGAAGAATATCTCTCCGTTCGCGGGTGGAGCGACGACGGGGAGGAGCAGGAACTGGGCATGATCCGGTCGCTCGCCGGCTGGCCGCACGAGGATGCGGCGATCGTCCGCGATGCGATCGCCCGCCGCACGCTCGTTCGGACGATCCGACGCGTCCATGAGGTGCGGCTGTCGCAGGGCTACCTTGATTTCGATGTCGATACCGATGCGGGCCGCCGGCGGTTCACGACACGGTGGACCCAGAGCCAGGCGGTCGATTTCGGATCCGACGGGAAACTCCTGATCGACGCCGAGGACAATCGGTGGGTGATCCCGCGGCTGGCCGACCTACCGAAGGCCGACCGGGAGCGACTCCTGCAGTACATCTACTGGTAGGCAGGAAGATCAGAGGATGGCCAGAGGATTTCGTTTTTCCTCGAGCGTGCCCCGGGTCACGCCGACTCGGTTGGCTGCCTTGAGCTGCGTCCACACGTCACGGCCGGTCGTCACGCCGGCGAGCAGGCTCCGGTAGGCATTGATCACGTCGCGAACCTCCTCGGCCGATTCGTCGAGCAGTTCGACCCGGACGTGCCGCACCCCGCGGGCCAGCAGCGCCGGCACGGCCTCGGCCGCGCTCTGCGGGACGGCGTTGAAGAGCGTGTTGCGGCATCCGACATCGGCCGTGAGCGGATGCTCCACGCCGATTCGATCCCGGAGCTTCACGACGTGTTCGTCGCAGGGACGGCCGCAGTTGGTCTTGTTCGTGCCGGGCGAGAGCACCGCGCAGAACACGCAGTGCTCCATGTGGAACATCGGCATGTGCTGGTGGATCACCACCTCGAGCCAGGCCGGCGGTACGGCGGCTACCAGGGCCAGCAGCTGCTCGCGATTCATGTCGTAGGAGGCCGTCACTCTCGCCACGCCCTCGCCGATGAAGAAGCCGGCCGATCGTTCGTTGGTGACGTTGAGCGAAAAGTCGCCCACCATCGGGATGCCCTGCTCTCGGAAGAAACGCAGGCCCCCATAGTTGCGGACGAGGATGCCATCGGGCTCCTGCCTGGCCATGAGATGAAAGATGCCCAGCTCGTCCGGCTTTTGGATTCGCGGTGTGGCGAGGTGGATCGTGGCGCCCGAGCCACGGGCGAGTTGGACGGCGTCGCGGTAGTGGCGGATGTCGGCGAAGTCGGCATACAGATTCCGCTCGCCGAATTCGAGGACCGTACGGAGTTGTTCGAGCGATCGGACGAGGACGTGGATCCGACTCACGGCCGACTCGTGAGCCGGGGCCGACCGCGGCTCCGACGAAGCAGGGTGCGCCGACACGGGGCGGGCCGGCGCTCTCGTCGTGACGGACGCTTCGAGGGCGGCGACCAGATCTTTTCGGACCGCCCCGAGGACGCTGAAGGGGAGCATCGGGCGGCCCGTGATCTGGGCCGTGAGGTCGCGGAGTTCGAAGGCCGTGCCGCCGAGGCGGCCGAGCTGGGCGCGGAGCGTTTCAGGATCAAGCGGATGCTTCGTCGCCTCCATGGCCGGCTCGACGGAGCGGACGGCGCATGTCGCGCCCGAAGCGGTCGTCGCGGTGACTCGCAGCGGTTCTCCGGGAGCCGCATCGACATGGAGATCGACCGGCTGGCGGCGCAGCGGCGTGTCGCTCGTGAACGTCTTCCGGAGCCGCGCCGTGAGCTGGGGATCGTCAGTCTTCCAGACCGTCTGGCCGGGCGCGATGGCCGCGACGTCGAATGCGTCGCGGCCGAACGTGAGATCGACGAGGCCTGCGGTGGCAGGTTCGATGAGGGATCGGCCGTTCTGAAAGACCTCGTAGACCCGACCCCCGGAGAAGTCGTCGCTGGTGGCGCCCGTGGCGAAGGCGACGCCATCGCCACGCTTCACACCGCCGGCCAAGCCGGGCGCCAGATCGACCGAGATGCGGTCGCGCCGCACCGCCGTCACCGTCCCGAGCCGCACGCCCCGCTTCGCGCTGCTCGTCGCGGGCACGAGCATCTTGTGGTCGCAGCCCCGGAGCCAACCGGGGGAAAAGCCTCGCGAGAATGAAAGCTCCATCTCCTCGACGTCCCTCGCGGAGATGCCGAGCGGCCGGGACGCGACGGCATTGTCGATGGCCGAACGATAGTGCCTCGTGATGTTGGCGACGTATTCAGGCGTCTTGAGACGGCCCTCGATCTTGAACGATGCCACGCCGGCCTCGATCAGTTCGGGGGCCAATGCGTGGGCGGCCAGATCCTGTGGGGAGAGGAGGTATTTCTGCGGGCCGAGATCGACATCCCGCCCATCGCAGACGAGGTCGTAGGGGAGCCGGCAGGCCTGGGCGCACTGGCCGCGATTGGCGCTCCGTCCGCCCAGTGACTCGCTCGTCAGGCACTGGCCCGAGTAGGCCACGCACAGGGCGCCGTGGACGAACACCTCGAGCGGCATCGTCGTCTGCTTCCGGATGCTCACGATCTCGTCGATCGAAAGCTCGCGAGCCAGGACCACCCGCTCCATGCCGAGCGTCTCGGCCAGGGCGATGCTTTCGGCGCTTGTGAGCGTCATCTGCGTGGAGGCATGCATCGGCAGATCGGGACAGACTTCGCGAATCAGTCGGGCTGCACCGACATCCTGCACGAGCACGGCATCGACGCCCGCCTCGTCGCAGGCCCTCGCCACCCGCTCGAACCCGGCCAGCTCGTCGCTGAAGACGAGGACATTGAGCGCGGCATAGCCCTTGAGGCCGCGTCGATGGAGCGTCTGCATCAGCTCGGGCAGGTCCTCGAGCGAAAAGTTCGTCGCCCTGGCCCGCGCGTTGAAGCCGCTGTCGAGGCCGAAGTAGATGGCATCGGCCCCGTTTTCGATCGCGGCGCGGACGCACTGCCAATCACCGGCGGGGGCAAGCAGTTCGGGTGCGGCACGCATACCGCGAGTATACGCGGAGGCGACGGGACGGCCCGAGCGCTACCAGACTCTGGAGCACGCCTGCCCACGCCGGATGGGATGGCCGTCGATCACGTGGAAAAAGGTCATGGATGACTTTTTCCACGAAACGTCAGTCCTGATCCCCTCGGAGCTTCGCGAGCACTGAGTAGTCCTCGAGCGTGGTCGTGTCGCCGACCGTCTCCTTTCCGGCCGCGATGTCGCGGAGGAGCCGACGCATGATCTTGCCGCTGCGGGTCTTCGGCAGGGAATTGGTGAAGTGGATGTCGTCGGGCGCCGCCAATGCGCCGATCTGATGGCGGACATGCTTGCGGAGTGTGTCCTTGAGAGCGTCGGAGGGCTCGCCGCTGCGGAGCGTGACGAACACGGCCACCGCCTCCCCCTTCACGTCGTGGGGCCGGCCCACGGCCGCCGCCTCCGCCACCGACGGATGGCTCACCAGCGCGCTTTCGATCTCGATCGTGGAGAGGCGATGGCCCGCGACGTTGAGCACGTCGTCGATCCGCCCCATGATCCAGTAGTAGCCGTCCTTGTCTTGCCGGGCATTGTCGCCGGCAAGGTATTTTCCGGGCACCCGCGACCAGTACGTCTCGACGAACCGGGCGTCGTCGCCCCAGATGCCGCGGAGCATTCCCGGCCAGGGCTTGGTCATCACGAGCCAGCCTCCCTCGCCCGCATCGACCGGCTCTCCCGACGCATCGACGATTTCGGGGCAGACGCCCGGAAGCGGGAGGGTGCAGCTGCCGGGCTTCGTCGGTGTGCAGCCGGGGAGCGGGCTCATCATGATGCCGCCGGTTTCGGTCTGCCACCATGTATCGACGATCGGGCACCGCCTGCCGCCGATCACCTCGTGGAACCAGATCCATGCCTCCGGATTGATTCCCTCGCCGACCGTGCCGAGCAGCCTCAGGCTGGAAAGATCGTGGCCCTCGATGTGCTGCATGCCCCACTTCATGAACGAGCGGATCGCGGTGGGGGCGGTGTAGAAGATCGTCGGTTTCTCCTGCTCGATGATCTCCCAGAATCGGCCCTCGTGGGGCGCATTGGGGGCGCCCTCGTAGATCAAAATGCTCGCGCCGGCGGCGAGCGGACCGTAGGTGACGTAGCTGTGGCCGGTGATCCAGCCGCAGTCGGCCGTGCACCAGAAAAGGTCGTCATCCCGCAGGTCGAACACCCACTCGGCCGTCGTTTTGGCCCAGAGCATGTAGCCACCTGTCGTGTGCTTGATTCCCTTCGGTTTTCCTGTCGAGCCGCTGGTGTAGAGGATGAACAGCGGGGCCTCCGAATCCATCGCAACGGGTGGCAGATCGGCCGGCATCCCCGCGACGAGGTCGTGCCACCAGACGTCGCGACCGGCAACCATGTCGATCGGCTGGCCGGTGCGATTGAGCACGATCACATGCTTCACCGTCGTCGGGCCGTGGGCGGCCGACTCGAGCGCGAGATCGACATTTTTCTTGAGAGGGAGCTGCGACCCTCTTCGCCAGCCGCCATCGGCCGTGATCACCGCGACGGCCTTCGCATCCTGGTTGCGGTCGGCGATCGCCTCGCTGGAGAATCCGCCGAAGATCACCGAGTGGACGGCGCCTATCCGGGCGCAGGCGAGCATGGCGATCACGAGCTCAGGCGTCATCGGCATGTAGACGGAGACGACGTCACCCGGCTTGATGCCGAGCTTCTGCAGACCGGCCGCCACCCGGCAGACCTCCGCGTGGAGTTGACGGTAGGTGAACTCGCGCCGCTCGCCCGTCGGCTCGCCGACCCACACCAGCGCCGTCTTCTCTCCCCGGCCGGCGGCGACATGCTGGTCGAGGCAGACCGCCGAGGCGTTGATCCGGCCATCGACGAACCAGGTCGCATGCGGAGGCTTCCAGTCGAGCACCTTGGTGTAGGGGGTGAGCCAGGGCAGGGCCCGGGCTCGAGAATCCCAGAAGGCCTCCAGATCGTTTTTCGCCTCGTCGTAGAGCTTCTGGTAGGCGGTCATCGAGCCGATGCGGGCCCGCGACGAGAAGTCGGCCGACGGTTGGAAGAGGCGGTCTTCCTGCATGACGCTGGCGACCCGTCCTGCGGCCTTGTCGTGAGCACTCATGAAACGCTCCCCGCAATGTCGTGCGATGCCATGGTCCGGTCGATGAGACGGCCGGAACGAACCTCCCGATCAAACTGCCCGAGAGAGGACTTGAACCTCCACCCAGTTACCTGGACAAGAACCTGAATCTTGCGCGTCTGCCAATTCCGCCACTCGGGCGAGTGAGGATCGGCGATCCTAGCAGCAGGCCCGCGCTCGGAAAAGGAGCCTCGAATACGGCTTACACAGGATCTTCGGGTGGTTGGTGGTCGGGGTTGTCCACGCCCGTCGCCGGACATATGCGGAGGGCATGCCGATCGAGGCGTCGGGCAGGCCGCTTGCACGACGAAATCCGACGTAGCCGACGATGCCGCACATGGGAACAATGCCTCCGAAGCGATTCCGAGCAACGACCCCCGGAACTGTACGCATGGCCCCCCTCGACGACCTACGTGAGTGTGCCCCGGCGTTGATCGTGATTCCAGCCAGGCTTTCCAGCCAGCGGCTGCCCCGCAAGATGCTCCTTTCCGAAACCGGCCGCCCCCTCATCCAGCACACCTGGGAGGCGGCGAGGAAGGCGACCCGTTCGGCAGGGGTGATCATCGCCACCGACAGCCAGGAGATCGCAGACGCCGTCACGAGCTTCGGGGGAGAAGCGGTCATGACCTCGCCCGACGCCCCGAGCGGCACCGCGAGAATCGTGGAGGCGCTGCCAGGGCTGCCTGCGGCCGACGTGATCGTGAACGTGCAGGGTGACGAGCCGGAACTGGCCGCCGAAGCCATCGATCTGGCCATCGGGCTTCTCGAACGCTGCCCCGATGCCGGCATGGCGACGCTCGTGACACCGCTTCGATCGGCCGAGGCCCTCCATGAGCCGTCGGTCGTCAAGGCGGAACTCACGCCCTGGAGGCACCGCGGGCCGGATGGCGGGTGGACCGGTCAGGGCGTCGCCGACGCCTGGCGGGCGATCACGTTCAGCCGTGCGACCGTGCCCTTCGCACGCGAGTGGAACGACTCGCTCCTCACGGCCTCGCCGCCGCTCTATTGGCAGCATGTGGGGCTCTATGCCTACCGTCGCAGCACGCTCGAGCAATGGAACGAACTGCCCGAGTCACGGCTGGCGTCGGTCGAGAGCCTCGAACAACTCCGAGCGATCGAGGCGGGCGTCCCGATCGTCGCCGGCGCCATCGACCACGCCGCCCGCGGCATCGACACCGCGAAGGACTATGCCGCGTTCGTCGCGAAGCTCACGGGTGGGACTGCTCCCGGAGCCATGCCACGGACTATTCCTTGACCCGTTCGAGATACTCACCCGTCCGGGTATCGACCTTGATGAGGTCGCCCTGATCGATGAACGCGGGCACGATCACCTCGGCGCCGGTCTCCAGCTTCACGGGCTTCGTGAGGTTTGTCGCCGTGTTGCCACGGACGGACGGTTCGGCGTATTCGATCCGAAGCACCATGTGGTTCGGCGCCTCCATCGAGATCGGATTCCCGTTGTAGAGCAGCATCGAGCAGACGGTGCCCTCCTTGATCCACTTCCAGGCGTCATCGACCTGCTCCTTGGAAAGCTCGTACT
>JBJTOU010000095.1:0-7140 GCA_046074725.1 Planctomycetia bacterium
TCGCTTTCTCCCTCGTAAATCGTCACGGCAAAGTGATCGTGGAACGAGTCGCCAAGCGGATGGCCCACCAGGAACGCCCGGCCACCATGCACGCCCAACGCGTCGACCGCCGCCTCCCTGACGCATTCACTCGCGGTGACCTTCGCCACGATCGCCTCGAGTTCGCCGGAGTGGCCGGCGTCGATCGCCGCCGCCGCCCAGGCCGCGAGGCTTTCGCCGGCCATGATCGACGCGGCGATCCGGCCCAGACGACCCTGCACGAGCTCCCGTGATGCGATCGGCTCGCCCCATGTTTTTCGTTCAGTCGCGTACCGCGCCGCGTGCTCGAGCAGGATCCGGAGCGTGCCGGCCGCCTGCGCCGCGAGGGTGACCCGGCCGCGGTTGAGCCCGTGCCACACGATCTTCATCGCGTCGGACGCGGCTCCCGGAGGCTCGAGGATGTCGCGCTGGTCGATCTCGAACCGGTTGAACTCGAGCGCCGCATTGTGGGCGTGCTTCAGCGGATGGAGCGGATAGCCGACGAGACGGAACGACGGCGTATCTTCCGAAGGCAATCGCACCAGGGCCACGCATGGCCTGCCGTCGATCTTCGCGAGGAGTTTTACGAGCCGGCCGTGGGTCGCCCCGGTGATGAACATCTTCGTGCCGGTGAGCAGGAGCCGGCCCTCGACCCGCTCGATGCGGGCAGACGCGGCTCCGAGGTCGCAGCCGACATCGGGCTCGGTGCCGCCGAAGATCGAAAGCGGCCTGCCCTGCGCGAGTGCCGGAAGCAGCCGTGACCGCTGCTCGGGCGTGCCGAAGGCCGTAAGTGCCGTGACGGCCCCGATCGACGAATGGAGCGAGAGCATCCCGGCGGCCGTCGGAACGTTGGCCGCGATCCTCGTGATCGCACACACAAGCTCCTGCATCGAGCAGCCCGTGCCGCCGAAGGCTTCAGGGACGGCGAGCCCCCAAAGCCCCGCTTCCCCGAGGGCCTCCTCCGCGTCGCGCGAGAAAAGCCCACGCGGCACCTCGGGAGCATCGGCGATCGGCGGCCGACGATGATCACTGTTTGGAAGGGGCTCATAGAGCCTGCCGACCTCGCGAAGCCGATCGATCGCCGATTCGGCCTGGTCAAGCACGGCCGCCATCGATTCACGGACGGGCGTGATCGCAGGCAGCGCCGCAGCATGAAAGCCATCGTCACCCGAGCCGTGCCACAGGGCGGGCCCAAGCCAGCCGCGTGCGGGCGTCTCCGGCGACTCGCGGCAGCTCGGATCACCCGAGACCGGCACGACCGCAAGGCGGCCGGCGGCCGGGATTCGCTCGTCGGCGACGGCATCGAGCACCCACCGACAATGCGAAGCAATGACTCGCCGCTTGAGCTTGAGCGACTCCGTGGCCTCCCCGTGCGCCGCGTCGAACGGGCGGCCGACGAGCACCGCACGCCGCACCCGCCATGCCCGCGGCAGGTGGTGCTGACATCGCGCGAGCCGACGGCCGAGCCATTCGAGCACGCGCGGATGCCGCAGGGCCGCCGCACGGCTCGTCACCCGCACGCCCATCCGCCGGATCGCCGCACGGATCACCGCCGGCTCCGGCACGACGATCGCCACGGGCCAGGGGCAGCCATCGCCGATCACGCACACCTGCGCCACCGCCTCGTCCTCGGCAAGCGCCGCCTCGACCTCGGACGGCGGCACTTTGACGCCGGTGGCGAGGACGACCGCATCGGCCATCCGCCCCGTGATTCGCACATGGCCCGCGGCATCGATCGCCGCCAGGTCACCCGTCTCGAGCCACGACCCGGCATCGCACGCCGATTCACGGTGGCCCTCGCGAGCCGGCTCGATCACGGCCATCGCCCTGCAGGGCGTGCGCACAAGCAGCTGCCCCTGCGATTCCGGCCCCGTGTCGAGCCGGATCTCGACGCCGGCAAGCGGCAGGCCGACGGACCCCGGCCGCGCGATCCGTGGATTGGAAAGCGCGACCACGGGCCCGGCCTCGGCAAGCCCGTAGCCCTCAACGAGCGGCACACCATGCTTCGCGAAACAATCGACCGTGCGACGCCGAAGCGGCGCCCCGCCCGAAACGCAGACGCGAACCCTTCCGCCAAGCGACGCCTTCAGGTCGGTGATCCGCCCCGAGGCCACGCCCCGCTCCATCCGCTCGAAGCATGCCGGCACGCCGAGAATCACCGTCGGCGGAGCCCGTCGGCAGGCATCGAGCAGGCGGGTGCGGTCGGTGACCACATTGAGGCAGCCTCCACGGACGATCGCCGTATACAGGTCGCCAACGCGGGCGAGGGCATGGCTCATCGGCAGCCACGAGAGCCGCACGTCGTCAGGCTCGTCGAGAAACACCTCCGCCGATGCGATCGCATTCATCGCCAGCGCTTTTTGGGAATGGACGACGCCCTTCGGCAGGCCGCTCGTCCCCGAGGAGAGGACGATCGTCGCCGCCGCCTCGGGATCGGTCGCCGCCGCGCATGCCGCAAGCCGGCGGTGCACCGCATCCGCAGGCTCGTGGCTGCCTGCCACCGGCGGCAGGTCGATCACGATCATGCCGTGCGGCACGGTGAGCTGCGTGCGTCCGCCGCCACACGCGATCCCGCGGACCGCGAGCCACGACAACTGGGCCTCTCGTTCCGCGCGGCCGGCATCGGCATGCAGGGCCACATGCACGATGCCCGTGAGCAGGCAGGCCAGATCGACCGTGATCCATTCGAGTGAATGAGGCCCGACATGCGCGAGCCGATCGCCACGCCGCAGGCCCGACCTGATGAGGACATCGGCCACGTCGAGGGCAGACTGCACGAGCCCGCCCCATGTGAGCATCCTCTCGCCGAGGCCATCGATGCAGGCCGGAAGGTCGAACGAATCGTCGCAGCGGGCCAGGAGAAGATCGACCAGCGACGGGTGGCCGGCACGCCCGCCCACGTCGCAACGCTGCTCGTCATGGATGGCCGTCGGGGATCGCATGCACGCCTCACTCCATCCGCTCGAACGCCACGGCGATGCCCTGGCCGAGCCCGATGCACATCGCGGCCACGCCGCGGCGGGCGCCCGTGTCGCGCATCGCATGGATGAGCGTGGTGGCGATCCGCGCGCCGCTGGCGCCCAGCGGATGACCGATGGCGAGCGATCCGCCACGGACATTCACCAGGGCCAAGTCGAGCTTCAGCGAATCGATGCAATGGATCGCCTGCGCGGCGAAGGCCTCGTTGATCTCGACGAGGTCGATGTCGGCCGGCACGAGCCCCGTGCGATCCAGCAGTTTCTTCACGGCCGGAATCGGACCCGTGCCCATCACGGCCGGCGGCACGCCGACCACGGCCGTGCCGATCACCCGCACGAGCGGCTCCAGGCCCTGCCGCCTCGCCTCGGCCTCGCTCATCACGAGCAGCGCGGCGGCCCCGTCGCTCAAGGGCGCACTCGTGGCCGCCGTCACCGTGCCGATCTTCGGCAGGAAGGCGGGCTCGAGCGAGGCCATCGCCTCGAGCGACGTGTCGCGGCGGATCGATTGGTCGGCGAGCACTTCGACCACCGCCCCCGATTCGTCGTGGCCGAACACGGGCACGATCTCGTCGTCGAAGAGACCTGCATCGGCGGCATCGGCCGCCCTGCGGTGGCTCTCCAGGGCGAAGGCTTCCTGCCGTGCGCGGGAGATGCCATGCACCGAGGCGATCTGCTCGGCTGTCATGCCCATCGAGAGCATGCCTCGGCTGGAGCGGGCGAACACCCGCGGATGGATGTCGATCGCGGAATCCATCGGCAGGTGCTGCATGTGCTCGACACCTCCGGCCACCTGCACGTTTTCCGCGCCGGCCACGATCGCATGGCAGGCCTGGGCGAGCGACTGCAGCGACGAGCCACACAGACGGTTGACCGACGTGCCCGCGGCTGAGAACGGCAGCCCGGCCATGAGCGCCGCACACCGCGCCACGTTGCCCCCCTGCTCTCCCCGCTGCTGACTGGCCCCGAAGACGACATCCTCGATCGTGGCGGGATCGACGCCGCTGCGATCGATGACGGCCTTGATCACGGCGGCCGCGAGCTCATCGCCGCGGACCTGCCGAAACACGCCCCGCTCGGCATGCGCGCGGCCGATCGCCGTGCGGCAGCAGGCGACGACGACGGGCGTGGTCTCGGGATCGGTGCGGCGATGCATGGTCATGCTATCGATGGGGCTCCCCGCGGGAGGTGAACCGGCCGCCGGTGCGGGCCATGTCGAGCAGGTGATCGGCGGGGACCATCCGCGGGCCAAGCGGCCCAAGCGGCTCGAGCCGCCTTACGATCTCCGCGGCACCGAGCGAATCGCCCCAGGCGAACAGGCCGCCACGGAACGCCGGAAATCCGAGGGCATGGATCACGGCCAGGTCGATGTCGCGGCCATCGCGGACGATTCCCTCGTCCAGGGCGCGGATCGCCTCCAGCAGCATCGGGATGACGAGGCGATCGGCGATCGTCGCGTCGCTCGGCCGCGTGTCGGGAAGGGCATAGGGCTCGATGACGCTCGCGATGTCGGCATCGGGCCTGTCGATCCGCGCCCGCTGCGGATCGCCGCCGGGCGAAATCGCGTAGCGATAAAAGCCGCCGCCGGTCTTGCGGCCGAGCCGGCCCGACTTCACCAGCGCCGGGATCACCGGCGAGGCGTCGATGCGATCGCCGAAGGCCGACGCCATCACGAGCCCCGCGTAGAAGGCGGTGTCGAGCCCAATCATGTCATAGAGCTCGATCGGCCCCATCGGCATGCCGAAGGCCCTCGCCACGCGGTCGATCCGCCGCATCTCGACGCCCTCGCGGAGCATCTCAACGGCCTCGTGGAGATAAGGCATCAGGATCCGATTGACGAGGAACCCGGGGCTATCCTTCACCACGACGGGGCATTTTCCGAGCCGCTTGGCATGCGCGACGGCGGTGGCGACGGTGGCATCGCTCGTCGCCGGACCGCGGACGACCTCGACGAGCGTCATGCGGCGGACAGGATTGAAAAAGTGGATGCCGCAGAACCGCGAGGGATCGGCGAGCACCTCGGCCAGCTTCGCGATCGGGTTGGTCGATGTGTTGGTCGCGATGACCGCCTCCGGACCGACGGCACGCTCGATCTCGGCGAGCACCTGCTTCTTGATGTCGGTCCGCTCCACCACGCTCTCGATCACCAGATCGGCCGACGCGATCGCCGCGAGGCTCGTGGCCGTTCGAAGCCGGCCGGCGAGCGCCAAGGCGCGGACAGGATCGGTGCGCTTGGCGGCGCGATCCCAGGCCGCTTCATTGAGAATGCCCTCCACACTCGCGGCCAGCGGCGCAGGCTGTACATCAACGAGCGCGACATCGAATCCGGCCCGCAGATGGCTTGCCGCGATCCCCGCGCCCATGATGCCGGCACCGATCACGGAGGGCGACTGAATCTCACGCGGCTCGATGTCGTGGGCATCGTCGAGCCCGGGATCGTGGCGGTTGCGCTCGCCGAGCTGAAACACCCGCACGAGCTGGGCCGACACGGGCGACCGCGCCAAAGCGGCGAACGCCGTTCCCTCGATGGCGGCGGCCTGCTCGGCCGGAACGGCGGCCCCCTCGATGATCGTCCGCAGGATCGCGGCCGGGGCGGGATAGTGGCCACCGCTCCGGCCGAGGATGACGGCCATCGTCGTCGCCTGCAGAAACGCGAGTTCGTCGGGATCGGTCTCGATCGCAGCCGCCTGCGTCTGCCGGCGATCGAGATGGAGGCCGGTCGTACGGGCCGATTCGATGAGCCGACAGGCTGATGCGACAGCCTGTTCTTCCGGCACGCACGCGTCGACGAGCCCGAGCCTCGCGGCGGCCGCGCCGGCGAGATTCTCGCCGGAGGCAGCCAGTTCCACGGCCGGCCCGATGCCGATCAGCCGCGGTAGCCGCACCGTTCCGCCCCAACCCGGCATGAGCCCGAGCTTCACCTCGGGAAATCCCAGGAGCGAGTGGCCCGCGTCCGTGGCCACCCGCATGTCGCAGGCGAGCGCGAACTCGAGCCCGCCACCCAGACAGATTCCGTCGATCACCGCCACGCTTGGCCACGGCTCGCTCGACAGGCGGGCGAAGATCGATCGGCCCACGGCACACAGCCGCTCGATTTCCGGGGCTGGCAGATCCCGGAGCGTCGCCAGCCGGGCGATGTCGGCCCCCGCGAAGAACGACCTGGGCCGCCCTGAGGACACGATCAGCCCGGTCGGCTCGGGCCCGGAATCGATCTCGTCGAGGGCGGCCGAGAGATCGGCCAGAGCCCCTGCAGTGAGCACGTTTTGGCCGTGGTCGGCCACGAAAAACCGCAGGACGGCGATGCCGTCGGCCAGCCGTTCGAGGACGAGCGTGCGGTATTCCCGGAGAACGGCCTTCATGACGATCTTTCGTGGAGGCCGCATTCCGACGAATTCGCTTGCCGGGGCGGCGAAAACGGGTAGTGTATCCGGACTTTCAGGAAGGAGTCGTGGCCCATGAAAAGCCGAGCAGGGCTTGCAGCCGTGTGGTTGGTGCTGGTGGCGATCGCCGTGATCGGCCGCCTGTGGCAGCCGACATGGCGCGGTGAGCCGATGTGGAATGCGACGCCCATGGCGGGCGTGGCGCTCGCGGCGGGTGTGATCTTCCCGAACCCGGTGGTGGCGGCGTCGGTGCCGCTCACGGCGCTTGCGATCAGCAATCTCGCCCTCCCGGGATACGGCAGCACCGCGATGGCGGTCGTCGTGTTCGCGGCGACGGCATGGCCTGTTCTTCTTGGGAAAATCGTCCGCTCCGGCGGCGTGTTCGCGATGATTGGCGGGGCACTGGCCAGTTCCCTCGTGTTCTTTTTTTCGACCAACTTCGCCTGTTGGGCACTCGACGGGTTGTATCCCCACACGGCGGCCGGGCTCGCGGAGTGTTTCGTCGCCGCCCTCCCCTTTTACCGGTGGATGCCAGTCGGCGATCTTGCCTGGACGACCGGCATCTTCGCCTCCATGAAAGCCCTCGCGGCATGGCAGCCCGCCGCAGCCTCCTTGACTGGCCGCGAAACCGGCTGACAATTCATTGATCCCTTGGCCGGTACTCGGCCTCCACACGCCGCGGGAATGGCGGAATTGGCAGACGCGCCAGGTTGAGGGCCTGGTGGTAGTAATACCGTGCAGGTTCAAGTCCTGTTTCCCGCACTCTC
>JBJTOU010000096.1:0-2615 GCA_046074725.1 Planctomycetia bacterium
ACGCAGGGCATCCTCTGGGGCACGATCGCCGCCGTGTCGATGCTCGTGATCCTCGTGGATCAGGTGCCCCGTGCCCCGACTGCCGAGTACACGAAGGCTATCGAGGTGCTCGTTGACTCTGATCGCCGCTTTGTGGCTGACATGGAAGCGGCACTGCCCGAAAACGCGATGGTCTTCCAGTTGCCCGTGATGGAGTACCCGGAGTCGCCCGTGCCGGGCCTCGGCTCATACGAGCATTTCCGTCCCTATCTCTACAGTTTTCGCCTGCGATACTCGTTCGGCTCGCATAAGGGCCGCGAGCGAGAGGCGTGGCAGAAGGAAGTCGCCGCGATGCCGGCCGAGAAGGCCGTGGCCGAGATCGCACGCCGCGGTTTCGACGCGATCTACGTCAACCGCCGTGGATTCCCCGACGGCGGCAAGGCGCTCGAGGACGCGATCCGGGAGGCTGGCTTCACACGGCCGCTCATCCGCAGTCCGGCGGGCGACCTCGACTGCATCCCGCTGAAGCGGGCCGAGAAGCAGTGAGCCGCGGCAGTCCTAGAACTTCGGCAGGCCCTTCACTGTAAGCACGGGCACGTCCTCAAAACCCGCGTCCCGCAGGAGCCGCTTCGCGGTCTCGAGGGGAAAGAGCACCGGCTCAACGAGCACGATCGCCCCGATTTTTTCGCCCCTCAGTTCGGCGAATGCCTTCGTCGCGAGCTCCGAGGGCATGGAACGATCACTCTCCATGGGAAGGTTCAGGGCCCGGCGTCTCGCGTAATACGAGACAAGCGGCGACCAGTCGTTGCTCAGGCAGACGATTACCGAGTCCTCGGCCGTCGCGGACTGGATGTACTCCGCGGCATGGAGCACCTCCGCGCTATTTGTGGCCTGTCGCGGTCCGTAGAGCACCGCGTGCCCACACACCGCGGTGAGCAGGGTGGTCGTGGCAACAACCGCGCCCGCCACGCGAGTGGCCGAATCCTCGAACAGCCCCACGATCGCAAAGCCGATCGCGGCGATCAGAAATATGCCGTTGGCGTTGGCGTAGTAGTCGTGGATGAAGTACAGGTTGGTGAACACAGCCGGAGCGAGCAGGTAGGCTCCCAGGCAGGCCAGCGTCTCCCGCCAGCGCCGCCGATGCACGAACGTCACGGCCAGCGTTACCCCGAGCAGCAGCCAGGCCAGCGGCGGGAGGCCGACGATCTCGGGAAACCGCCCGACGATCACGCCCCACGTCAGCCCCGAGAACTTCTGGCTCAGCGTGCCGAAGTTCCAGCCGTTTTGGACCCGGGAGGTGATGTATTCGGCCGCGATTGGATTCTGGTTCTTCAATGCATCGCCGAACCGGAGCCACGTCACCGCCAGGAGGAATGGGATCGCCATGATCAGCCCCTGTCGCAGGACGAACGGCCCGAGCACGCGTGCATCCCGATGCCGCGTCCATTTCCGCCAGAGCCGAATCCCGCCGATGGCGCCGATCACGGCTAGGTAGACGAGAAACGTCGTGACCTTGACGAGCGCAGCCAGCGCACCGAACACGACCGCGAGAGCCACCGTCCACCTCGCGCCGTTCTTCGACGCCTCCATCGCAGCGGCGAGGTACGCCACCGAGAAGAACAGCGCCGTGGACTCGATCATGAAAGCCCGGGACCAGAAGATGTAGAAGGGGCTCGTCACGAACAGGATGAGCGGCACCCAGGCGTGGTGCGTTGCCACGCCGAAGCTTCGCACGAGCCGATACAGCGGGATCGTCGTGAGCAGAAAGAACACCAGCGACACGAACCGCCCCGTCTGGTCGAGCGGCGTGCCGAACAGGCCCACGAGCCGGGCCACGATCCACTGGTAGAGCGGAAACTCCATCGGGATCGACCAGGGCTTGCCCAGCACCGGCGTCTCGTAGGCCAGTGTGAAGGGCTTGCCGATCATCCAATAGGCCGTCGTCGCCGTCTGCGTCTGGCGGAACGAGTGCCGGTCGTTGAGCGTGTTGCCCCAGCCGATGCTCGCGGTCCAGATCGCGTAGAGCAGGCTGCAGATGAAGACGAGCAGCAGCAGACGGCCGATGACCCAGTCGACGCCCACGGCCGGGCATGCCGGCCCGGAAGCAGGGGGCGGCTCCGGCCGATCGTCGCCGCGGGAATCCCGTTGCCGATTTCGAGAGTTCATGGTCCTCGATCCTAGCAGCGGCATGTGGGCCGGGCAGCAGGGTGCCGCGGGGCAGCGAATTCCTGTCATCGTGCCTCGCCACTAGACTCGGCGGCCCGCACGATTCCCTCAGCCCATGCCCAGGATCGCAGCCGGTGTCACCCGCCGCCCGCACCGCCGCCGTCCTCGCCGCGATCACCTTCGCGGTCTTCTGGCCCACGCTCTGGGCGGAGTTCGTCTACGACGCCCGGCTGCAGATCCTCACCGACCCGTTTCCGCACGACCCGCGGAACTGGCCGGCCGTGCTCTCCTTCGCCGTCCTCGGCATGGACGTGCTCGATTTCAACCGGCCCGTGCACCTGGCGTCGATCATGCTCGACGCGGCTCTCTGGGGCCGCGAGCCCTTCGGCTTCCACCTCACGAGCGTGCTCCTGCACTGCGCCAACGTCGTCCTGCTCTGGCTCGTGCTCCGCGACGTCCTGCCCCGTGCC
>JBJTOU010000097.1:0-29879 GCA_046074725.1 Planctomycetia bacterium
CTGTCGAAGGTGCGCGTCTCCGATCCGGGCGACAGCGACCTGCTGCCGAACGACGTCATCGAGCGCTACCGCCACGCGCAGGTCAACAACGACCTCGCCGGCTCGCTCAAGGTCGTCGATGCGGGCGGCACGCTGCTCGTCAACGGCAAGGTCTATCCCAAGGACGAGATCAAGGAAGCCAACGCCACCGCCGAAGAGGCCGGTCGCGAGCCTGCCAAGACCGTCAAGACCAAGCCCGCACGCGTGCGCACGCTGCTCCTGGGCATCACCAAGGCCAGCCTCCAGAGCGAGTCGTTCCTCTCGGGCGCAAGCTTCCAGGAGACGACCAAGGTGCTCACCGAGGCTGCGCTCAAGGGCGCCGTCGACAACCTGCTGGGCCTCAAGGAGAACGTGCTGCTGGGCCACCTGATCCCGGCAGGCACGGGTTTCAACACGTTCCAATCGGCGGAAGTCCGCGTACGGCCAGAGGCGTTGGAATCCCTGCGGCTTGACCGGGAAAGCGTGCTGGCCCGCGACTTCCCGCTCCTGGCCGCCGCGCCAGCGGGCGAGGATGCACCTCAGTCCGCCGAAACGGGCGCCGACATGGCCACGCTCGACGAAGAGCCGGGTGTGCTGTAGTTCGGAACCCCGTGAAAGGTCCGTTCGTGACCTTTGTAACGGGTCAACTGGCGGCAGGCCTTTGAATTGAACGATACGGGAAGGTAGGGTCCAGACAGAGGCCGCCATGCGGCGGCGAGACCCCGGCCGATCCCGGAGTGGCCCGATGCGACACCCGTTTTTCCGCGTCGCCTGTTGGCTCGCGATGCTCCCGCTCGCGACGACGTCTCTTCCTGCTTTCGGGCAGGGATACGCCGGCATTCAGCCCCCGCCACCCCCAATCACGGAGGATGGCACAATTCAATGGGGCATCTTTTACAAATCGGCCGCCATGCAGAAGGCCTACGAGCGGCTGTGGAAACTGGGAGCCTGCCGGGGCACCAACAAGGCGATCACGGTCCCCGTCGAAAACAACAAGGTGCAGATCGACCTGCTGCCTGAGACGACCTTCGACGGCATCGTCAAGGCATGCACCGGCAACGTAACCGGGGGCATGATCGCGTTCGTCGAAGCCGGACCCGCTCGACACGATGAGCCGCTCTACGTGGCGCAGCTTCATCCCGCAGGCGTATCGGCGCTGAGCGTGACAGGCCCGGCATCGGCCGCGGTGATCGCTCCCGGCATGATCGTTCGTCTCCAAGGCATGGTCAATGCCACGGGAAAAGGAATCGACCGGGCCGAGACCATCGAGATCATCACACCCCCCGATGATTTCGAGCCACCGGTCGTAGAGCCCGAGACACGCGGCGAGATCGTCGGAACCGTCGTCTCGTGCCGCAACGGCACGCTCACGCTGAAGATCGACGCCGGCCGTGTTCGTCGGGTGATCCTTTCCCTGTCCGAGGATGTCGTGGTTCGCTTCGACGCGGCCCAGCTGGAATACATCGCACCGGGAGATCACATCCGTCTGACCGGCCGTCTCTGGACGGGCGAGGGGGCCATGGCGTCGGGCACGATTTTCGCGTCCGATGTAGCCGTCACCAAGAAACTGTGATGGCTCCCCGCGGGAGTGCGTTAGGCGCTGATCACAAAAAACTCGTGCGCCAGGGCCGTCGCTGGAATGGCCGCATCTCCCACGGATAGACTCCCGGAGGCCTGGGTTGTTTCCATGAAAATATCGAGCCGTTGGATCGTCCGCGACGACGGGAGCACGCCTGCAACCGCCGTCGCTGCACGGACCATTCGCAAACGCCTTACAGCAGTCTGGTCGTCTCTTCCACGGGCCTGTGAGCCCGGCGGCGATCCTGAACAGGTCCATCAACTCAGGGTGGCCAGTCGCCGGGCCCTGGCGGCATTGGATGCCTTCGACACGCTGCTGCCGGAGAAGCGAATGGCCTGGTTCAAGAAGCACTTGCGACGGCTCCGACGAGCCGCCGGTGAGGCTCGCGATCTCGATGTGCTCACGGCACGCCTGCGTCGCGACCTCGACGCCCCCCAACGGGCAGTACCGCGGCCGTCCACCTCTTTGATCCCGGGCCGAGCGGCCCGAGCGCGACTCGTCGCCATGCTTTCCAGGCAGCGGCCATCCTCGCGGCAGCCGATCCGCGACCGATATGAGCGACTGCTCGAGGCCGACTGGCCCGGCCGGATGGAACGTCTTCTCGAGAGGCTGGCCAAACGCCCGTCGCAGGCCAGTTTCGACGTCTACGCCCGCCGCCGTCTCCCCCGGCTCGTCGGGCGATTCTTCGAGAAAGCCGATCGCACGATGCACGACGCGGCTGCCTTGCATGCGTTCCGTATCGAAGGAAAAAAACTTCGATATGCCCTGGAGATTTTCGCTTCGGTCTTGCCCCCCCGCCCCCGTGCCAACTGCTACCATGCCCTGGAGCAGTTGCAGGAGACGCTCGGCGATTTCACGGACCACGCCTCGGCAGCGGACCGGTTCCGCCGATGGTCGCTGGATGCCGCCGCCACGGCGCACCGGGACGCCATCGACCGGCTGCGCCGCAAGGAGGAACAGCGTGCAAAGCGGGCTCGCAAGGATTTTTCGGCGTGGTGGGACAACGACCGTCGGGCTTCGCTCCTGCGCACGTTCGACCGCACCCTGCGCCGCCGCCCTGCGTGACTCAAGCCACGGTGTCCTCGCTGGGTGGATCGCGTGGGCGTGCCTTGCTCCCGTGGCCGGCTGCGGCCCAGCCCCGCCGCCGCCTGGAATGGCCTGGATTCCTGCAGGCCAGTTCGACATGGGATGCCCCGATCCCCGTGGCCTGCCACACGGTGGTCCCGACCCGATGAACGACGCCCGTCCCGTTCACCGTGTGCACGTGGACGGATTCTGGATGGACACGACGGAAGTCACCAACGCCCAATTCGCCGCGTTCGTGAAGGCCACGGGCTACGTGACCGTCGCCGAAAAGGTCCCGACTGCCGAAGAGTTTCCCGATGCGCCGATGGAGAACCTGGTCGCCGGCTCGGTCGTCTTCACTCCGCCGGACGAGGCCGTGTCACTCGACAACCATCTCCTCTGGTGGAATTACGTCAAAGGTGCGAACTGGCGCCACCCGTTCGGGCCGGACAGTTCGATCGAGGGGCACGACGACGATCCGGTCGTGCACGTGGCCTACGAGGACGCCGCCGCCTATGCGACCTGGGCAGGCAAGCGGCTGCCCACCGAGGCCGAGTGGGAGCGTGCCGCCCGCGGCGGCCTCGAGGGGGCGATGTATCCCTGGGGCGACGATTTCCGTCCTGGCGACCGCTGGATGGCCAACACCTGGCAGGGGCGGTTTCCCGACGACAATACGGCCAAGGACGGCTTCACAGGGATCGCCCCGGTCGCGACCTATCCGCCCAACGCCTACGGCCTGCACGATGTCTCGGGAAACGTCTGGGAGTGGTGTTCCGACTGGTACCGGCCCGACGCCTACGCCAGGCAGGTCCGCGCCGCGCGTCAGGGCATCCGCAACCCCACGGGCCCGGACAACAGCCTCGACCCTCAGGAGCCGGGCGTGCCCAAACGCGTGCAACGCGGCGGGTCGTTCCTCTGCTCCGAGTCTTACTGTGCCCGCTACATCGTCGGCACCCGTGGCAAAGGGGAAGTGTCGAGCGGCACCAACCACATCGGGTTTCGGTGTGTGAAGTCACCGTAGCCCTCTTCAGCCGATCAACGCGGGCGTCCGGGGCTGACCGCACCACATCGCCGGACGCTCACGACGGGCATCGTGCCCTTCGTTCGCTCGATGCCAGCGGCGCTTTCGGCATCCTGCCTGCGCTTGCTGCCAACGCCGGCTCCGTGGCACGGTCAGCCCCGGACAAGAAACGACCGAATTCATGTGGGGCGAGGCTTCGGACTCCCCGCACTCAGTCTGTGGTTCTTTGGGCGGAGGCTCCGGGCTTCTCCCCCCCCCGAGCGGGATATGGGAGCGAGCGAAGCCATGGATGGCGAAGCGAAGCGGACATGCAGAGAGCAGATGCCTGGAGGGCATCTGCGAACGTCCGCGTGAGGGTGTGAGCAGCCCTGAGCCGGGTTGGGCTTGGAGACATACCCGGCTGAAGCCCGGCCCTACGTCAGGAGTTTTCGGAGCTGGACGAGCGTGTGGGTGTTGGCGACATCCGTGGCTTCCAGGCCGGCACGCCGCGCCTGGAGCACGCCGCACCGCATCACGTCGAGGCCACGCGTGGAATGAGCATCCGTGGAGATCACGAGCTTCACTCCGGCCGCCTTCGCCGCTCGTGCATGGCGATCGTCAAGATCGAGACGCCACGGATTGGCGTTGATCTCCAGGAATGTTCCGGTCCTTGCCGCCGCCTCGATGATCGCCTCCATGTCAACGTCGTAGGCCGGCCGTCGATTGATCAGTCGACCTGTGGGATGGCCGATCACGCTGACGTTCGGATTCTCGATGGCTTCGATGATCCGCTTCGTGATCCGGTCACGAGGCTGGTTTTGCCCGTAGTGCAGGCTGGCCACCACCCAGTCGGCCTGCTCCAAGACGTCGTCGGGGAGATCGAGCCCGCCCTTCTCGAGCATGTCGACTTCGATGCCCTTGAGCACCACGATCGGCGGCGTGCCGTCCTCGCAGAGCGACTCGTTGATCCGATCGATCTCGGCCCACTGTTTCAAAAGCCGCCTGCGATCGAGGCCGTGGGCCATCGTCACCCGCTGGCCGTGGTCGGTGATCGCGATGTACTCGAGCCCCCGCGCGATCGCCGCCCGAAGCATCTCGCCGATCGTCGCCTCGCCGTCGGTGGCGGTGGTGTGCATGTGGAGGTCGCCGCGGATGTCGTCGAGCGCGACCAGTTGGGGCAGCTCTCCCGATTCGGCCAACGCGATCTCGTCTCCACCCTCGCGGATCTCGGGTGGAATCCACGGAAGGCCGACGGCTTCGTAGACATCCTTCTCCGTACGGCCCGCGACGGCCTTTCCCCGCACTGGCGTGGCGGTTCCATCGTCACCGGGAACGAGCTGGAAGACGCCGTATTCGTTGATCGTCAGTGAGCGGTCCCGGGCACGGGCACGCAGCCGCACGTTGTGATCCTTCGAGCCGGTGAAATACTGGAGCGCGGCGCCGAACGAGCCATGATCGACGACGCGGAGGTCGACCTGGACACCCCGTGGCCCGCGGACGCTCATCTTCGTGTCGCCACGCAGCAGCAGATCACCGCATTCCTTCCACGACTGAAGGTGATCCATCACGGCCGCCGCGTCGTTGCTGTCGGCCACGATGTCGAGGTCGCCAACCGTCTCACGGCCGCGCCGCCAGCTGCCCGCCCCTTCCACCTGCCGCACCGCCGAGCATTGCCGCATCCACTCCACGAGCGGCTGCACGATCGCGTCGGCCTCCTCCCAGAGCAGCCGCGAATGCTCGGGGCTCTTGGCGAAGGCGATGTTCTCGAGGATGGCGGCCTCCGTCTTCGCCCCGAAACCCTTCAGTTCGCGGACCCGGCCCGCCTGGCATGCTTGTTCGAGCGAATCGAGCGAATCGATGCCCAGTCCATCGACCAGCGCTTTGACCTTCTTGGGCCCCAGCCCGGGCACCCGCATCAGTTCGAAGACGACGGCGGGAACCCGCTTCTGGAGATCGTCGAGCAGCGGCAGACGCCCCGTGTCGAGCAGCGTCTCGATCTTGCCGGCGAGATCGGCCCCGATCCCCTCGATGTCGGTCAGCTTCCGGCCGGTATCCCCGCGGACGCTCGACAACGATTCGACCATCGACTGAATCGTTCTCGCGGCATTGCGGTAGGCCCGCACGCGGAACGCGTTGCCCCCCTCGTACTCCAGCAGGTCGGCGACGTGATCGAAGACGGCACTGATGTCGCTGTTGGTCACGGTCGCCACCGGCCTGGGGACCGGTCGGCCACGGTGCCGGTCAGGAGATAAACCCTACTGCTGCGAGCGGATCGGCAAGGCGGCGGTGGGATAGCCGCCACGGGCCTGTCCGGAAGCATACGCGACCGGCTGCGGAGGGGAAACCATGACCTGCTGCCTCGGCATGGCCGGCTGAACGGGCTGCCACGCCGAGGTTGGGATCGTCATCGGATGGTACTGGGTCGTATGTCCGGTCGGTTCGAGCAGTTTGGGGAACGCGCCCGTCGATGGGCTTGGGCCCGGTCCCGGCACGACTGGCATGCCTGGAGCAGTGAGTCCTCCCCCCTGCACCGGCGCGGCCGACGGATGGACGGGCGCCAGCGACGGCGCCGCCAACGGCCGTTGCTGGCCGTTGGCACCGGCGGCGGGAGCCTGTCCATTGGCAGTGCCGCCGTTGCCGTTGGTGGCATTGGATCCGTTCTGGGGCGTCGTCCGCGGAAGTTCGGGAATCGGCTTGAGCGACGGCGTCGGAGCGAGTGCCGGCGGCGCCGTCGGCTGAAGCTGCGGCTGCGCGGGCACCGTCGCCGCGGAGATACCGCTTTGGGGCACGACCTGCTGCTGGAAAGTCGATTGAGGCATGGTCGCTGGGGGCAACGCCGGAGCCGAGAAGTTCGGCTGCCCCGGAATCAACTGCTGTGGCACGTCGGCCCCTGCGGCGCCCCATGCCTGCGGCGAGGTCTGCACCGGCGCCGAGAAGGGGCTGGCCGCCGGCGCGGCGGCCGGATACGCGGCCGGTGGAGCGGCATAGGGCGACGGTGCCCCGTAGCCCGGCTGCATCTGCACGTACTTGGTCGAGTAGACGGCTCGATACTGCGTCACGGGGACGCTCACGGGACGCTGCTGATAGCTCACCACCTGCTCCATGCATTCCCGCGTACAGCCGGTGCACGGATCGACCTCGCAGGATGGTTTGTACGCCGTCACCGGCACACACTCGTACTTGGTCTGGTAGGTCGTTTCGGGGACGTAGCTCACCTGCTGCATCGGCACCATCACCGGCGGAGGCGGGGCCGGAATCGGCGCCATGACCGGAGCCACGGCGTAGGCCGGGGGAGCCTTTCGGAAGCAGGAGCCGCAGCCCGCGAAAAGCCCGTCCAGGCAGCACTGGGCATCGCAGGGGCTCGCTCCACCGAAAAGAGCGCCGCCGGCCAGCAGCGCGATCACTGTCGCACGTCGCATCACCATCGCAGATCCTCCGACAAGGTTGGCGGCTCCGCCGGTACACGGCGAAACCACGACACCCAACACTAGGTTGCGTCGGAGGGCGCACGCTGGAAAAAAATCCTCGGACCTTTCATGAATTTCCCGACTCGGCACGGCAGAATCGGTACGGTCGGCACGACCGTACCACTGGGGATCGGTCGGAGGGGCTCCGGTGGGCTTCGAGGCGATCCCGGCGTTCCTCGACCCGATCGTAGAGCTCGAAAAGAGCCTCGCGGACATTTCCTCCGTGTCGGTCGAATGCCGTTTGAAGATCCATGGCCGTGACCTCCGTTCCAAGCCACGGCGCCACGTCGGACAACTGTCGCACGATGGCTTCGAGCACCGCCATCGTCGGTCGGCACCGGGCGAGTACGGGAAGCCATCTGGCATCGTGGCAGGTCACGATCAGCCTGCAGCCTCTCGCCCGTGCCGAGGCACGAAGCGCCCACCGGACGACGGGGCCGACGCATTCCCAACCGTCGAGGAAGACCAGGCCGTTTCGCGACATGCCCATCGTCGCCACAAGGGCCCGCACCGCATCCCACGGCGACCGGAGCCGGATGCAGATGGCAGATCGCCCCATGCCGACGGCAACCTCGTGGAGGTTGACCATCAGCGTCGATTTGCCGCTGCCGTGGGGACCGAGAAGGGCGGCCGCCGTTCCAAGGCGGTCGAGCCTCATCACGAGCGCCACGAGGTCGATCGGGCGGCCCTCCGCATCGACCGACACGAGCCGCCCAGGCTGCGTGAACCTGGTCGCGAACGGATTCGAGCCACCGATCACGGCTCCGCTCCGGCGGCCGGCGACCGCTGGAGAAGACGGACCGGCGGAATCGACCCCACGTCAAAGACATGCTCCGACACGAAATCCCTGCCACCGTCGAAGAAGATCCTCACGCGAACGCACCATCGCACCTTCACGATCACGCCCTCGTAGGTCAGTGGACTGGCCGGGAGCCTCGTTCCGAACGAACCAGATGTCGTCGCTGGCGGGAGTCGCTCGGCCTCTGTGATCCGCTCGAAGAGATGGATTCCGAGATCCTCTTCTCCCTTCCCCTCGGTGTACCAGACGATTGATTGCTCGATCGCCCGCACCTGCTCGGTGCCGAGTCCCATGATCTCATACCGCACCGCAAGCTGATCGTGCGGCTGATACGCGCGATCGGGACGGCCGAACTGCACCTCGACTCGCGGTCGCCCACGGGAGGAATCACGGAGGCCGTTCATCGCACCGTCTCCTCGACCTCGGACCGTGCCGTGCGGACCGGGGCCGACCCGGGAAACACGACCACCGGAAAGACGCGGCGAAAGGGAGGCCAACGGTCGGAGACACCGCGAACCACGAACCGCCAACTCACGACATTATGCCCAGAGTGGAGGGAGTGCATCGCGTCGTCGGGAAGCCGCACGACCGTCTCGGCTTCGAACCTGGCGCCCGGGGCCAAATCGACGTCGTGCCATCTCTTCACCGGATGGCTCCAGACGACCAGCCGTTCGGTGCGTGTGTCGGTGCCTTGGCGAAAGGTCGCCTGTTCCTCGACTTCGAGGAGCAATTCGAGTGTCCGGAATGATCCACGCCCAGCCTGCGCCACCAGCACGCCGTAGGCATTGCCCGGCAACAGCGGATGATCCGACACCTCGACCTGCGTGGGCCCCACGGCGGTGGCCAGCACCGTCCCCCGGACGAACAGCACGATCCCACTGATGCCCACCACCGCGAATGGCACGAGGAGTCCGATGAGAAGCCAGTCGATGCGGCCTCCCATCAGGTCGAGCCCGGCTCCGACAGCCAGCACCACGAGCACGGCGTTCCAGAGGAAGGCAAAAAGTCCGAAGCCAAGAAGCGCCCAATTTTCCGGGCTTTCGATCGGGAGCCGATAGCGAAGGATCGTCCCGGGCGAGTTGATGAGGTCGTCGCAGGCCGGCACACCTGGAAATCCCGGAGCCGCCGAAAGGCCGTGGGCCATGGGGGCGAGTTTCTCGGGAAGCCCGGCGACGGCGGCCCTGTGCTCCTCCGACTTGCCCCAGGCCCGAACCGCCCTCACGAGTCCACTGCCCCCGAAGGCCACCAGCGCTCCCGGGAGCAGGAGTGTGAGCAGCCACATCCACCAGTTGTAGCCCCGGGCAAGAACGACCGTTCCGGGGTCACTCGGGTCATACCAGCAGGGCATCTCGGAGCCTGGCGAGGGGAGCGATTGGAGCCTCGCGAGCGCCGCCCCGCGGTCCGTGGTCGCCGTGGTCGATGCTCCACCACTCCACGATTCCCGCATCGCACCATCGACGGCATATCGCAGACGCAACGATGGCAGCCATGTGGCATGGCTCACGCCGGGAGGGTCGAAGTGCGTTCGGCGCACGAGCCCCTTCGCGAGCACGACACCGCGGGCGGCGACGAAGTCGTGATTGATCCGCCACTCTGGAACGGCCACGCCGGAGACAAGCAGGCCTCCGAAGACGAGCCCCGCCAGGAGCAAGACCGCATAAAACGCGGCCTCGCCGAACGATCCCCATGCCGGGGAACCGGTCCGTCGTTCACCCCGTTTTTTCTCGAAAAACCGCGGAAGCCTCACCATCGTCCTCCCGCCAGTGGCGCACCGGCCGGCAGCGCGGCCCGGCAGGCATGCCCCCGGCTACGAGGCCTGCTCGACCGGTTCCCGTGGCTCCTCGCTCGTTTCGGCAGGCCTGCTGGCGCGGAAAAAACCGATCCTCTCCAACGCCTTGAACACCTCCTCCAGTGTCTTCTCTCCGAAATTGGAAATCGAGAGCAGGTCGGCCCGGGTGCAGTTCAGCAAATCGTGGACGGTGAAGATTCCCTTCTCCTCGAGGCAGTTGGTGGTCCGCACCGAAAGCCCGATCTCGGCCGTGCTCATCTCGAGCTTCTCGGCCAGTTCATCGGTCTGGTTCAGGTTTTTATATGGAACGCGCGGCATGGGGTCCCTCCCGTGCTGGTTTCGAAAGTGGTTTGACGGTCGCGTCGTGACGCAGGCTCCGCGGACGAACACGCCCGTGTGAAAGCCGTCGGCACTATAGTGCAAAAGTCCTGTTTTTGCCTACCGCCCGCCCCGACCACCCCATCGATGGCGTACGATTGACTGGGAACGGGCGACGCCGTGGCGGCTTCGCCCGAGGTCGTCATCGGAGGGACTCCCGTCATGGACTCGACCGCACACCGCCTCGGCGGGCTCGACGATCATCTCGCATCGCTTGCCGACGGTCGCTGGCTTTCCTTTCTGCCGGAGCGGCTCCGGCCGCCGGCCGCGCGGGCGGTGATCCAGGCGGCCGTGGCCGCCGTCGTGCTCCTGGGAATCGCGCCAGCAGCCGACACAAAGGGGGAGGCCTGGGTCGAGGCTTCCTTCGCCCGCGCGCTGGCGGCCCTGGCCGCCACGCGGGGTCTCGACAGCGCGATCTCGCTTGCACAGAGTTCCGAGGTGAGCTTCTCGTTTGGCCCCGGCGGAAGCGTCGGCATCGGCCAGGCGCTCGATCCCGTCAACGATCTCGTCGAGCAGTATGCCTCGCTCCTTCTGGCGAGCACGACCGCCTTGGGCGTGCAGCGGCTTGGCATGCAGGTGGCCGCGACACTCGGCGCCTGGCTTTTCGTGCCGGCCATCGCGGTCCTCGCCGCGGCTGGATTCTGCGGCGACCAAGGACGAGGAACGCTTTTCATCTGGAGCCGCCGGCTCTTCGGCCTCGCTCTTTTCGCCAGGCTGGCCCTGCCGGCCGCGGGCTGGATCGACTCGCTCGTCGCGGACAGGTTTCTTGAGCCAGGCTACCGGCAGGCGTCCGACGCGGTGGCCGCGACGACCCGATCCATCGAGCAGGCGGAGGCCGCCGACACGAACCGGCCCTGGTGGGAGCGGTACAACCCGGTCGATGCGATCGGCGATCGCGCGCGGAAAATCTACGATCAACTCGCGGCGATCGGCGAATCGATCGTGAACCTCGCCATCTACTTCACGATCTCCACGATCATCCTTCCGCTGGGCACGCTCTGGCTGCTCTCACGGCTGACCGGCGCATTGTTTTCCGGGCGACCGGAGTCCGCGCGCCTGGAACCTCCGCGGCACTATACTTCGGGAAGTCTCCCGGGACGTCCGTTCTGACGGCAGAATCGCATCGGCATCCGCGCACCGTACGGCCCGCCTTCGTTCACCCGCGTGGTGCGATCGCAATCGTGTCTGGTATCTCGCTCGATTCACTCAACGCATCCCAGCGGCAAGCCGCCACGCACGTGGAGGGTCCGCTGCTCGTGCTCGCCGGTCCGGGGAGCGGGAAGACCCGCGTCGTCACCCATCGCATCGCCCATCTCATCGATGTCGGCGTGCCGGCCCACCAGATCGTCGCCCTGTCGTTCACCAACAAGGCCGCCGACGAGATGCGGCGTCGCGTCACGGAATTGGTCGGTCCACAGCCGGTCGAGATGGGCACCTTTCACCGCTTCGCCGCCAGGCTCCTGCGCCGGCACGCAGGCCATGTCGGCCTGACGAGCGACTACTCGATCCTCGATCCCGACGACGCAGAAAGCCTGCTGAAGCGTGCCGCCAAGCGGCTTGGCCTCTCGCTCTCCCACACGCCGATCGGCCGGATCGCCGGGGTCATCAGCCGGGCGAAGAACGACCTCGTCACGCCCGAATCGTTCGAGCCGCGGTGGGGCCGACCGGTCGACGAGGTCGCGAAGCAGCTCTGGCCCGTCTATCAGTCGATGCTGCTGGAAAGCAACGCCGTCGACTTCGACGATCTGTTGGTGCATGTCGCGAAACTGCTCGTGGACAGCCCCGACCTGCGGACGATCCTCGACTCCCGGCATCGCTGGATCCTCGTTGACGAATACCAAGACACCAACGCCGTCCAATACTGCATCCTTCGCGGCCTCTCGATCGACCACCCGAATCTCGCGGTCACGGGCGACCCCGACCAGGCCATCTACGGATGGCGGGGCGCGAGCATCCGCAACATCCTCGAGTTCGAACGGGACTATCCGTCCGCGACGGTGGTTACGCTGGAGCACAACTACCGAAGCACGGCCAACATCCTCGGCACGGCCGACCGGCTCATCGCCCACAATTCGAAGCGAAAGCCGAAGCGACTGGTCACGGAGGCCGCGGCCGGCAGCCCGGTGCGGATCGTGCTCGACTCGACCAGTCACGACGAAGCCGACCGGATCGCCGATGAGATCGCCCATGCGATCGGCTCCGGCGCGCGGCAGCCGCGCGACTTCGCAATCCTGTTCCGCACCAATGCGCTGTCGCGGGCGCTGGAGGTCGCGCTCCGAAGCCGCGGCGTGCCGTACCAACTCGTCCGAGGACTGGAGTTCTTCAAGCGGCGGGAGATCCGCGACGTGGTGGCCTGGCTTCGGCTCCTGAAAAATCCTCGCGACGACGAGGCCCTGCTCCGAGTCGTCAACGTCCCGCCGCGGGGCATCGGCAAGCGTTCCCTCGATGAGGCGGGAGCCTGGGCCGCCGAGCGTCGGATGGGGCTTCTCGAGGCGGCGGCCGTCGCCCAGTCGATCTCGGGCGTGTCGGCCCGCGCCGGAAAGTCGCTGGTGGCCTTCGCGTCGCTTCACCGTGACCTCTCCAGGCTCGCTGCCGACTCGGGCGACCGGGTCGCGCCGATCATCGAGGCCGTGCTCGACCGCACCGGCTACCGCCGGATGCTCGCGGAAGAGGCCGAGGACGAGCAGGAGGGGGAAGACCGTCTGGCGAACGTCGAGGAGCTCGTCACGGCCGCCCAGCAGCTCGACGAGTCGTTCGTGCGCGGAGACGGAGGCGACGACGCGCTGACCGCGTTCCTCGAAACCACGGCCCTGGTCGCCGACACCGACGTGTGGGATGCGGACGGTCAGCGGGTGGCCCTGATGACCTTCCACGCCGCCAAGGGGCTCGAGTTTCCGATCGTCTACATGATCGCGATGGAGGATGGCATCCTGCCGCACGAGCGAAGCCTCGACCATCCTGATCAGATGGAGGAGGAGCGGCGGCTGGTCTTCGTCGGCATCACTCGCGGCAAGGAGGAGGTGCATGCCAGTTGCGCCAGGCTCCGCGACTACCGCGGTTCGAGACGGGTCAATGCACCGAGCCTTTTTCTCACCGAGATGACCGGCAGCGAGACGGAGGTGACCGGCACGGAGGCGCCATCCGGCGCCGGGCTGGAGTCCCGTGATCCTTGGGACGATTGCGTCGATCGGCCTGGCGGTGCCGACGAGTTCGCCCAAGACGAGCCGTCGCCACAGCGTGCCATGCGGCCTCATGGCGAAGGCCTCGTGCTGGAACTCGACGACGCCCCGGAGGCGATGACGAGAAAACCACGGCAGCCCAGGCCACGGTTTCAATCGACGACCAACCTTGCCGCCACGCTGGCGGGGCTGGTGAAGCCGCAGACGTCATTCCATCCGGGGCAACGGGTGCGTCATGCGGACTATGGCGCCGGGACGCTCTCGGGCATCAGCGGCACCGGTCCACGGGCGGTGGGCACGGTGATCTTCGACGGGCCGGCGGGGACACGAAAGTTCATCCTCGGCCACGGCTCCCTGCTGCCGGAGTGACGTGATCGGTCCGGAGCGGGATCGGGACGTCATGGCCCCGTCTGTTGGCGCCACCACGCGACCGTGGCCGCGAGCCCGGCGTCGAAATCCTGCCTCGGCTCCCAGCCGAGCAGGCTCCTCGCCCGCGAGATATCGAGGGCCCGACGCGGCTGGCCGTCGGGCTTGGAGGTGTCCCACGTGATCCCACCTTGATAGCCGCACGCCCTGGCGATCTTCGCCACGAGGTCGCGGATCGGGATCTCCACGCCACCGCCGAGGTTGATCGGCACCGGTTCTTCCATGACCTCCGCCGCCCTCACGATCCCCTCGGCGGCGTCATCCACGTAGAGAAACTCCCGGGTCGCTCGTCCGGTGCCCCAGCAGACCACCTCGGCTGCATTGGCCAGCCTCGCATCCTCGCATTTTCGGATGAGCGCGGGAATCACATGGCTGCTGGCCGGGTCGAAGTTGTCCCGCGGACCATACAGGTTCACCGGCACCACGACGGCGCTTGGCAGCCCGTACTGCCTGCGGTAGCCATCGAGCATCACGAAGATGGCCTTCTTGGCGACGCCATACGGGGCGTTGGTCTCCTCCGGGTATCCGTTCCAGATGTCGTCTTCGCGGAAGGGGATCGGGCAATGCTTGGGATAGGCACAGACGGTGCCGGTGTGAACGAACTTCGCGATCCCGTTGCGCCGGGCATGCTCGACCAGGTGCAGCCCCATCGCCATGTTGGCGAAGAAGAAACGGCCCGGCTGAGCCATGTTCGCCCCGATGCCCCCCACCTCGGCCGCCAGATGGATGACGACATCCGGGCGGGCATCGGCGTAGAGCCGCTCCACGTCCGACTCGATCGTGAGGTCGTACTTCCGGCGTCGTGGCACGATGATGTTGCCGGCCGGCACACCGCGATCGCGGAGCACCCGGCAGACCGACGTGCCCAGGAAACCGGCGCCGCCGGTCACCACGATCCTTGTATCGCGAAGATTCATCATCGTCGGCCGCGGCCCCGCTCGATCAGTGACAGGGCAGTGCGTCGCCATGGCCGGCGGCGAGGAGCACCTGCTCCTTACGGGCCAATTCCATGTCGGCGTCGACCATCATCGCCACCAGATCGTCGAACGACACGCGGGGCTTCCACCCGAGCGCCGTTCGGGCCTTCCGCGAGTCGCCAAGCAGCAGATCGACCTCCGCCGGCCTGAAATAGCGAGGGTCGATCTCGACGAAGTCACGGTAGTCGAGGCCGAGCCTGCCAAAGGTTTTTTCGCAGAACTCGCGCACCGAATGGGTCTCGTCCGTGGCGACGACATAGTCATCCGGCTTGTCCTGCTGCAGCATGAGCCACATCGCCTCCACGTAGTCGCCCGCGAAGCCCCAGTCGCGGAGGGCGTCGAGGTTGCCGAGGTAGATTTTTTGCTGGAGCCCGAGCTTGATCCGGGTGGCCGCCCGGGTGATTTTCCGGGTCACGAACGTCTCGCCGCGCCGGGGGCTCTCGTGATTGAAGAGGATGCCGCAGGAGGCATGCAGCCCGTAACTTTCCCGATAGTTGACCGTGATCCAGTGGGCGTACAGCTTGGCGACGCCATACGGCGAACGGGGATGAAACCGTGTCGTCTCCGACTGCGGCACCTCCGCCGCCTTGCCATACATCTCCGAACTGGACGCCTGGTAGAACCGCACCTGATAGCCGACCGAGTCCTCGAGGTCGCGGATGGCCTCCAGAAGCCGCAGGGTGCCCACGGCGGTAACGTCGGCGGTATAGGTCGGCTGGTCGAAACTGACACGGACATGGCTCTGCGCGGCGAGGTTGTAGACCTCGGTCGGGCGGATCTCGCGGATCAGCCGTGCCAGCCCGTTGCCGTCGGCCATGTCGCCATGGTGGAGCACCAGCGGCCTGCCGACCTCGTGAATATCACGGTAGAGGTGCTCGATCCGCTGCGTGCCGAACGTGCTCGACCGCCGGACCAAACCGTGCACCTCGTACCCCTTGTCGAGGAGAAACTCGGCGAGGTACGAGCCGTCCTGGCCGGTGATTCCGGTGACGAGCGCTCGTTTCGAGGAGACAGCCATGGTTCCTTTCCTATGGGGGTGGATCCCGGACCATATCATGCCAGACAGGCGATCACCGCGGCCACCAGGCCAGCCAAGGCCAAGCCGCACGCCGCCTCCACCACCGGATACCGCGGTGAAATCGGTGCGCCGCAATCGCGACAGCGGCCGCGAAGAAGGAGCCAGCCGATCACGGGAATGTTGTCGCGGGCACGGATGGCCGCCGTGCACCGCGGGCACCGGGAGCCTCCGAAAACCACCGACTCACCCCGCGGAACCCGGTGGATCACCACGTTGAGAAAACTTCCCAGGACCGCCCCAAACACGAAGGCGGAGCCAATCGCAAGCGACACTTCGAACCATTCCATGCGCATCGGCATACAACCAGACTGGGAGGAACCCGCCGTCTTCCGGTAGGGTACGCCGCATCGGCCATCGAATCCATCATGAGCACTCCTCCCGCCGAACATCCGCCATCCGCCCCCCGCGCGATCCGCCGCCCGGCGATTCCCCTCTGGGCGAGCACGTCGCTGCGGGTGGGGATCACCCTCGTGCTGATGGCGGTCGTTCTGCGTGGTGTCGATCGCGGGGAATTTCTTTCCCTCATGAAAACGGTCGACTGGCGGTGGTGGGGAGCCGCCGTCGCGTTGGCGATCGGGGCGCAGGTGATCGCCGGCTACCGATGGGCATCGCTGGCCCGCCCGCTCGGGTTTTCCTACCCAAGCCGTCTTTTCGTCTGGCGGTTCTTCGAGGGTATGTTCTTCAGCCTCTGCCTTCCGTCGTCGATCGGCGGCGATTTCATCAAGGCCTATCGGCTCGCCGACTCCACGCCGCGACGGTTGCTCGCCGGCTGCACCGTGCTGGCGGACCGGCTCACCGGGCTGGCAGGCCTGGGCGTGCTGGCCGGTGCCGCCATGATGGCCATGGAATGGTCGCTCGACACCCGGGGCACGCTCGCCGCAGTTGGCCTTTTGCTCTCAGGCATGCTCGCAATCATCTGGCTCGCGGTCGGGTCGCTCGATCGGCTCCTCGGGGCCATCCCCTCGAGCCCGGCTCGGCAGTTCCTGTCGCAGCTTCTTCCCTACCAAAGGCGGCCCTCGCTGCTCTCCAGCGCCGTAGCCTGGAGCCTTCTGATCCAACTCGGCAACGCGGTGACCGTCTCCCTGATCGCTCGTGGGCTTGGGGTGGTCCTGCCGTTGTCCATGTGGTGCGTGGTCGTGCCGCTGCTGATGATCGCCATGCTGGTCCCCATCAGCATCAACGGCGTGGGCGTCCGCGAAGGCGGCATGGCGGTACTCCTGGCTCCACACGGCGTCCCGACGAAGCAGGCCGTGGCGATCGCACTTTTGTGGTTTCTCATCACGATCATCAGCGGTCTGATCGGCGGCCTGCTCTTCCTGCTCGACAGGCATCCGGTCAGCGCTGATCCTCGTCCCGCTCCCCCCGCCGGCGCCGCTGGTTGACCAGCAGGAGCGCCGCCGCCGTCTTGGCGTCGTGGATGCGGCCGTCGAGGCACATCGCAATCGCTTCGTCCCACGGCACCACCCGGGCCGTGATTCGCTCGCCGGGCTCGAGCGCCTGCTCGCCGGGCACGAGATCCTCCGCGACGAACAGATGCATGCGTTCGCGCAGAATGCCGGGCGACATCCAAAGGGCACCGATCGCGGTGATCCGCCCGGCGCGGTATCCCGTCTCCTCGGCCAGTTCGCGGCGGGCTGCTTCGGCGATGGGTTCCGGTCGGTCGAGCGTGCCGGCGGGCAACTCGATGAGCGTCTCCCCCACGGCGATCCGAACCACTTCGATGAGGCAGACCTCGTCTTCCGTGACCATGGGCACGATCACCACGCTCCCGGGATGGATCGCCACCTCGCGGTGCCGAATCGATCCGTCGGTGCACGGCTCATCCATCCGCACGACGGAAAACCGCTTCGTCTCGAGCAGAACCTCGTGTCGGGAGTCCCGATCGTGATGCGGGTCGCTCATGCCGGCACCTTCACGATCCGGGCGGCCATGCCATCGACGGTGATCTCGGATGCGGCCGCCTTCGTCGAGAGAACTCCGAGGCCGAGCCCGCAGCCGAGCCGCGGCGAGTGGCATGCGGAGGTCAGGATGCCGAAGGCTTCACCGCCGCCGCCACGCACCTCGGCTCCGGCACGAAGATCGCCATCGACCGCCACGGCCACCAGACGCCGATTCACGTGACCAAGCGCGTCGAGGCGAGCGACCGTTTCCTGGCCGAGGTAACAGCCCTTCGTGAACGAAAGAGTGCGGGCATCGCGGCCGAGTTCCTGCGGGAGCGTCTTCTCCGGAAGGTCGCAGGGATGGGGCGTGCCTCGCTCGATCCGCAGGGTTTCCACCGCCGCGGCATCCGCCTCTGCCAGCCCCTGCTGTCGCAGCCACTCGACGAACCGCGTGCGATCGTGTGCCTGGCATCGCACAAGCCAGCCCGAATCCGACCACCAGTCCGTCCGCAGCAGACGCACCGCGAAGCCTCCGAGCATCGACTCCTGGTGGCCGAAGAGCGGCGACGGATCGTTCACTCCGTGTCCGACGAGCCATGCCGTGGCCGCGGGGCCGAAAAGGAGCAGGCTCGACCATTCGGACGACGCATCGACCAGTTCGAGCCGCTCGCGGATGTGAAAGTGCTCGAGGTGATCGCAAAGCCGCGTTCCCAGTCCTGGCTCGGCGTCGATCAGGAGGCCATCGTCGATTCGCAGCACGACGGCCATGGCGATCACCCACCCCCGGGCGTCGGCGAAGAAGGTTTCGGTGCCGGATCCGACGGTCAGCGGCCCGATCGCCGCCGTGGCGAAGCCGTCGATGAAACGGGCTGCATCCGGCCCCCGGGCCGTGACGGTGGTGCGGTGGCCGAGGTCGCCCCATGCGACATCCAGCGACGGCGTTGCTGATCGGACGAGGGGAGCGGACATGCGGCGGAGGCAACGGGAAAGGGGGCGAGAGATGGAGCGGCCTAGTTTCAATGAGCGAAGGGCCCTTGAAAAGCGGCCCTCGGAAATTTTTTGGGGTCCCGCGAACGCTTCTGCCGGCCCATGCGTACAGATCAAACCGCGACGACGATCGCGGCAGCAGCAGAAACGGAGGCCGCGATCATGGCAATAGTCGATCACCCGCGTTCGTGCCGCGACGATTTCGAGGACGGCTCGCATGTCGATCCCTTTGCGGTCGCCGACACGGAGCACTCGGATGTCGTCCGAGCCGAGGCCGACTGCATCGCCGAGGCCGGCGCCGAGGCAGAGGAGAGGCAGGCACGCTCGCACCGGCGATCACAACGCCGATTTCATCGCATCGCCGACGTTCGTCGGCAGCAGGGAGTGACCATCCGCAACGTCGCTCGCCGACTTGGCATCGAGCTCGCGGTGATTCGCCGTCAGGAGCAGCCCGACTGCGATCTCCGGCTCTCCGACCTGCAGCGGTGGCAGGAAGTGCTGGAGGTGCCGGTGGCGGAATTGCTCGAGGAGGGTGAGGGGCAGCTCTCCGGCCCTGTGCTGGAACGCTCTCGCATACTGAAGCTGATGAAGACCGCCGCGGCCATCCGCGAACGGACCGGTGGCACGCCCGTGGGGCGGATCGTGGCGATGCTCATCGAGCAAATCCTCGAGATCATGCCGGAACTTCGGGATGTCACGCCGTGGCACACGGTCGGCCAGCGTCGCACACTCGACGAACTCGGCCGAACTGCACGGCACATCGTTCCCGAGGACCTGTTCCGCCGGTGACGGCTGGCGGCGACGGGCTCTGGGCTCTCTTGATCGCAGCGAGGACTTCATACCGTGTTGTCACTGCTCGGTGTTCTTGCCATCGCGTTTGTGCTCTTCTGCCGTGTCGCCGCGACTGCGCGGATGGTTCTCGGCAAGTAGGCCGACGGTCGCCGCGGCAAGAAAGCCGAAGAGCACGCTGCCGAAGATCACCCATGCCACGATCGCCAAGCCGACGTGGTCCCGCAGCCAGACCTTGAGCGGCGGTTCGACGCTCTTGGGCACCTTTCGCTGGACCGGCCCCGGGACAGGAGCATCCCGGCCCGACTGGGCCCGCATGTCGCGACGGAAAGCGTCCCAGTCCTCCTGGGCACCGGGACGGTCGAGCTGCTCGAGCCATCCGTGCCGGGCTCGCAACAGCATCGCGGGCGGCACGGTCATGCATGCCACCCATATCGCAACGGCGATCATGGGAATCGTCCGCATCGCCGGCCGGGATCGCTGTTCCATGCTCCCATCTTGCCCCATTTTGGCTCTCTTCCCAAGGAGACAACCGGTCTGGCAGACAACGGAACCGGTTGGTACCGTCCCCGCCCTTCCCAAGCCACTTTCTCCAGACGCCAACCATGCACCGCCGCACCGCGATGCTGTTCCTGATCGTCCTCATGGCAGCCGCCACGCCAGCGGCGGCCACGGCGGAAAACGGCTGGCTTCCCACGTCGTGGTTCACCGCCGGGTCGATCGATCCTCAGGCGATGTTTCCCCTGTCGGAAAAGGACGGGCCTTGGCTCGTGCTGGCGACCACGTTCCGCGGGTCCGGCGCCCGGGAGGACGCCCGGCGGCTGGTCCATGAACTCCGCGGTGGGCACAAGCTCAAGGCCTACACCCACGAGAAATCGTTCGACTACACGGGCGAGGAGCAGGGCCTCGGGCTCAACCCGGACGGCACTCCCAAGAAGATGCGGTATGCCAAGGCCGAGCAGGTGATCGAGGTGGCCGTGCTGGTGGGCGACTTCGCTTCATTCGACGATCCGCGCGGGCAGAAGATGCTCGCCAAGATCAAGGGCATGTATCCGACCGCCCTCAGCGGTGAACGGGGCAAGAGCCAGTCGTTCTCGGACTTTCGCAAGATGATCGGCCTCGACAAGAACGCCGCCAAGGGACCGATGCACCTGGCGTTCGTGATCCCCAATCCGCTTCTTCCCGAAGACTACTTCACGCGTGAGCAGGCGGATGAATTCGTCCTCAAGATGAACGCCGATGTCACACACAGCCTGCTCGATTGTCCGGGCCGCTACACCGTGCGGGTCGCCACGTTCACGGGCGCCGGGACGTTCGACCAGAAGGCGATCGCCAGCGGCAATGCGATGCCCCTGCAAAGCAGGCTCGTCGAGGCTGCCGAGCAGGCACACAAGCTCACGCAGGCGCTGCGGAAGCAAGGCTGGCAGGCATGGGAGTTTCATGACCGGGAGTCGAGCATCGTCTGCGTGGGGAGCTTCGAACAGATCCGTCAGCAGCAGGCAGACGGGTCCGTCGGTCCCCACCCGGAAATCAACCGCATCGTGTCGGCCCTGGGCCCCGACCCCGCGAAGCTCGCGATGGGGCAGATCATGCCGCGGCAGATCACCGGGATCATGCTCGATGTCCAGCCCAAGCCGATCGACGTTCCCCGCGCCCCCGCCGGCTGGCGGTGAGTCATACGGCACCGGTGGCCCGCTCCACGGGCCGCGGATACATTGCCCGAGATGAACCGGACGCTTGTTCTCGGAACGACGAACGATGGCAAGGTGCGCGAGCTGGTGGAACTGCTCGCGCCGCACAGGATCGCCTGCCGTTCGCTCAAGGGGCTTGCGTCGGCCGTGGAGGTGGAGGAAACGGGCTCCGGTTTCGCCGAGAACGCCGCCCTCAAGGCATCGCTCCAGGCACGGGCGCTCGGGGCATGGGTGCTGGCGGAAGATAGCGGCCTTGTGGTGGATGCCCTCGGCGGCGCACCGGGCATCTACTCGGCGCGCTTCTCCGGAGCCAGCGGCAACGACGCCGCCAACAACGCGCTCCTGCTCGAGCGTCTGACAGGCCGCCGCCCCGCGGAGCGGACGGCCCACTACGCATGCCATGCGGCACTGGCCGACCCCTCGGGCACCGTGGTCGCCACGGCGTCGGGAACCTGCTGCGGTCTGATCGCCGAGGTGGCGGCGGGCAGCGGCGGATTCGGGTACGACCCTCTTTTCATCGTGCCTGAGTACCACCGCACCTTCGGCGAACTCGCGCCGGCGGTGAAGGGAGTGATCAGCCATCGGGCACGGGCGATGCGGGCTCTTCTCCCCGAGATCATCCGCCGCCTGTGATGGGCGGTTGCACGGCCCCACGGGGACTGCCGATCTGGCTTCCGGCGAGCCGGTCGCGAATGACCCGCAGCACCTCGGCCGTCCCGTCCATTCGGCCCACCACGCCGGCCAGCGCCGGGGCGAAACGCTCCCGCCCTTCGAGGAACGACCGCACGCGGCCGCGGGCCACCTCCTCCACCGGCGTGAACTCCCCGCATCCCATGCCGGCCAGGAAGTGGGCGTTCATCATCTGCTCGGCGTGGGCCCGCTCCGGCAGCACAAGGAGCGGTTTCCCGACGTGCAGTGCCTCGCCGATCAGTTGATTGCCGGCCGCCGCCACGACCGCAGAACAGCCGGCGAGATCCTCGACGAACCTCGGCTCATCGATCGCGTGGAATGAAATCCCGCCGACAGGCTCGCGGCGACCGAGGCCATAGGCCTTCACGGGCATGCCACATTCGGCCAGTGCCTCGATCGTCGAGAAGGGCGTGTGCCGCCTGAGATAGGAGAGCACGAAGCCGCCATCGCCGGGCGCAGCCCGGGTGATCGACGACCGCAGCAGGGGCCCCGCCTGCACGACATGCTCCCAGCCGCGCCGCAGCGGCGGGCGGAAGAAGGCCGACACGACGATGTCGGCCGCCTCGGCCACATAGAGCCACACGGCATGGCTCATGAACCAGGCATTCCACTGCAAAGCCCTCGGCAGCGCGTCGAGGTCGTAGGCCAGGAGAAAATGCTGGTGATCGACGCTGATGAGCGGAATTCCCCGGCGGCTGGCGGCCCGCGGCAACGCCGGCTCGAAGTCGGTGATCGCAAGCTCCGCGTCGAACACATCGAGTTCGCCGATCAGACGATCGACGAGGGGCCCGAGCGTCCGAGCCTGGTAGTCGAGTCCGGCCGCGATCGACCGCATCACGTCGAGGCGGCCGCCGGAGTATTGGAACACGATGCCGGGGATCTCACGCACCTCGACGCCCCCCTGCCGGCCCCGAAACAGTCTGCTGAGAAAGGCGTAGGCATCGGCCGACGTGTAGACGAGAACCTCGTGCTCGGTCACGAGATGCTCGACGAGCGTGGCGACACGGCTGGCGTGTCCACGGCCCTCGCCGCACAGGCTGATCACGATTCGTGCCATGCTGTCCGTCCTGCCACTCGTCGCCATGGGCCACGATTTCCAGTTCGCAGCCGCGACGACATTGTTGCCCCGGAGCACCGGAGAGAGAATCCCATCATGGGCGAAGCACGACGATTTCGAACGATGCTGCTGTCCGGTCGTCCTGCCCGGCGCGGTGCGGTTCATCGACTGGCCAGTGGCATGGTGGCCACGATCGCCGGTCTCTGCGCGGCGGCCGAGCCGAATGTGCACACCTTCGAACGGCTCGTCGAGCAGCTCAACGCTCCATCGGCACAGGCCCGCGACGCCGCCGATGAAACCCTGCGCGAACAGGGCCCGGCGATCCTTTCGCTGATCGTCGCCGCACGCGGACGGGCGGCGGGCGAAGCGGCATTCCGGCTCCGCGACATTCAGCGCGGGCTAGAGGAGGCCGCCACAGCCCAGGCGGTCAACGAGGCGATCGGCACACTGAACGTCGCCGTAGATCGGGTCATCCCCGTCGGCGACGGCGGTACGGTTCGTGTCATGCTTCGGGCCGACTGGGGATCTGCACTGGTGCCATTGGCGATGCGCCTGCCGATGCGGTCGATCGTCGCCGATGGCCCGGCCGGCGAGTCGATGTTCCCGACACACCGCGTGGCGATCGTGGAGCCGGCCGTCACGCCCGATACGAAGTCGGTCTCGCTTCCTGTCTCGCTCGTGCAGCCCACACCGCGGCTTGAATCCCTGGCTTCGATCCGGGGCACGCTCTCGCTCTGGATCGCAGGACGCGAACATGACTTCGAGATTCCGCTCGATGCCGCACGTCCGAGCCGGCTGCGGGTGGGCCACGCGACGGTCACATTGGTGGACCAATCGGTGCGGGAGGATGTTGTGCGGGTCACCGTGGAGTTGGCCTATGACGAACCGACGGAAGCGCTCGCATCGCACCGGCCCTGGATCGCCGGCAGTCTCGTCGAGGTCGTGTCGAACGATGGCACCCCGTTGCACAGGCAGTCGCAGTCGATGGTGTCCCGAAGCGATCGTGGTGGCAGGCTCACGGCGGCCTTCGCGATGCCTGCAGCTGCCGCCCGAGGATCGGATGCCCCTGTCGATCTACGGCTGCGATGGCGTCTGCCGATGGCGGTCCACGAGATTCCGTTCGATTTCACGGTCCGAAATATTCCCCTTTCCATCCCGGGGACGTGACCCAGGGACGTGAGCCCACCGGCCGAAAAGGCACTGAAAACCTTCTCTTTCCGGGTTGTGAGCCCGACCGGCCCTCGCTACCCTCCCCGGCCCCCCGTCACGCAACGAAACGCCGGTGCTCCCGCCCTCCATGGCCACCATGAAGGTCCGTTCGTTCTTGTTATTGGTCTGCATGCTGGTCGTGCCTGCGCTGGCGTTGTTCTCACACCTCACGCCCCCTTCTGCGCGTTCCATGCTGCGGCGCACCGTGAGCCAACCACTCTGCCGACTTTTCAACTCGATTCAGGCATCGCTCCCGTTCATGGCATCCGGCACACCGCACGAAGCCCGTGCCGTGAAATCCCCGGCCCCACGGCCGTCGCCACCCCCATTGGAATCAGCCGCCATGGCACCACGGTCCGCAGCCGAGCCGGCCGAGTCCATTCCGATGCTGCCGCTGGTGACCGTGCCTGCCACGCCCGTCTCCGATCCGACGGTCGCACGCGACCTGCCGCGATCTCCATCCGATTGGGCGGCCCTGGCAACCCTGCGATCGCAGCTGACCTCCCTCGGCGCGACGGCCATTGATTGCAAGCCACAGGCGGGCGATTCGATGGGGTTTGCCGGCAGTTGCCGAATCGGCATCGATCGCAACGGCCAATTGCATAGGATGTTTCACGCGAGCGGGCCGAACGAAGCCGCGGCACTGCAGTCGCTCATCGACCAGGTCGAGGGATGGCGAACGCAGCAAGCGGGCGGTCTTCGGCAGCGATATTGAGGGCGGCGTTGATGAAGCCGCGATTGAAATCCTCATCGACAAGGCGGCTTGTTCTCCGGCTGGCCGGCGGCTGCCGCGGGTGGCAACGGCTCCCCGAGAGGTTCGCGGCCGACCGATCGGCTGGCAGGCTGCGGCTGTGGTCGCCTCCTACGGCGAAACGGACGATCGCCACTCGTCGTCGCCCAAAAAAGGCTCGTGAAACCGGCGGAGAAGGCGTTCAGCAGGATCTTCAGTCCGGCGGTCACCCGCGGAGCGAGGAGCTGGCACGGCTGGAGGCGGCCCTCTTTCTCGCCCGGGAGCCGCTCACCGTGCGTCGGCTTGCAAAGCTGGCACGGCTCACAGACGGCACGAGGGCGAGGGTGCTCCTCAAGGAGCTCAAGGGGCTCCTCACCGACTCGGGCTCGGCGTTCCGAGTCGAGCAGATCGCTGGAGGCTTTCAGATGCTCACCCGTGGGCCGTTCGGCCCGTGGGTGCGCCGTCTTCTGGAATCGCCACCTGACAACCGGCTTTCCATTCCTGCCATGGAGACGCTGGCGGTGGTCGCCTACCGGCAGCCGATCACGCGTGCCGAGATCGAGGCAATCCGCGGCGTGGGCTGCGAGGAAATGCTTCGGCACCTCCTCGAAAGGGATTTCGTCGCCATCGGTGGCCGGATCGAGGAGATCGGCCGGCCAAATGTCTACGTGACCACCCGTCGGTTCCTGCAGGCCTTTGGGCTGGCCAGGATCGAGGACCTGCCTCCGATGGCGGCCTCGGAACCGTCGGCGCCGAACGCGGTCGAGGCGGGCTGAACCGGCCATTTTTGGCCCCTTGCAGCCGCGGGCACCGCCCGCCACACTCTCCTCCAGCCCGGACTGTGGGTAGACCGAAGGCTTTCTGCGAAAAAATCTTTCGGCGGAGAGTTGGACGATCACCCTCGATCGGGTACAGAAATGTCGTTCCGAGACGTGTTGTCCCAGAAACACGTCGGGACACGAGAGGTTGTTTCGACAGATTCGTTCAGGTCCGTTGCTCGTGATGCCGATCGTGGTGTGCGGTTGGCCGGGCTTGGTCGTGAACAAACTCGAGGAGGTTTTGCCGTGACGATTGCCGTGGGTTCCAGAGGGCATCAGGACGTGCTGTCAGCAGACGTGTTCTCCTGGAGCGAACTCCCCGAGTTGCTGGCGGCCGAATCGCTCTTCGAGGCGAGCGGCGACCTTGCCGACGCCCGTTCCACCACGTCGATCGTCGCTGCCCACGACGAAGACGAAGAGGACGAGGAACTCGAGGACGACGAGGACGACGAGTTCGAGGACGACGAGGACGAGGACGAGGAAGAGGAAGAGGAAGAAGAAGACTTCGAAGAAGATGACGAGTGGGAGGAAGTCGAGGACGACGAGGAAGAGGACGAAGAAGAAGAGGACGAGGAAGAGGAAGACGAGGACTGGGAAGACGAAGACGAGGACTGGGAAGAGGAAGACGAGGACGAAGAGGAAGACGACGAGGACTGATCTCGTTGCAGTCCTCCGGTCACTCGGCCATCTCGAGCCCCACCAGCCGACCCCGGCGGTCCACCTCCACCGCCACACGACCCGCAGCAGAACCGAGTCGTTTGACCATCTCATCCTGATCGAGCAGCGGCTGGCCATCGAGGGCCACGATCCGATCGCCGACGATCAGTCCCGCCCGGGCGGCGGGAGATTCGGGGGCGACCCGCACGACCACCGGGGCAGGCGGCTCGGCCGCATCGGAACGAGTCCCGATGCCCCAACGCCCGCGTTTTCCGGAGGCGGCCACCGCCTCCAATGTTCTGCGTGACGATTCCGATTCACTTCGGCACTCCGGCCGGAAGGAGCGACGCGGCCCGGGCTCATCGGCCACCATCATCACGGTTTCAAACGTGAGCCGAGCGACCGGCTCGAGGCCGTCGAGATTCACCAAGTGCACGTCGTCGCTGGGGCGGTGATAGTGTTCATGCAGGCCGGTATGGAACATGAGCGTGGGAATCCGATTCTCGATGAACGGGTAATGGTCGGAATCGGGGTCGATTTTCCAGTCGAAGGACAGTTCGAGAGATTCCCCGGCAGGACGGTTGTTCGCGGCGACCGTCAGAGCCCGCAGCCCCGACGCGGTTCGGCTGCCATACACCTCGACCCGCTTCCCCCGGAGCCGACCGATCATGTCGAGATTGATGCAGAAGGCAATCGGAAACGACCGCAGCGGCTCGGGCCGCACGCGGAGAAAATGCGACGAACCGAGGAGGCCCTTTTCCTCGCCATCCCAGAATGCGATCAGGATCGACCGCCTGGGATGCGATGGCAGCCGCTGGATCGCCTCGGCGATCTCGATGAGGCCGGCGACACCGGAGGCGTTGTCATCGGCGCCGTTATGGATGAACCCGGTGGGTCCGTAGCTGTTGCTGGCATTGCCATATCCCACGTGGTCGTAATGAGCGCTGACGACCACGAGTTCGTCGGCCACCGTGGGATCGCCCCCCCGAACCAACGCAAGAATGTTCCGCATGCTCCCAAAGGACTGGTAATAGGTCCCGGCATCGCCAGCGGGCTCGAATCCCAGTTCGTCGATTGCATCGACGATGTAGGCCCCGGCGGCCCGTCCGCCCCTGCTTCCCGCTTCCCGGCCTTCGAAGGCATCGTCGGCCAAGGCGGCGACATGGCGGCCAGCCTCTGCGGCCGTGATCGTGGCCCTCGCGGAGGCGATGTGGCTCGCGGAGGCGATATGGCTCGCGGAGGCGACATGGCTCGTCCTCTCCGCCGCCTGTGACCGTCCGCACGCGAGCCCTACCGCAACGGCCCCGATGCATACGGCTCTGGTGGCCGGCCACGACCCTACGTGCATGAACTTCATGACGAACGACGCCTCCTTGCGTGACCGTCCCTGGAAGCCCAGAATAGAGCCCTCGAGACGTTCCCGGTCCATGGGAATTTTTCGAGCGACCGGAGAGGTGGCAGAGTGGTCGAATGCGCGTCTTTGCTAAAGACGTGTCCGGTCAAAAGCTGGACCGCGGGTTCGAATCCCGCCCTCTCCGTTGGTTGGTGAACGTCGAGTCGCATAGGCCCAATTGTGGAGCCCGTTTCCAAGGCTCTTTGTTCAGCAAGTCATTGTTGACCTCCATGACTTTGCTGAAACTGTGCTGAACCCCTGCAGCATCTGGGTGGTTTTGGTGGTCGATCCCCCAGCTCAATGACCAGGGTCTTGTCTCGTTTCTCGTGCTCCACCGAGTGCCGACCGGCACGATGCCGGAGCCGAACGCCGCTCCGGTGCAGGACATCCGGAAAACCGTGCATGAGGTGCGGAGTCGGGCGGCGGAGTTCGCGATCGATCCGGCGAAGGTGGCCATGCACCATCGCGGCCGGCATCTGGCTGTCGGCACCGAGCGACGAGCACCACCACACTGCCTGTCGCTTTCTGTCGGATTGTGCATTGAACAGATCGCTCATCAGGCCGTATTCCATCTGATTCAACGCCCTTGAGGAGCCCCCTAATCCATGAACCCGCTCTCCCACTTTTCGTCCTCGATCGCTGCCGTAGCGGCCACGATCTGCGCCATCGCCTTATCCGCGTCCACGGTCGCCGCCGAGCCGGCGAAGCAGCCCAACATCCTGGTGATCTGGGGAGACGACATCGGCCAGTTCAACGTCGGGGCCTACAACCTCGGCATGATGGGCTACAAGACGCCCAACATCGATTCGATCGCCCGCGAGGGGGCCCTTTTCACCGACTGGTACGGCCAGCAGAGCTGCACCGCCGGCCGCGCCGCCTTCATCACCGGCCAGTCCCCGATCCGCACCGGCCTCACGAAAGTGGGCCTACCCGGCGCGCCCGAGGGCATGAAGAAGGAAGACCCGACGATCGCCACGCTCCTCAAGGCGCGGGGCTATGTGACCGGCCAGTTCGGCAAGAACCATCTCGGTGACCGCGACGACATGCTTCCCACGAACCACGGCTTCGACGAGTTCTACGGCAACCTCTACCACCTGAACGCCGAGGAGGAGCCGGAGCATCCCGACTATCCGAAGAACCCCGAATTCAAGAAGCGGTTCGGCCCACGGGGCGTGATCCATTCGTTTGCGGGCGGCAAGATCACCGACACCGGGCCGCTCACAAAGAAGCGGATGGAGACGATCGACGAGGAGGTAAACGCCAAGACGTTCGACTTCATGCAGCGGGCCAAGGCGGCCAACAAGCCGTTCTTCATTTGGTGGAACTCCACGAAGATGCACATCTTCACGCACCTGAAGGAGGGTGTGGCGGGGAAGACCAGTCTCGGCATCTATGCCGACGGCATGGTAGAGCACGATCGACAGGTCGGCGAGGTGCTCGCCACGCTCAAGGAACTCGGTCTCGATGAAAACACGATCGTGATGTACTCCACCGACAACGGCGCCGAGGCCTTCACCTGGCCCGACGGCGGCACGACGATGTTCCGCGGCGAAAAGAACACGCAGTGGGAAGGGGGCTACCGCGTGCCATGCGCCATCAAGTGGCCGGGCGTGATCAAGCCCGGCACGGTGATCAACGATATCGGCGCCCACGAAGACATGCTCGCGACGCTCTGTGCCGCGGCAGGCGACAAGACGGCCAAGGAAGACCTCAAGAAGGGCCGCCGCATCGGCGACCGGAACTTCAAGGTGCACCTCGACGGTTACGACCTCGGCCCGGCGCTCCGAGGCGAGGCTGCATGGCCCCGCAAGGACTTCATCTACTGGACCGACGACGGAAGCGTGGCGGCGTTGCGATACGAGAACTGGAAAGTGACCTTCCTACAGCAGCAGGCCCATGGCATGCATGTCTGGCAGCAGCCTTTCGTGGAACTGCGAGCCCCAACGCTCGTCAACCTGCGCATGGATCCCTTCGAACTCGCCCAGGAGATCGGCATGGACTACCAGCGGTGGTATCTCGAGCACATGTTCGCGATCGCTCCCGCCGCCGCCCACGTAGGCCAGTGGCTGCAGAGCTTCCGCGAGTTTCCTCCGCGGCAGAAGCCCGGCAGCTTCAATCTCGATCGCGTGATGGAGGCGGTCACGGCATCGCCGGGATCTGGCCGGTAATGGCCCGCCTCGGTCGGGCACCAGAACGCTTGAGCGTTTCGGAGGGCAATTCGCC
>JBJTOU010000098.1:0-15165 GCA_046074725.1 Planctomycetia bacterium
GTTCCGTGCGGTTCGTCGTGAAGCCCTGTTGAGGTCCTGGGATGCGGTTCGTGTTCTCCACGCTCAGCCGCCGCGGATTCGCGGCATCCGTCGCCGCGGGCGTCACGGCAGCCGCCTCCCGCCGCGTGGTCGGTGCCAACGACCGGGTTCGCGTGGGCTTCATCGGCGTGGCCAATCGCGGAACGCAACTTATCGACGCATTCCGCCAGCTGCCCGACGTCGAGCCGACGGCGTTGTGCGACGTGGACAAGTCGGCGCTCGCGATGGCAAACGCCCGGTTCGACGGCGCGCTCGACACATACGGCGACTTCCGCCACATGCTCGACCGCAAGGACATCGACGCCGTCGTTGTCGCCACCCCCGACCACTGGCATGCTCTGCAGACGATCGCGGCCTGCCGCGCCGGGAAGGACGTCTACGTCGAGAAGCCCCTGTCGATGACCGTGTACGAGGGCCGCCGCATGGTGCAGGTGGCCCGCGAGACCAAGCGAGTGGTGCAGGTGGGACTGCACCGCCGTTCATCGCCGCTTTTTGCGGAAGTGGCGGGGCTCGTGCGGGACGACCTGCTTGGAAAGGTCACCGTGAGCCGCGGCTACCACCTGAGCAACATGTTCCCCAGCGGCATCGGGCGGGCGACATCGGCCGATCCGCCGGCCGACCTCGATTGGGACATGTGGCTGGGCCCGCGGCCTGCCCGCCCTTTCCAGGAGAACATCGCGCCGTACAAGTTCCGTTGGTGGGATCTCTACTCGTCTCAGATGGCCAACAACGGCGTGCATTCAATAGACATCGCCCGCTGGATGACCGGCGACGAGGCGCCCCTGCGGATCGTGGCCCTCGGAGGTCGTTATGCCGTGGATGACGATCGCACGATCCCCGACACGCTTGAGACGACGTTCGAACTGCCCGGCGGCCGGCTGCTCGTCTTCGGCCAGTACGAGGCCAACGGAAACCCGATGCTTCCGCATCCGGGCTTCTGCGAGTTGCGCGGCACGCGCGGCACGGCTTATTTCCAGGAGTCGGCCGTGAGGGTGATTCCGGAGAAGGGAGGGCAATTCCAGCAGCGGGGCCCGCGCATGGAGCCGCGGGAGATCCTCGCTCCCGACATCGCCTTGGACGCCAAGGGCAATGCGAATCTCTCCCTCACCGCCAGACACGCCCGGAATTTCATCGACTGCATGCGCTCGCGGGAACTGCCGGCATGTGACGTGGAAGTCGGCCACCGCTCCACGTGCTTCGCGCTCCTTGCAAACATCGCCCTGGCGACGAAGAGCTGCCTTGAATGGAACGCCGCCACGGAGCGCTTCGTCGGCAACGACGCGGCCAATGCCCTGCTGCACTACGAGTACCGCAAGCCCTGGTCGCTCGACCGCTGAGTGTCCTCCGGATACATGATCTCCGGTCGCGGCGTGTACCGTCCCGCCCTCGGCGCTCTGGCTTCATGGGGCGCGAATCGCCTGGAAATTCACCCTTGGGATCGGCGTCGGCCGTCACTCGGCCGGCGCTTCGGCATCGGATCGGGGGGCGTCGGCAGATTCCGCGTCCACCCGCCGATCGGAATCGCGGCCGGGGCGGGCGCCGTACAGCGGGCCCGCGATGCTGATCGGGCGGATGTCGAGATGGATGCCGAGGACGGTGTAGTCCTCGCCGCCGAAGCTCTCCGTGTACCAACCCTTGCTGTCCGGTCCCCGGTAGAACCGAAACTCGAACCCGTCGGTCGGCTGGTCGCGCGCGTCGAGCCCGTTGAAGGCGAGGCCGATCGCCTCGTCTTCCTCGTTGTCGATCAATCGGCCCAGAAGATCGGCCACCGTCGCGTTGCCCAGGATGTCGGTATAGAACATGCGATGACCGTAGTAGGGGTCGAAGTCATCGTCGTTCGGGTCGAGGAAGATCTCGTCGGATTTCTCAGCGGCGGGCGTGACGGCGAGCGTTCGAAGATCGATCGAATCCCCACGATCGAGGAAACTCAGTTTCACATTCATCACGTTGAAGCCTTCGACGTCCGGATCAGTTCCTGCTTCCGAGGCGTCGATGATGAGCACTCCCTTGTACCCGATGACTGTCGCCTCATGGCCCCGCCGGACCACGAGCGCGGTGTTTTCATCGACGCCCAGGCCGAAGGGAATCCCCTGCGATCGCATCGCCACGATCGCCCGCGCGAAACGGCCGCGCACGAGGCAATGCTGCTCGACGAACCATGCCGGCTCGAGGAAGCCGAGGCCGTGATCGAGTTCCGCTCCCAACGCGACACCGTTGCGCAGAATTTGCAGCGGCGAGGGTGCGTCGCGATACATGACATGCCCCATGATCGCCGCCCCCGCGCTCGTGCCGGCGATCACGCCTCCTTCGTGATAGATTTCACGGATCGCCTGGAGCATCGGCGTGTCCCGACCAGTCTTGTCGAGCATGGCATCGGCGATCCGCCCCTGAGCACCCCCGACGAAGTAAACCCCGGAAGCATCGCGCACGAGCCGAACGAGGTCAGGATCACCGACCGCATCGCCGACGGAGCGGTCGGGCTCGCCCCAGGCGACCGGCACCACCATCGGGTCGGCACCGGCACGGGCGAGCGCCTGCACCACCTGGCCGCACGAACGGGCCGGATCTTTGCCCCCGGCGGTCGGGAAAATCGCGATTTTCGCGCCAGGCCCACCCGCGAGATCGACGATGGTGTCCCAGAGTTCGCGGTCGCGATATCGCTCGGATCCACCGATGATGACGAGCGATCCGCGAGGGCCGCCGGATGCCTCGGTCGCCGATTCATCGGTCGAACCGGCCGCCTCGGGCACACCGCCGACGACCGCCAGGGCTACGACCGCAACCGCATTGATCCACGGGCTCACGACACGCACGATATTGGCCATCTCCGTTGCTTCTCATGTCATCATAGCAACGCACTTCCGCCGACGCGGCGCCACTTTTCCATGGCCACGCCGGCACACAGAGAAGCCCCGGGCGACAACCGTATCGGCTCTCGGCGGCTTCGGCGCCCGCATCACGCCGGTGCCGACAGACCCTTGAAATTCTTGCTTTGGGCGAAGAAACGGCACGGATTGTCATAGACCACCGTGCGAATGAGCTCGCGAGAGTGCCCCCGCCGCCTCAGCTCCATGATCAAGTCCGGAATCGCAGTCGGCTTGCTGGGCCCCCAGTCGCCGGCTGAGTTGGCCATGAGCCGCTCCGGGCCGAATCGCTCGATCATGTCGGCAGCACGGGCCGGAGTGCACTTGGTCACCGGGTAGAGCGTCATGCCGGCCCAGAATCCGTTGTCGAGAACGTCTCGGATCGTGTGCTCCTCCACGTGATCGACGAGCACCCTCGAGCGATCGACCCGCGAGTCCTGAACGAGCATGTCGAGGATCATCCGGGTCCCTTGGTATTTGTCTTCCAGATGGGGAGTATGAATCAGGATCTGCTGACCGTGTCGCACCGCCAGATCGACATGTTCAAGAAAAATGATCGATTCGTTTTTGGTGTTCTTGTTGAGCCCGATCTCGCCGACGCCAAGAACATTGCTCGCCTCGAGAAACTCAGGGATCATCGCGATCACCTCGCGCGACAACGAGACGTTTTCCGCCTCTTTGGCGTTGATGCACAGCCAGGTGTAGTGCTGGATACCGAACTGGGCGGCCCGTGCCGGCTCGAATTGCGTGAGCTGGCGGAAGTAGTCGCGGAAACTTTCGACGCTGCCGCGATCGAATCCCGCCCAAAACGCCGGCTCGCTCATGGCGACGCATCCCATGCGGGCCAACGTCTCGTAGTCGTCGGTCGTGCGGGACACCATGTGAATGTGCGGATCAACGTAGTCCATAGGTCCTTCGCCAATCGGGGTCGTAGGGGCGACTCATCAGGAGTTGGACTCGGCTCGCCTTGTCGCCCTGATCGTCGAGGAGGATCTCCATCGCTCGCCGGAGCAGGGCACGACGGGCATGGTCATCCACCGATCCCTCGGCCCGCTCGAGTCGGTCGAGCATCGCGGCGATGTCCAGGATCTTCGCGCGGACGAGAAAAAACTCCTCGGAAAGCACCTTTTCGGCGTTCCGAGGTGCGGGCGTGGGATTCGTGGTCATGGTGCGGTGGTCTTCGTCGCGAGCGCGATCGGATGCGGGGTCATGGAAGCCTTTTTCAGATCCCGGTAGCCTACCTGATTCGGAGGCCCTACGTGGCTAACACGGCCCTTCCGACGGAGCATCGCACCCATGCGGCATATCGATCTCAACGCCCACGGCATCACCGTCGCCGACGTCCGGCGCAACCTGCCCCCGGCCGAACTCTACGCCGAAGCCCTCCGGGACGAACCCGATGCGGCGCTGGCCGACTCGGGCGCGCTCATCGCCTACTCCGGGGCCAAGACAGGCCGGTCGCCAAAGGATAAGCGGATCGTTCGCGATCCGCGGAATGAGCATGATATCTGGTGGGGCCCGGTCAACCTGCCGATCGACGACGACACCTTCGAGATCAACCTGGAGCGGGCGAAGGACTATCTCAACACGCGGCCGTTCCTCTACTGCGTCGATGCGTTCGCCGGCTGGGATCCGGAGCACCGGCTGAAGGTCCGCGTCATCTGCTCACGGCCTTATCACGCGCTCTTCATGCACACGATGCTGATCCGCCCCTCCGCGTCGGAACTCGCTTCGTTCGGTGACCCCGACGCCGTGATCTACAACGCGGGACGCTTCCCGGCCAACCGCCACACCGCCGGCATGACGTCGAAGACGAGCATCGACCTGTGCCTGGAGACGAAGGAGATGGTCATCCTCGGCACGGAGTACGCCGGCGAAATGAAGAAAGGAGTGTTTACGCTCCTCAACTACGTCGCGCCGAAGCGCGGCATTCTCTCGATGCATTGTTCGGCGACGGCCGACCGGGAGACCGGCGGCTCGTCACTGCTTTTCGGCCTGTCCGGCACCGGCAAGACGACCCTCTCGGCCGACCCGAAGCGGCTCCTCGTGGGCGACGATGAGCACTGCTGGAGCGACTCGGGGATCTTTAATATCGAGGGGGGCTGCTACGCCAAGGCGATCGATCTCACGCCGGAGACCGAGCCGGACATCTTCCAGGCGTTGCGATTCGGCGCGGTCCTCGAGAACGTCGTGTACGACCACGAGTCGCACCATGTCGACTTTCACGATACGAGCATCACCCAGAACACCCGCGGGGCCTATCCGATCGAATTCATCCGCAACGCGAAGATTCCCTGCGTGGCGGGCCATCCCACCGACGTCATCTTCCTCACGTGCGACGCCTTTGGTGTCTTGCCGCCCGTGAGCCGCCTCTCGCCAGAGCAGGCGATGTATCATTTCATCAGCGGCTACACGGCGAAGGTGGCCGGCACGGAGATGGGGGTGACCGAGCCCCAGGCCACCTTCTCGCCCTGTTTCGGTGGTCCTTTTCTCGTCTGGCACCCGATGAAATACGCCGGACTGCTGGCGGACAAAATCCGCCGTCACGGTGCCCGCGTGTGGCTCGTGAACACGGGCTGGAGTGGCGGTGCCTTCGGGATCGGCACGCGGATGAAGCTGCCCATCACCCGCGCGATCAGCGATGCGATCCACTCAGGCGACCTTCGAACCGCCCCGGTGTCACGTGATCCGATTTTCGGGCTTGATGCCGTAGCAGCCTGTCCCGGGGTGCCGCCCGAGATGCTGGTGCCGCGAACGACATGGGCCGACCAGGTCGCATACGATGCGACCGCCCGCACGTTGGCCGGCCTCTTCACGGCGAATTTCGCCCAGTATGCGGCTCACGTGTCGCCGGAGGTCATGGCCGCCGCACCGGCAGGTTCCACGGACAGGTAGCGTCGCGGCGTGCGAGAATGCCTGCCGCCGTCAGCCCGGCCACCGCGGCCCCCGTCGCCACGAGCACAAAGGCGAGGAACGGATGGACCTTGTCCCAGGCGACGAGAATCACAAGGCAGGCAATCGCAACACCAATGATTGCGAGTGACACCATGGACGGGGCGCCCCTGAGAAATAGGGCAGGGGAGTGAGTTCAGCAGGACTTTTCCAGCGGGCTCCACGCAAGAGCGACCTGCCAACCCATTCCCCCCAGGCGTCATAAAGAGACCACCACAAAACATACCACACTTTCGGGGGGTTCTCTCCCGAAGAACCATCGGCACCCCCACTTCGGGGTACCTTGCTCACAATGACCTCGCGGAATTTCGCCGATGGAAACGCTCATGGTTCTCGGTTCGTGGAAATGGGTTCGACGCTGCTGGTTCCTGCCGGCGTTGGCGTTGATCGTGATGGGGGCATCCTGCTGTGAACCGGTGGCCGCGACGGAGGAAAGCCACCCGATCCTCATGCCGCCACCCGACCCGTCCATCGACGTGACAAGCGTGGCCTTTCAAACTCCCATCCCAGTCGCCGAGCCACTCTGGACGGACTACGCGCTCACCGAGGCACTCTTTTGGCAACGCGACAACCAGGCGGGAAGCATTCCCCTGATTGTCGATCGAGACAGCGGCGCCACGCTGATCTCGGCAGGCGATCCGCAGTTTCCGGTAGCGGCGGGCGTGCGATCTTTCTACGGCCGACGAACCCCGTGCCAAGGTGGATGGGAAATCGGCTATTTCGGCGTCTACGGCATGTCGGCCTCCTCGTTCGCGGCGGTGACCCCGCCTGCATACCTGCAGATGCCCAATCCGATCGGCAGCGCCCTGACGGACCGCGGCGAATCCGCAACGGTGAAATACAACTCCCTGATCAATAGCGCCGAGGCCAACGTTTTCAGCACGCGGCACGAATGGCGGGAATCGAGCCAGAGCTGGCTCACAGTCGATTGGCTGGCCGGATTCCGATATGTGAATGTCGAAGAACAATCTTCGATCGTGGTCAACTGCTGCGTGGACGACAGCTCGTTGAAGGCCGTGCGCTATTCCCTGCGAACGCACAACAACATGTTCGGCGGACAGGTTGGAACCCGCGGCCGCTGGACATGGAACCAGTGGGCGATCGAGGGCTGGGCCAAGGCCGGTCTTTTGGGAAACGCGGAATCGCAGGTCCAGGATCCATTGATCGACTTCACACCATACCAGCAACGCGGTGTCCGGTCCGGATCGGGGAGCGAGGTCGGTTTCATCGGCGACCTGAATCTGTCGGTGATCTACCGGCTGAGTGAGGTCTGGGGCATCCGCGCCGGCTACAACACTGTCTGGATCAACGGCCTGGCCCTTGCCCCGAGACAGTTCGACTTTGCAGTCTCCGACCTGGCAGGCACCGGGTTGAATGGTGGCGGAGGCATGTTCTTGAGCGGCGCCAACCTCGGCCTGGAAGCCCGCTGGTAGGCGACTCACGATCCGATCAACGTGGCGGAATCTGTCTTCCGCTAAAGCGACCCGCCCCAGACCGGCGGAGCCGGTCTGGGGCGGGCTTTTCCCCCTCAGCATCGGCCCAGACTGTCCGGTCTCTCCTCTCCTAAAAATCCACTATTTTTCCCAGCATGACGAGGGGTTCCGAGAGAACCCTGGATTGCAGGACGTCCGTTCGCGACAGTGTCTTCGGCGAGGGGGGTGCGTTCGCGGGAACGCCTCCGGAATGAAAACGACTCGCTGACCGGCACGACGCCGGCCTGTTCGACCCCGGCACGGAAAAGCGGAGGTGGACCAATCGCCACAGATGGCCGATTGGGACGCCACCGTGGCTGATACCTCCAATGGAATGGATTCGATCGCGCAGGCTCCGCACACACGCGGGCAACGGTCACAAGGGCGTTCTCGGTGGTCCGGAATTTCTCGAAATCCGGCAACTCCTCTCGGCGACCCGAGCTGACGGCATGGCCGCCGCCAGTTGGTCGCACAAACTCCCGGAGCTGAGCGGAGGCACGGTCACCCAGTTCGAGTGGAACGGACGCGCCGTGGCGGCACGAGCCGACCACTGGAACGGCCGACTGGCCGACTCCACGAACCCGCTCGGCTCGACCGTGGCCCTGCCGCTGGAGGCCCCCGACTGGCGGGCGGTCTCGCTCGGCAACGGCTATTTCTCCCTCACGACGCCCGGCACGAGCCGGGCCGACGTGCTCGCATGGGCGACCCACACCGCGGGGATCGCGTCCTTCGAGCCCGATTTCGTGCTCCAGGGTGAATCGTTCCCGAACGACTCCGGCTTCACGTCCCAGTGGGGACTCAACAACCTCGCCCCCGACAACTACGGCCTGATCGGGGCCGACATCCACGCGACGACGGCCTGGGACATCACCACAGGATCGAAAAGTGTCGTCGTGGCGGTGATCGACTCCGGGATCGACCTCACCCACCCCGACTTGGCCGCCAACATCTGGACCAATCCGGGCGAGATCGCCGGCAACGGAATCGACGACGACAGCAACGGCTTCGTCGACGACGTCCACGGCTGGAACTTCGTGGACAACAGCCCCAATGTCCAGGACGGCTACGGCCACGGCACGCATGTGTCGGGAATCATCGGCGCCGTCGGCAACAATGGGATGGGGATCGCCGGGATCAACTGGAGCGTCTCCATCATGCCGCTGAAGTTCCAGGACAACTTCGGCCTCGGCTACACGGGCGAGGCCATCGCCGCACTCAACTACGCTACGATGATGCGGCGGGATCACGGGATCAACGTGGTCGTCACCAACAACAGTTGGGGGGGCGGCACCGGTCTTTCCGGCATGCTGCAGGAGGCGATTCGCGCCCAGGGCGAGGCGGGCATCACGTTCGTCGCCGCTGCGGGCAATGGGGCGGCCGATTGCGACGTGAGCCCTCGCTACCCGGCCTGCCTCGACCTCCCCAACGTGATTTCCGTCGCGGCCTCCGACCGCTACGACAATCTCGCGATCTTCTCCAACTATGGCTCGTCCACGATCGATCTCGCCGCGCCGGGCATCGGCATCTACTCAACGCTCCCCGGCGGGAATTACGGCTATCTCTCGGGCACGTCTCAGGCCGCCCCGCAGGTCTCCGGCGTGGTGGCCATGCTGGCCGCCGTGAAGCCCGCCATCACCGTCGCCGAGGTTCGCGCTGCGATCTTCGGATCGGTCGACTCCGTTGCCGGTCTCGTCGGCAAGACGGTGACCGGCGGCCGGCTCAACGCCGAAGCCGCCCTCACGTCTGTCATCTCCGACTCCTTCTCGGCACGGATCCGCGTCGGGCCATGCCAGCCGCTGACCGATGCGATCGACTCGGTCACGATTTCGTTCAACCGGCCGGTGGCGTCCGGCTTCGATCTCACGAGCCTCCGTCTCACCCGCAATGGGACGACGATCTCGCTCGAGGGCGCGACGCTGACCACGACCGACTCGATCACATGGACGATCCGCGGCCTCGCCCCGCTCACGGTCGCCGTTGGGAACTACACGCTGGAACTTTCCGACTCGGTGGCACTCTCCGACATCGCCGGCCCCTCGGGCGAATCGCTGGCGATTTTTTCGGCTGCGAACTGGACCACGGCCAACCGCCTGCCCATTGGAGCGATCGAGACGGCGACGCCGTTGGTGGTGCGGGGCTGGGCGGTCGATCCCAATGCAGTCAGCCAGCCGATCACGGTGCAGCTCTGGGTGGATGGAAGGCTGGTGGGGACCGTGCTCGCGGCATCGCCCCGTGACGACCTCGTTCCGGCCTACGGCAACCCGAATCACGGTTACTCGCTGGCGATGCCCGCCCTCCCGGTCGGCAATCACATCGTGGACGTGAAGGCCTTCGACCCCGAAACGGGCCTGTTCGTGTCGCTCGGCCAACGCGTCGTCGCCGTGCAAGCCCCCGTGGGCCGCCTGGCCATCGCCACGGCCCGGCGGCTGGCTGGCTGGGCCTTCAGTTCGCGGGCCGACGCGGCCCCGATTCAGGTGCGGGTCGTGATCAATGGGCGGGTCTACGGCACATTCCTGGCGAGCGTGGCCCGGCCGGACCTGGCGCCCCGGCTCGGCAGCACGAACCATGGATACGACATCTCGCTGAATCCTGCGTTCTTCCGCCGGGGCAGGAACACGGTGCAGGTCTACGCGATCGACCCGCTGTCGACACTTCCGACCCTCATCGGTGCGAGCATCGTGCGCCGATGATGCCCCACGTGTCCATGACGCGATTCGAAGGCATCGTCGCATCCTGACCGCATCGGTGGCCGTCGCGGTTTCGTGCCCGATATGGATATCACGCGTCCGCCTTCCACCGGAATTCCACACACGCACGCGTTCATGGAGGAGCCCGGAGCCATGCGATGCCTGCTACCGCCGAGCCTGCACTCGATCCACTCGATATCGCCATCGAGCACCATCACGCAGGACGATTCCAGGAAGCGGAGCAGCTCTATCGCGCCATCCTGCAACGCAATCCCCAGGAACGCGATGCACTCCACCTGCTGGGCGTGATCGCCCACCAGGCCGGGCGTCAGGCCGATGCCGTCAGCCTCATCCAGCAGGCGATCCTCCTCGACGCCGCCCAGGCGAAGTTCCACAACAGCCTCGGCTCGGTGTACCAGTCCGTCGGCCATACCGTCGCGGCGGTGGCCTGCTTTCACCAGGGCGTAATGCTCGACCGGGAGTATCCCGAGGGGCACAACAATCTCGGCATGGCCCTGATGGATCTGCAGCGGCCCGCCGAGGCTGCTGCGGCGCTCGAACGGGCCGTCCAGTTGAAGCCCGACTACGCCAACGCACACAACAACCTTGGGCTGGCTCAAAAGGCCCTCGGCCGGTTCGCCGAGGCGACCGTGTCGTTCCGCCGCGCCGCCCAACTCCGGGATGGCTTTTGGGAACCCCTCTTCCAACTCGGAAACGTGCTGCGGGATCAGGGACGGATCGCCGAGGCGATCGAGCAGTTCGAGCGTGTCCTGAAATTCGAGCCACACGCGTTTACGTCGCATTGCAACCTGCTCTGCAATCTCCAGTATCGCGACGGCATCACGCTCGAGGAACTTGCCGCGGCCCACGCCGGCTTCAATCGCACGTTCGGCGAGCCCTTCCGGCACTTCATGAGCCCACACCACAACGATCGTGATCCCGATCGACCACTGCGGATCGGATTCGTATCGGCCGACTTCCACCGGCATCCCGTCGGATTCTTCACGGTTCGGATGTTCGAAAGGCTGGATCGGCGACAGGTGGAGGCCATCTGCTACTCCAACAACGCCACGAGCGACGAGATCACCTCCCGCATCAAAGCGTCCGTCGCGGCGTGGCGAGACTCGCGCAACTGGAATGACGATCAACTCACGCAGGCGATCCGCGATGACCGCATCGACATCCTTTTCGACCTCTCGGGGCACACTCGCGACACGAGGCTTCCGGTATTCGCCCGCAAGCCGGCCCCGATCCAAGTGACATGGGCCGGCTACGTCGGCACCACCGGCGTGACGGCGATCGACTACGTGCTCGCCGATCGACACCAGGTTCCCGAGGAAGCAGAGCCATGGTACGTCGAGCGCATCCTTCGGATGCCCAATGGCTACGTGTCGTATGACCCGCCGTCGGTCGCGCCGCCGGTGTCGCCGCTGCCGGCACTCGCGACAGGGCGGGTGACGTTCGGGAGTTTCAACAACCAGGCGAAGGTGGGACCGGGAGCCGTCGCGACCTGGGCGAGAGTCCTGCACCGCGTGCCCGGCTCGCGGCTCGTGCTGAAGTATTACGCGATGAGCAATCCCGCCGTGACGGGCCGGCTCCGTGAGATGTTCGCCGGCCATGGCATCGAGCCGGATCGCCTCGTGTTTCTGGGAAGCACGTCCCACATGGAGCAGCTCGAGCAATACCGCGAGATCGACATCGGGCTTGACACGTTCCCCTACAGCGGCGGACTCACGACGCTCGAAGCGCTCTGGATGGGCGTGCCTGTTGTGACCTGCCCTGGCGAAACCTTTGCCAGCCGTCACTCGCTCTCGCATCTTTCCAACGTGGGCCTCACGACGACGATCGCCCGCGATCTCGACGAGTATGTCGATGTCGCGGCGTCACTCGCGGCCGACCTGCCGGCCCTTTCAGCGCTCCGGGCGGGCCTTCGGGAGAAAGTCGCGACATCGCCGCTGTGCGATGGCGAGCGATTCGCCCGTGACTTCGAACGAATCATGAGGGGTGTGTGGAACGACTGGCTCTATCGCACGGCAGAATTCGGTGAAGGACGGGGGCCCGAGCCTTCTCCCGAGCCGGATGAGGCTGACCGCATCGAAGCGGGAGCCCTGGCGTGAAACTGCTTGTTCTCGTTCCGTCCCGACTCGATCGCGACCGGTCAGGCCGGCCCTACCTCGCGGGCGCCCTCGATTCGATCGCGTCTCAGGAGCGGTCGGTCCACCCATCGCTCGAGATCGAGGTATCGATCGGCATCGATCAAGGTGCCTTCCTGCCGCCGGATCTCTCCCTGCCGGCATGGGCGAGCGTCTCAGAGGCAACCGGGCGATCCCAGGCGGCCGCCCTGAACGCGGCCGCCACGTCGATCGACCATGACTTCATCGCCATTCTCGAGGACGATGATCGCTGGGTTCCCGGCCATCTCGGGGCGAGTCTCGTGGCACTCCGCGACCACGATCTCGATTTCGTATCGACGACCCAGCTTCAGGTCGATGAGGAAGGGGCAATCCTGTCGATCTTCGACTTCCCCACGCCGTCAGGCTGGGTGATGCGGCGCAGCGTGTGGCAAACCGTCGGCGGGTTCGACGCCGGCTACCGCTACCACCTCGACAACGACTGGCTGGGCCGGCTCGCAGCCGCCGGCTTCCGCCGCGGGCATCTCGTCGAGGCCACGGCACCGGTCGAGCCAGTCTGGCTGACCGTGCGGCCATGGCTCCGCAATGTCCTCACCAACGGCGGCCCGCATTCGCGGCTCCTGCGACACGGACTCGATAGCCCGCTGGTGCGAAGACTCGTGCATGCCGGCTCGGGCATGGGTGCTCTCGCCCGCGAGCCCGTGGCCCAAGACACAAGCCGCAGGGAATATGAGCGCCTTGCGACGCAGTACGGCAGGATTCCCTGGTAGGACCTGCCGCCGACACTTTTGCCGATTGACTCGCACACACAGCACCACTACGAATTGATTGATTCGCATTGAGCCTCGACCCCAGGAGCCTTCGGCCCGTCCCCATCAATCACGAGCCTGAACGTGTGCTGCCCCGCGTGGGCGGCCGCCGACGGGCGCCCTGAGTCGGAAAACGAGTCGAAGGAGCAGCCCGGCGATGAGCCGGGAGGCTTTTGCAACACGTGAGCCGGCGCGAGCGAACACCCTCCCGGTGTTCATTCGCGTCGGCTTTTTTTATTTCGCCATCGCCAGGAAACGAACACCTTTCGGAGTTCCGCCATGAACGCCTTCAGCAGGTTTTTTCGCCGGCGCATCCTCCAGTCGCCGAACTTCCTGGCCCAGCGACCAGCCGATTCGCGGCATCGCACTCGCCGACTCGAGGCGGCCGAGCGGCTCGAGCAACGAAAGCTGACAGCGATCACGTCGGTTGATTTTCGATCGCCGGGCGACTTCTTCATCGATGCATCGAAGGGCCCACTCGTAAACTCACAGTATGCCTCGTACAAAATCAACTTTGACGGCACCGACATATACGACGACGTGTGGGTGAAGGTCGAAGTTCCTTCGTCACCCACGCCCTTCGTGAACCTCGGGCAGTACGAAGACGGGCTCTATCACGTGGGCCGTCTCGAGGGACCGGGAGCGGGATCAACAAGGTACGCGATGGCGTACATCTACTTCACGGCGACCGGCACCACGAATGTGCCCCAAAAGCACACCGTTTCAGTCTACGACGGCAAGCCGGGCGATCCCTCCGTGCCGTCACGACTCATCCTGCCCGCCCAGACCTGCACCTACAGCAACGTCTACGACGTCATCTCGGCAAACGACAGCAAGATCACGTCAGCCTTCCTCTCCGTGCAGCCTCCCGAACAGATGCCCCTCGGCGCCACGATGACGATGACGGTGCTCGGGCAGCTCGGCCAGGCCGACAACGTCTTGTTTACGCCAGCCTGCCGAGCTGATTGGAATGCCGACGCCTACGTGCTCGAGAGCACACATTTCACCATCGACAATGTGATCCAGCCCGCCGACCAGATTTTTTTCACCGGCCTCGCGGGAGGATCGACCCAACAGCAGACGCGGGCCGTCTATACATTCCGAATCGAAGACATCACCGAGAAGACGATTTCAGAGCCGACCCAATTCACCCAGAAAGGCAATTCACGGTACAAGAACGACGAGACGACGCCGACCGTCACGTTCCCAAGCACGTACAACCCGACGTCGGTCGTAAAACTCGTCAGCAGCAACACGCAGACGACTCCGACGCAGACATCACCCGCAGCCCCTCTTATCGTTCCCGACACCAATGCGACTGTCACATTCACGCTCCGGTTCACGAACACGAGCAGCCGCACGATCCGGCTCGACGCCATCCAGGACATCCTGCCCACGCTGCCTGCGGGCATGAGCATCACCAACGTCTTTGGCACGGCCACCTACACGAACGGGACGGTGACGTTCCCGTTGTCGGCCCCGGTCACGACCGTCTCCGGGAGTACGCTCACCTGGTACAACCCCGGCGGCACGACACCGTTTTTGATCAATGCCAGCAGCTATGCCGATTTGACCTTCAACGTGGTGATGCCAACGGTCACTGGCATCTACGAAAATGGTTCGGTCGGCAAGATCGGGACGCTCACGATCGACACGACACCGGTCCCGGTGACTGATTTCTCACCTGCTTTCGCCTACGTCGCCGTTCGGAAGGTGGCAGATCTCTCGATCACAAAGACGACGAAATCCGGCGCCGCGGTCGCCGGTGAGGTGCTGAACTACACGCTGACCGTCACGAACTTCGGACCGAGCAACGTGGATAGCGTCAGCGTCACGGATTATTTCTCGAGCGACTTCGCGACCGTTTCCTGGACTGCGTATTACCCGGGCACGAATCAGGTGTTCGCCAGCAGCACGGGAAACATCTCCTCGGTGTTCAGCCTGAATCAAACCACCCAACAGACGGCAATCTTCGCCATCACCGGGCTCGTCAGCCCGTCCACCACAAGTACGAAGATTCTCAATACCGCATTCGTCAGCGGCGATGTCTACGATCCCACCCAGACCAACAACTCCGCGAGCGTCGAGAACGACTGCACACGCCAGGGTGATCTCTCGATCACGAAGACGGGCAGCCCCAACACCGTCGTGGCCGGTGAGATCCTCACCTACACCCTGACGGTGACCAACGTCGGATCGAGCTGGGCCAC
>JBJTOU010000099.1:0-9015 GCA_046074725.1 Planctomycetia bacterium
CGGTCTCCGTGATCGCGCGGCTCGGCAGCCCCACCGAGATGCGACTGGCCTTCGACGTGGCCACCGCCGCGACAACGCCGGCGGCGCACGCGGCGGCCATCCTCGCGGACCTGCTCGAGGCGCACCGCCGTCGCCGCACGATCCCTGCGGGTGACCTCGCCGCCATCGAGCGGCTCGTCGCCTCGGGCGACGACGCCTGCGCCACCCGCGCGATCGAAGCCACGGCCGCCTGGCAGATAACGGCCGCCACCGAGGAACTGGCGGAGATCGCCGCAGCGGGCGGACGATCGCCCGAGGTCCGCAAGGCCGCCGTCGCCGCGCTCGGCCAGCTGCCGGGCGACCCGCCACGGAGGGTGCTGCTCGAGTTCTGCACGGCCTCGGGACAAGACGAGGGTTTCGTGGCCGCGGCGATCGCGTCCCTCGTGCCCCGCTTCCCAGCCGACGCGGCGAGACAGGCGGCGGCCTTCCTGGGAACCGCCCGCGATTCCAAGGCCCGCTCCGCCGTCTACCAGGCTTTTCTTATCGCGAAGGACGGTGCGCCGGCTCTGGCCGCTGCCCTCGACCGGTCGCCGACCCCGCTGCCGGTCGATGCGGCGAAAGACGGCCAGCAGGCCGTGAGTGCCTCCGGACGGCAGGAGCCCGCGCTCGCCCAGGCGCTCGCCGCCGCGATCGCGCGTGCCTCGACGGCAAGCCCGCAGCTCTCCAAGTCGCCCCACGCCATGGACTCGGCGGCGCTCGATGCCTTCGTCGATCTCGTCCGCACCAAGGCCGACGCCACCCGCGGTGCCGCGATCTACGCCCGCGAAAACCTCAGGTGCGTCACCTGCCACCGGATCGGCGACGACGGCGGCCAGGTCGGCCCCAACCTCAGCTCGATCGGCGCCTCAAGTCCGCTCGACTACGTGATCGACTCGCTTCTTGATCCTGCCAAGAACGTGAAGGAGGGCTATGCCACGATCGTGGTCCAAACCTCCGACGGTCAGGTGCTCTCCGGCATTCAGGTGACAAGGAGTGATTCCGAACTGGTCCTGCGCGACGCCACGGGCAAGACGATCAGCATCCCCACGGCCGACATCGAGGCGGAGTCGATCGGCAGCTCACTGATGCCCGCCGGGCTCATCGACAGCCTCTCCCGCGAGGAGTTCGCCGACCTGGTCCGCTATCTGGTTGGCCTGGGCAAGTAACCCTTCCGTCGGTAGTCCAGAGCTGCCCCAAAGGGCAGCCCTGTGAATAGCACTTCCGCAACGATGTGCCGGCTGATGAGCGGTTCGCGAGCTTGCGAATGATCTCGGCCACCGATCTGCCCGACTGGGCCTGCCTCAAAGCACACGCGACCTGCTCTTCCAGATGGATCAAGAAACGGGGAGAACGTCAGTGCCTCGGCGATACACGGCCTCGAGCCTGAAAGGGCAGGCCAGATCGATGTTGTCGAAGACAACCACGACCGGCAGTGATCCGATGGCGCGGTCCAGATTTTCAAGCATGCGTGCGAGCCGCGTCTCGAGCTTTTCATCAGGCACGTCGTGCCCGCCCTGCGAGACGCGCATGGCAACCCGCTGTCTCGACGTTGCGGGGGAGTCGATGCGAATGAAACTCAGGACGACGTGCATGCCTTGACGGCTGGCCTCCTCCAGCTCGGCAACCTTCGCACCCACTGGATCGGAAAGAACCGTTTCGAATACGAAGCTCTCACGCCGCTTGATCAAGCCGGCGCGAAGTTCGGCGGCGAAGGCGGCCGCTTCGTAAGCCCCGAGATCCAGTGCAACGGCGAGGTCGTCGGCATTGATGAACCGCAGGCCGGCGTCGGCGAGATGAGCGCGGAAAAACGTCGACTTGCCAGCGCCATTCGAGCCGGCGAGTGCCACGACGACGGGCCGCGCATCGAGAAGCGATCGCCAATCCATGCATCCCTGCGGTTACGGCGCCTCGACGAATGCGCGATTCACGAACCGCCCGCGGGTGTGGGTGCCGTCGGCGTCGATCTTCGCCGCCGAGCCCTCAATCCTCCCCCTGCGCCTTCGTGAAGCCGTCGGCACCGTCGATCCGCAGCAAACGCTCCACGTGGCAGACCTCGTGCGTCTCGTTGATTCGCCGCGCCAGGGCGAGCGCATCGTCGAATCTGAGCGGCTCGCCGCCACGGCTCACGAACCGGCAGCGATGGTGGCTGACGCAGTCGATGTTGGGATTGCCGTCGGGATAGACTTTCGTGCCCCGGTTCGAAATCATCTTGAGCTTCAGCGGCGACGAGGCGGCGATCTTCTCGAGCGACGCGCCAAGCTCTGCGGGCGTCAGGCCGCTGTCGAGGAAGATGTCGGCACCAGCGACCTCCTTGGTCTTGGCCGGCCGGAACACGAGATCCCGGCTCACCTGCGGAATCTTGATGGGCTGCGCCTGGCGGACGGTCCAGCCCTCTGCCCGCCGTCCGAGGTTCCCGATCACGTACTTGACGAATTCCGACGTCCGAATCCCCTTGTCGTAGCCGACCACGTCGCCCGTGAGCCGTCCGTCGAGCAGCGTGCCAAGCACGGCGTGTTCGATGTCGGCGGCGGCGGCGAACTCGCCGAGATGCTTGAGCATCATCACCCCGCTGAGCAGGACCGCCGTCGGGTTGATCACGTCCTTGCCGGCATACTTCGGCGCCGAGCCGTGGACGGCCTCGAAGATCGCAATGCCGTTGCCGAGATTGGCAGATGGGGCGAAACCGAGGCCGCCGACGAGCGCCGAGGTCAGATCGCTGATGATGTCGCCGTTCATGTTCGTCGTGACGATGACATCGAACTGCGAGGGTTTCTTGACCAGCTGATGGGCGCAGTTATCGATGATCACATGCCAGGAGTGGATGTCGGCATATTCGGGCGCGATCCGCTCGAAGGTCCGCTTCAGCTCGCCCTCGGTGAGCTTCATGATGTTCGACTTCGTTGCACAGGCGACCGACTTCCGCCCCTCGGAGCGGGCGAATTCAAACGCGAGCCTGACGATCTTTTCCGAACCTTTCGCGCTGATGAGCTTGAGGCATTGCGCCACGTCGGGGGTCTGCATGTGCTCGATGCCGGCATAGAGATCCTCGACGTTCTCCCGCACGACGACCAGATCGATCCCCTGCCCCGTATAGGGCGTGACGACGCCTGGCAGTTCGCGAACGGGCCGGATGTTGGCAAACGTCTCGAAGAGCTTGCGCAGCGTGACGTTTGCCGATTTCTCGCCGAATCCCACGGGCGTGCCGAGCGGGCCCTTGAGGACGACCCGCGTCTGGCTGATCGAATCGATGGTCTCCTGCGGCACGCCCGACGCGATGCCCTGCTTGAACACCCGCTCGCCGGCATGCCGCTCGATCCAATCGATCTGCACGCCGGTGGCGTTGATGATGTCGATGGCCGCGTTGACACACTCCGGGCCGATTCCGTCACCAGGGATCACCGTCACTGCATGTTGCGTCATGTGAACTTCCGTTGGGGATAAAACAGGGGCGATGGAAACAGGAACTCACGAAGCGGCTGCCAAGGCTCCGATGGGCGACCGCCCAACCGCCTCGACGTCGAATTCACGGGCGAACAGGACCAGCAATTCGGCGACCTTGCCGAATCCGACGGTCAGTCCGGGCCGGCTTGGCTGGAGCGTGAACGACCACACTCCTCCCCCCAAGTGCACAATGTCCCGCACCTGGAACGGTCCGCCTGCGGTCAGGCTTGGCAGCCGCCCCTCGATCGTATCTCTCGGCAAAAACGAACGAATCGTCACGGAGTATCGCATGGCGAAGACCTCATGCCTCGGAAACCATGTCTTATAATACAGGTATCGGAAAGCCTGTCAAGATAGTCCAAGAAAAGCTATCCTTGAAGCGTATGCCATCCCGCCCCTCCGCTTCCCCGGCCAAAAACGCGTCTGCAGGGCGGCCGCCCGCCTGGACGTTCCTCACGAATCACGGCCACGTACTCGTCTGCATCGCCCAACATGGCGACATCCGCATTTCCGAGATCGCCGACCTTGTCGGCATCGGAGAGCGGACCACGCACCGGATCGTCTGCGATCTGGTGGACGGGGGCTTCGTGGTGCGGAAAAAGGACGGCCGTCGCAACACATACGCCGTGAACTACGAGCAATCGCTCCGCCATCCGCTCGAATCCGCTTACTCGATTGGCGACGTCTTCGGGGCCCTTTCAGGCACATCTCGTCGGAACGCGAAAAAAGGGTAGAGGGGTCTCAGTTCCTTTCGCCCTCGGGCCGTGCCAGATGTCCGCGTGGCTAACAGATGCGCGGCAGTTGTTCGCCAATCGGCATCGGGAGCACGCGCGTGCCGCCGATGCGGGTCTTCATGACGACCAGCCGCGGATGCTCGGCGACGATGCGGCCCAGAATCCCCGCCTGCCTGCCGCGCTCATGCGCACGCATCGTGGCGAGAACACGATCAGCCGTGGCTCCCGGCACGACCGCGAGCAGCTTCCCCTCGTTGGCCACGAGCAACGGATCGAGGCCCAGGATTTCGCAGGCCGCCGCGACATGCGGATTCACCGGCACGGCATGTTCGTCGATCTCGATGCCGCAGTTCGCAGCCACCGCCATTTCATTGAGGCTCGCGGCCACGCCGCCGCGGGTGGGATCACGAAGCATGCGGATGTTCGGGCATGCGGCGAGCATCGCCGTCACAAGACCGTGCAGCGGCGCCGAATCGCTTTCGATCCTCGCTTCGAATTCGAGCCCTTCGCGCACGCTCATGATCGCCATGCCGTGGTCACCAAGCGTGCCGCTACAGAGGATGGCGTCGCCTGGCCGCGGCGGCTCGCGGCCCACCTGCACCTCTGGCGATACGGTGCCAATGCCGGATGTATTGATGTAGACACCGTCTCCGTGGCCGCGCTCCACGACCTTCGTGTCGCCCGTGATGATCCGCACGCTAGCGACCCGGGCGGCGACCGCCATCTGCTCGACCACCCTGGCCAGCTCGGCAATCGCTAGCCCTTCCTCGAGGATGAAGCCACACGTGAGCACCTTCGGGATCGCGCCGCTCATGGCGAGGTCGTTCACCGTGCCGTTGACGGCCAATTCGCCTATCGAGCCACCGGGAAAGAACAGCGGCCGCACCACGTAGGAATCGGTCGAGAGGGCGAGCCGCCCGACCCCGGCGAGATCGCCGGTCATGTCGAGCACGGTCGAATCGCCCAGTCGATCGAGCAACGGATTCGAGAACGCCGGCAGAAAGATCCCCTCGATCAGGTCGCGTGAAAGCGCGCCGCCGCCGCCATGCCCGAGGATCACGTGCGGATAGTCGCGAAGCGCCGCGGGGCAGGAGAAGTTTGTGAAATCAGCCATGGCGGAAATTGTAGTAGGCCGCGCAGGCGCCCTCGCTCGACACCATCGTGGCGCCGAGCGGCGTCCGCGGCGTACACTCCTTCCCGAAGGCCGGGCATTGGTCGGGCTTGAGTGTGCCCTGGAGCACCTCGCCGCTTCTGCACAGCGGCGACTCCTCGGCCCTGATGCCGCCGACGCCAAACCGCTGCTCTGCATCGAACTCGGAAAAACGATCGGCGAGCCGCCAGCCGCTCGCCGGAATCACGCCGATCCCGCGCCAGGCGCGGTCGGTCGGCGCGAAGACTTCGCCGATCACCCCTTGCGCCGCTTCGTTGCCCCGCTCGCTCACCACCCGCGGATAGGCGTTTTCCACCTCGGCCCGACCCGCTTCCAGTTGGACCACGGCGCGGCGGATCCCTTCGAGCAGATCGAGCGGCTCGAAGCCCGTCACCACGATTGGCACGCCACAGCGGGCCGCCAGCGGCGGATACTGCCAGGTGCCCATCACGCTGCAGACATGGCCCGCGGCGAGAAACGCATCCACCCGATTGGCGGGGCTTCGCATGATCGCTTCGATGGCGGGGGGCACGAGCACATGAGAGACGAGCATCGAGAAATTCTTCAGCCGCTGCTCCTTCGCGAGGGTCACCGCCATCGCGTTGGCCGGTGCCGTCGTCTCGAAGCCAATTGCCAGAAACACCACTTCGCGATCAGGATGCTGCCGCGCGAGCTTCACCGCATCGAGCGGCGAATAGACCACCCGCACGTCGCCCCCCGCCCCCTTCACCTGAAAGAGGTTTTCCCGCGACCCAGGCACTCGGAGCATGTCGCCGAACGAGCAGAAGATCACCTCCGGCCGCGCCGCGATCGCGAGCGCCTTATCGATCGTCTCGAGGGGCGTCACGCAGACCGGACAGCCGGGGCCATGAATCATCTCCACGCGGCGGTTGGGCTCGCTCGGCAGCAGATCGTCGATGCCGTTGCGGATGATCGAATGAGTCTGGCCGCCGCAGACCTCCATGATCGCCCACGGCCGCGTCACGACCCGGTCGATCTCGGCCGCCACCCGCCGGGCCGTTTCCGCGTCTCGGTATTCGGCGAGGTGTTTCATCGTGGCTCAATGAGCCGGGGACCGGTGGAAGGCGAGCCGAGGTGGTGTATGGTTTCGGCGCCTGTGTCCCGCATTTCCGCCAGGCCTTCTTGAAGAATGCCGAGCTCGGCGAACGTGCGAAGGGTCTCCTGCGCCGAGGCCTCGTCGATCTTCGAGATCGCGAAGCCCACATGCACGATCGTATAGTCGCCCACCGCGATGTCGGGCAGGTAGGCGAGGCAGACCTCTTTGATGACACCGCCGAAATTCACCCGGCCCATGCGGATGCCGTCGTCTTCACGGATCGACTCGACCTGTCCGGGCACGGCGAGGCACATTCACACGCTCCACATCGTGATGCGATTCCTGCCGGAGTCAGCGATGGCCAGTCGGCCGGGGCGATGCCGACCCGCCATTGGTCTCTCGCCTTCCACGCCGGAATCGACAGGGAGGCGACGCCGACGCCGAGGTTGTTTCGGATCTGGCCGAACACGTCGGGGTTCGACTCGGCGTCGCGCAGAGGCGGGCGGCAAGGTCGTCCACCGCGCGATCCACCGCCGGCGAGAGCCCTTCGCCCGGCTCGAACGATTCGCCCTCGATGAGATAGGCCGTCACCCTTCGCGGATAGTCGTTCTTGAGCAGCCAGCGGCCGAAGGCGATGGCATGGTCCCAGCGGAAGGCATGAAGACTGATGCCGCTGAGCGGCGGGAGATTTTCCACGTCCTCGCCCGGCACTTCGAAGAGCGTGCCCGGCTCGCTCTCGGAGCGGCAGGCATCGACGAGGATCACCTCGGGAACGCCGCGCATCTGGAAGGCCACGTCCATGCCGCCGGTGCCGCCGTCGGCGCACCGCACGCCTTCCGGCAGCCCGCGTTCCCACATCCGGCGCACGAGCACCGGCCCCGCGGCGTCGTCGCCACGCAGCAGGTTGCCGCAGCCGATCACGAGCGTCCGTGTCCGTTTCCCGTTCATCCGCTTCCCGGCCACGATCTCGGCGAGCATCGCCTTCGCCCCTATGAGAAGACGAGTTAGAAGCCGATCTTCACGAGCACGCCGCACATGAGAATCGCCAGTCCAGCGATTGCGTGACCAAACCTTTCGCGGGCCGGCAGGCGAACGACCGCAAGCCCGTAGCGCATCGCCATCACGGCCGCCACCATGGTGACGACGGTCGCCAGCGCGAAAGCGGCCGCCACAGCCGCGACCGCGCCATAGCTCGCTTGAGCCGCTGGATACACCAGGAGCGGGATGAGCGGCTCGCAGGGGCCGAAGACGAAGATGAGAAACGCGGTCCACGGCGCCCACACGGCCACCGGCACCGCGACGTCGTCTGCATCGTGCGGATGCGCATCGGCATGCATGGGCCGATGTGAAATGCCGTGCAGGCCTTGCATCACGCCCCAGGCCGCATACGCAACCCCGAAGCCGATCAGGAGCCATCCTGCGAGGTCGCCGCGAAATCCCTCCAGAGCTTCCAGCTGCATGACCGCAATGCCCAGCAGCAGTCCGGCGGCGCCGATCGCCACGGAGCCGGCCACATGCCCCACTCCGCAAGCGATGGTGACACCGAGTGTCTTACGAGCCGTCCAGCCGCCCGCCTTCGACATGGCCACGAATGGCAGATAGTGGTCGGGGCCAAGGATCGTGTGGATCGCGCCGATCGACAGTGCCGTAAGGCACAGGATCGCGATCTCCGAAGAAATCAATTCATTCACCATGACGCACCTCGCGGTGGTGCCGCATCCGGTTACGTCGAACTGACGAAGTCTATGGCCGGGGCGTCGTGCGTGCCAAGCGCGAGGTCGGTACACTTTTCGCGCGGCAGGGAACGGCCGGTCGAACAGAATATTCGCAGGCTTTCATGCACGAATTGTCGATCGTTACGAAGATCGTCGAAATCGCCACGCACCACGTGCGGGAGGCGGGCGGAAGCCGCGTAATCGCAGTCACGCTGCGGATTGGGCGGCTTTCCTGCGTGCACGAGGATGCGCTTCGGTACGGTTTCGATCTGGTTCGCGAGGGCACACCGCTCGCCGGGGCCGAACTGCGGATCGTGGCCGTGCCGGTGAGCGTCTGGTGCCCGCGGTGCGAGGCGGCATTCGAACTGCCCGGCATCCAGCGATTTGCCTGCCCGTCATGCGGACACTTGAGTGCCGACATCAGAACCGGCCGTGAGCTCGATCTGGAATCGATCGAGATCGAAACGATGAAGCAGGCTCCCCTCGATCGTGCCGAGGCCACCACCACATGACGCAGCCCCGCATCCTCGAGGTCCGTACGAAGATCCTCAAGAAAAACGACGAGACGGCCCGCGCGATGCGATGCCGATTCGCGGAAGCTGGCGTGCTCGTCGTGAACATGGTGTCGAGCCCCGGCACCGGCAAGACGGCGTTTCTGAAGGAGACGCTCCGGCGGCTCGTCGCCCGCGGCATACCGGCCGCGGCGATCGTCGGCGACCTCGAGACCGACAACGACGCCCGCCGGCTCGCCGAGAGCGGCGCGCCGGTTCGCCAGATCATGACCCACGGCCTCTGCCACCTGGAGGCCGACATGGTGCAGGCCCACCTCGATGGCTGGAACCTCGACGATTTGCACTACCTCTTCATCGAGAACGTCGGCAACCTCGTCTGCCCGACGAG
>JBJTOU010000100.1:0-15695 GCA_046074725.1 Planctomycetia bacterium
GATCGCCTCGCGGCCGGCCCGCCGCCGTGGACAGCGGACGCTCGACGACCTGCGGGCGATTCCCTGGGTCTTCGCGTGGACGCAGAGCCGGTGCATGATCCCGGCCTGGTATGGCCTGGGGACCGCGCTCGTCGAGGTGAAGTATGAAGACCGCCACGGCTGGCAAACGGTCTGCGACATGTATCGCCAGTGGCCTTTCTTCCAGGCCACGATCGACAACGCGACACTCGCGCTGGCGAAGGCCGATATGTACATCGCCCAGCGGTACGCCGAGCTGACCGCCGATCCCGACGTCCGTCGCCGCATCTGGCAGCGGATCGCGGCCGAGCGCGACCGCACGCGGCAGGCGATCCTCGACATCGTGGGGGGCGGCGAGTTGCTCGCCACCACGCCCTGGTTTCAGAAATCGATCGAGGCCCGCAATCCCACGATCGACCCCCTCAACCTCATCCAGATCGAATTCATGCGCCGGCGTGCGGCAGGCGGACCCGAGGCCCCACCGGACGAGTCGCTCCGCGACCTCCTCCGTCTGTGCGTGCAGGGCATCGCGTCGGGCATGCGCACCACCGGATAGGCCACCCCGGCTGCCTTGCTCACGCAAGGGAATCCGCCCGCCATGTGTGTGCGGCCACCCGCATTCCCTGGGCTCGTCCCACGCGCAGTTCGGCAGGGCGTGGCATTCAACACATTCACCGAACGGCCCGTTGCCACGACCCCTCGCATGAGTATTCTCCGTCCCGTCCGACTTCCATGCTGTGCACCTTGATCCGACACGCCCGCCGATGCTCCCCGCCTCTCTCCGCCTGAGTCGGCACGCCCCCCACGTGGCCCTGATCGTCGCCGCGATGTGCTTGGGATATGGCCTGCGGTCGTTCGCGGACGCATTTCCTCTGGTGCGACACAGTTCGAAAGCAGACGTCGTCCGCGACGGACGTGGCTTCGGTCCGGCTCTCCAAGAAGCAGCCTCCGGCCGAGTGCCGGGCGAGTTCGAAAAGAAAGACGCTCTCCTGCTCGGGGTCAACGAGCTTCTCGAATACCACCCCGAGACGCTGGTGGAGATCATCCGCGTCCCTCACCCGGCCGCGCGCGATGACGTCTGGCGGTCGTACACCATCGTGATCTACGGCAACGACATGATGCTCGTGCCACAGTTTCCCGGGCGACGGGTCGTGGGCATCGACTCGTCGAAGATCGTCGCGAAGCGGGGCGGGCTGCACTGCCTGGCCCTCTCCATTCCGAGCATGCCCGACCCACACGAGGAAACGCGTTGCGTTTCACCCGCTTCGCTCCGGCAGGCCGGCATCGCTGATCGCGCCGGTACTCCGCACGCGGGCTTGGCCCTCCGATCGCGGGGCAGATACGCTCTCCGCGGAGTGATTTCGCCTACCGTAAGGAGTTCGAGATGAAAATGCAGCGAGCGGGCAAGGCCGGCCAGGCCGGCGGTATGACGGGGCCGGTGCTGATGGCAGGTGTGTGTGCAATCGTTCTCGCGTCTGGTGCGCTCTACGTCAGAAACGCCCACGGCGTCGATGCGGAGGCGGCGATGCCGCTGGCTCCGAAGGGGACGCCTTTCTTGTTCGAGGTGATCGAGAGCAACGACGCGGTCTACCTCGGCGACACGCCGGCCCATTTCGGCAGAAACGGCGGGCTCACCGTGCGGCCGCACGTGTCGCTCGGCGATCCGGTCTACCGGGGAACTTCCGCCGAAAACCGCACGCTCGTGGGTCGAATCACGCGGGTCGCGTGGAGCCGCGTGAGCGGCAGCCTGGAGGTGGAGTTTGATCCCGAGCCGCTCCAGCGGGTCGCCGTGGGGGACCAGGTGTGGATCGACCTCAACCCTGAATGACCCCGAGCGGGCGAGCGAGGATCGGCGCTTTCATCGATGCGGGCCTGGCCGCGCTTGTCGCGCCGGGGCTCCGCTTCGACGAGAAGGACCATCATGGCAGCCTGGTACGAGATCGCGAACGCCGCCGAGATCCCTTCGCCGGGCCTGCCGCAAACCCGCTTCCGCGCGGTGGTCGTGCGCGACGGCCAGGAACGATCGCGCAGGGCCCAAAGGCACGGGCACGGAGGCCCGTCGTACGTTTCAGAGGTCTCCCTTGAGGGCGATCTCGTGGAAGTAGTGGCCCACCTTCTTCTGGTTCTTGAGAAGCCAGTCGATCGAGGGCTCGTTGTTCATCGCCTTGGCGATCGCCTTGAGCGTCGCCTCACGGTGGGTCTTGAAGAGCACCTCGTGATCGATCTTCGTCTTCGCGTCGCTCGCCGAGGGATCGAGCCACACCGCCACGATGATCCCGATGTCGTTGACCTTGTTCTTCGGGATGTGCCCCTCGCGAACGCTGTCGAGCACGGCGTTGGCCACGGCCGCCTGCACGGTGCCCATGAGGATATTGGTGTAGCGGGCGTTGGGGGCCGTATATTTGCTCACCATCAGCGTGGCGGGCCGCACCTGCACGTCGCTATTGAGGATCGCCCAGACGCGCGTGTGCCCCTTCACCTGGTCGCCGATCAGGTTGGCGATGGCATAGCCCACCGGGCCGTCGAGTTCGCCGATGACCACCTCCGGCTCCGCCGCGCTCCAGGCCTCGTCGGCCTCCGCCAGCGCCTCGCCCGTCCGCATGATGATCTTCTTCCCTGCCATCTGCACGATCCTTTCTTGGGTGAATGTGAATGGGATTCTACTTCATCGGCAGCCGGGCGACGATCCGCAGCGGGCCGCCGCTGCCGCCGGCGATCTTCATGGGCAGGGCCGCGACGAAAGACCCCTGCTCCGGCAGCACATCGAGCCCCGCCACGTTCTCGAAGATCGGCACGTTCCCGCCACAGAGGGCCACGTGCGCCCCGAAATGGGTCGATGGCCCTTGATCGATGCTCGCCGTGTCGATCCCGATCGCCTTGATCCGGCGGTGCTCCACGAGCCACTTGGCCGCGTCCGGCGCGAGCCCTGGGAATCGCAGCTTGGCGACCGCCGCGGGCCCCGTGGCCTCGGTGCCGAGGTAGGCCGTGCGATCGCGCCACTTCGCTCCCCAACCGGTCCGCAGGAACACGATCACGTCCAAGAGTTGCCGGCTATTCGCCCGCTCCCAGGCGACGAGATCGTCGGCCGTGATCTCGTAGACCGCGTCCCTTGCACAGGGTTTCGTCACGTCGATCACAACGGCCTCGCCGACGAGCCGCTCGACCGGAATCGCGTCGCTCGTTTGGCCCGTCGCTGAAAAATGCCGCGGGGCGTCGAGGTGCGTGCCGCCGTGCTCCGCGGTGGTGAAGCGATTGGCGGCGTAATAGTAGCCCTTCGCGGTCGGGCCGTTGGCGCCGGGTTGAAAGTCAAAGCCCTTCTCGGTCGGCCAGTAGATCGTGGCGGTGTCGAACGGATGCGTGAGGTCAACCCATCGCCCATGCGTGAGCGATTGATCGCGGCCCCGCTCCTGCCCCGACGACGAAGCGATCTCCAGCCCCAACGCGATACAGCAGGCGGCGAGGACAACGCCCCGGGAGATCATCCGCCGCTCCCCGCGTCGGCCTTCGCCGCGACGGCGCCCGCCGTGTCGTCCTGCACGCGCACGAGCAGCATCTGCTCCACCTTGCCACCGTCGCGGTGCACGAGGATCGTCGTCTGCTGCTGCGTGAGGTTCGAGAGCCCCGCCTCGTAGACCGGCGTCTTCTTGTCGCCGATCGTCCAGGCCGCGCGCTGCGTTTTTTTATCCACCTTGCCGGTGATGTTCTGCGTCGAGTCCGAAACGGCGTCGTAATACGTGCCCCGCAGCAGCCCCGCCTTGTCGATCGCGAGGCTCAGGAACGTCCCCGGACTCGTCTCTTCCTTCCGGGCCAAGGCATAGACGCCAAGCGGCCGCCACTGATCGTCGTCGCCGATCGACGCCGCCGTGCCCTGCTCCGCGATCGCCGATGCCTGCTGGGCATAGGTCTCCGCCGAGCCGACGTTCGCCCCCTGCACATAGACACCGTCATCCTGGTAGATGACGTTCGTGCCATAGTTGTAGGCCATCGGCGCAGCGCCATAGCCGCCCCAGCCGACGAGGTCGCTCCAGGCGAGCCCGGCCATCATGCCCCAGCCGAAGCCCCCCCACCATCCGCCCGGCCACCAGGCGCCAAAGTGGTCGCCATACCAGCCACGGCCGCCATACCAGCCCCCGTGGTAGAAGTTGTTGCGGATCGCATCGCCGCGGTTGGCGAGATGATCGATCGAGTAGGGCTTCACGGCATCGCGGCCGAGGCCGTCGCGGGCGAGCCCCTGCCCGGCGAGTCGCTGGAAATCGGCCTTCGAGAAGTCGCCCCGCGCGAGGTTGTGGTCTCCCGCGAAATGGCCAGCCGCGCCATCGAGGCCGCCGAACTCGCGCGCCCCGTCGAGCGAACGGCCGCCATCCAAGCCTCGGCCACCGCCATCGAGCCCACGTCCACCACCGTCAAAACCACCGCGATCGCCACCGCCGCCGACGTGCGGCCCGCCGTAGCCGCCCATGTGGCCGCCGCCACCTCCACCGCCCACATGGCCGCCGCCGCCACCGTGGGCATGGGCGATGCCGCTGCCGAGCACCACGGGCGCCGCAAGAAGCATCGCGACTGCGGGAAGAGAGATCGATCCGCCGGCTGCTGTCGTTCGCATGGTCAGGCCTCTACTTTTTTCGTGTGAAGTGCATCGGCTGGCCGTCGGGAAGCGGCCGACCATCGAGGGATCGCTCGATCGATTGCATCGTGAATCGTCCGTCGCCGCCGGGCACGATCGACTGCACCCACTGGGCGCGGCCGCCGTCGGCTCCGTCGCCGGGCGAGCCGACCAGGCTGCGGTTGAGCGTCGTGCCGTCCGATTCGATCACCCCCTCCGCATGGGCGCCCGTCGAGTCGTTCACCGCCACGTGGATGACGCCGGCGGCCCGATCGGCATGAATCACCTCGATCGCCTCGACCGGTCGGCCATCCTTCTGCTCGATCCTGATGCGGCCCAGGATCACCCGACCGCCTGCCGCCTTCTCGTAGGTGGCGCTCATCGTCATGCCCGACTGGGGATCATGTGCCTGCCACGATCCCAGCAGCCACCCGAGATCGTCGAGGGCGGCGGCATGATTGGGCGACACGACCGATTCGGCGAGCCGCCACGCGCCGTCGTCCACGACCCGCAGGCTCGTGAAGGGGGACATCACGGGTGTTTCCCCGGTCGATCGGGTGAAGACGATCGTGCCGGCGACGCGGGCCAGCGATTCGGCGATCATCTCGACGCCCGTCACGTCGATCCGCATGGAAGCCTTCGGATGCTTCTCGAGCCAGCCGCGGATCGACCGCACGATCGCGTCGCGACCAGCCACCCGCGATCCTCCTTCGACGAGCACCGCCCCGGCCGTCCATTGGTCGGCCAGTGCCTCGTAGTCACGACGGTTGAAGGCCTCCGCATACGCGACCGACGCCTTTTCAATCGTCCCGCGCGGGCCATCGGCCTTTTCGGCAGTTGCCTGTCGGCCGATGCCGGCCACGATCGCCACCGCCACCACCATCCGCCAGCCATTCATTCGTCGCATGACCACCTCGCACATGCTCTTCCGGGTGAAGCCGACGACATCATACGGCCAGCCGGCGCACCGTGCAGCATTCGGGCGTGTGGGCGACCTGGGTGAGGTCGTGCAGGCCGTGCCGAAAGATGCCACCCCGCCGCGGGGGGCGCACTCCGCCGCGGTGTTCCAGCCGTGCGGGATGTGCCAACGGGATCGCCTCGCCGACGCGAGGAAAATCTCGTGGGTGTCGTCGTCCGATCTCTTCTTCCGGCCGGCACGACATGCTGGAACCCCTTCCCATGCGAGCCATCACGCGTCCGATTCTTGGAGCCGTCTTCGCCGCCTTGACCTTCGAAGCGACCCTGACCGTGGCCGAAGCTGCCAACACCGGCTTCGACCCGCGGATCATCATGTTCGGCGAGTCCCGCGAGCAGATCCAAAACACACCGATCGAGCAGAGGCCCTACCGCCCGCTGCACGTCTACGGGAATACCGTGCGGCGGCGGCAGTCGCGGAGCGGGTCGCGGTCGGCCGGCCAGCGGTAGCCGGCGATGGTTCGACCGCCTCGGCTCGTGCCAGGGCGTGCACGCGGAATTCGGCGCCGGTTTGATGTTCGACGCACAGGTAGCGGGTGCGAACCCGCCGCCCGCGGCAGAATATCCGGCCGTTATCGACGCGAAAGAGCCCTCCGAGCGGGATCTCCTCGACCCGCATCCGCGTTGGCGGGGCGTCGTCATACCTGGCGAGCGCGAGCACAAGTCCGCGATCGCTGCATGACATCGCCGTGGGGTTTCTCATGGAGGCTGCGAGCGCGGCGGCGACGTCCTCCGGAAGCCATCCGGCCGACACGACCGGTGCGAGGATCGCGCCGAAAGCCGCCTTCCATTCGGGGCCGTGCGGCTTGGTGCGCCGTCGCCAGCCATGGCTCACCCAGGCATCCACGTGGGCGATCTCGTGGAGCAGCGTCGTCAGAAAGGCATAGGGGTTGAGATCGGCGTTGATCGAGATCCGGTGGCCTCGGTCGCCGGCCCGCGGCGGACGATGATCACCGAGCTTCGTGAGCCGCGGCCGGCTCACTCGCACGACGACATCCCTGCCTCCCAGGAGACCGGTGACATACGGCTCCGCCTCGCGGGGCAAGTGCCGGGAGAGAATCTCGCGAATGGGGGCCGGTTCGCCCATGTGAAAAGGCTACGCCACGTCGCATGATTCCGGCTACCCCGGCACCGATCGGCACGGCGGAGCCTACCGGTATTCTGCACGGCCCCAGGTGGCCGCCCGCTCCCGACGGTGGCTTCTGGGGAGCGGCTCCGACACCGAGTTACGACACGCGCGGGATCTCGAATCCTGCACGGGGCGTCCGGGCGGCGAACGACGCGGCCTGCTCGTCACCGACGATCGTTTCCGTGGCCGGATCCCACGTGATCGTACGGCCGAGCCGCGCGGCGATCGCCGCCAGATGGCAGGTGTTCATCGCGATGATGTGGCTGAAACACGTCCGATACCGGAAGCCCCCCCTCGCGGATGCAGCGGTAGAAATTCTGCTTGTGGCCCTCGAACGGCTTGCCCTTGTAGAGCGCCTTCAAGTCGTCGTCGCCAAACTGTTCCTTGTCCCAGCCCTCCTCGACCGGCGTGCCGGTGATTTTCTGGCGGTTGACGAACATGCGGCCCTTCGTGCCCTCGAACAGGATGCCATTGTCGCCCCGGCTGGTCACGATCAGCTCCACGCCGCTGGGAAACCTGCACGGCACGGCGAAGTCGTAGGCCGTGTTGTATTCGTCGTCGACCGTCGGATAGCCGTCCTTAAACGGCACCGGGTGGCGGGCATCGACGCCATTGATCTCCACCGGTCCCTTGCACTTCATGTCTTCCTTGAGCGCCCACTGGGCGATATCGACATGATGCGCGCCCCAGTCGGTGAACTTGCCGCGGGAGTATTCATACCACCAGCGAAATTCGTAGTGGCAGCGGCGGTTGCGGAAGGGCACCTTCGGCGCCTGGCCGAGCCTCATGTCCCAGTCGAGCCCGCCGGGCGGATTCTCGATCGGAAAATCGGCCGCCGATCGGGCTGCCGTTGATCCCGGCCGTCACCTTCTTGATCTCGCCGAGCAGGCCCTTGTGGACCAAGTTGACGGCGCGGCAGAACTGGTCCTTTTGCGCCCGCTGCTGCGTGCCGATGAAGAACTGCAACTTCGGGAACTTCTCCGCCGCGGCCCGGGCGAGCTTGTTTTCTTCCAGCGTCAGGGAGAGCGGCTTCTGGCAGAAGACGTGCTTCCCCGCCTGCAGGGCCTCGATCGCGATCTTCACGTGCCAGTGGTCGGTGGTGACAATGCTGACGTCGATGTCGGGCCGCTCGAGCACCTTGCGGTAGTCGCCGTAGGCGTCGGCCTTGCCCTTGCCGACGCGCACGTCGTACTTGGCCCGCTCGGCCCGATCGGTATCGACGTCGCAGACGGCGAGGATGTCGCCACACTGGGCGTGCTGCATCGCATCGCCCATGCCCATCGAGCCGGTGCCGATGCAGCCGATGCCCGGGCGGTCGTTGGCCGACTGGTTGGCAAACGCGGTCGCTGTCCACGGGATGGAGGGCACGAGGCCCCCCGCAGCCGCTGCGGCCGCGCCCTGGGACACAAACGTGCGGCGGTTCATGGATCGATGAGAGGCATGGCGGCTCGCCAAGAGGAATGGGTTCGGAGCATGGCAGCCTGTCTACGAACCTGAAAGAGGTTCGCATTCAACATGATTTCCATCAGACGAGAATCTCTCGCACAACATGACCGTGCACGTCGGTGAGGCGGAAGTCGCGACCCTGGAAGCGATAGGTGAGCTTCGTATGGTCGAAGCCGAGAAGATGCAGGATCGTGGCCTGGAGGTCGTGGATGTGCACCATGTTGCTGGCGATCGTGAAGCCGAGATCGTCGCTGGCGCCGTGCACGTATCCCCCCTTCACGCCGCCGCCGGCCATCCACACGGAATAGCAGTCGGGATAGTGGTCGCGGCCGAGGATCCCGCTGGCCGACGTCCGCCCCTCCTGGAAGGGCGTGCGGCCAAACTCGCCGGTGCAGAGCACGAGCGTGTCGTCGAGCAGCCCCCGCTGCTCGAGATCCTCGAGCAGCGCCGCCGCCGGCCTGTCGAACGTGGCGGCCTTCCTCGTGAGACCGTCGCGGATGTCTTCGTTCGGGCCGATGCCGTGGAAATCCCAGCCCCAGTCGAACAGGTGCACGAACCGCACGCCCTCCTCCACGAGCCGCCGCGCGAGCAGGCAGTTGTTGGCGAGGCTCGATTCACCCGGCTTCGCACCGTAGGCCTCGAGGACGTGCTTCGGCTCCTTCGAGATGTCCATGACGTCCGGCACGCTCGTCTGCATCCGATAGGCGAGCTCATACTGCGCGATCCGAGTGACTGTTTCCGGATTGCCGAGTTCGCGGGCCTGCAGTTCGTTCAGGTCTTTGAGGGCGTCGAGCGTCTTGCGCCGCATCGCCCGGCTCATGCCCGGCGGGTCTGAGACGAACAGCACCGGATCGCCCTTCGAGCGGCACTGCACGCCCTGATAGACGCTCGGCAGAAAACCCGATCCAAAGCTGCTCGTGCCGCCGTTGGGCTGCGAGCCCGACGAGATGAGCACGACGAACCCCGGCAGATTCGCGTTTTCACTACCGAGGCCGTAGGTCAGCCAGCTGCCGAGGCTCGGCCGGCCGGCCCGCGGACTGCCCGTGTAGACCATCAGTTCGGCCGGGGCGTGGTTAAATTGATCCGTGAACATGCTCCGCACGAGGCAGATCTTGTCGGCGACCCGATGGAGATTCGGAATCGCATCGGAAAGCTCCATCCCGCTCTCACCGCATCGCACCCACTTCCGACGCGTGCCCAGGAGCTTGGGGGTGCCCGTGGTGAAGGCGAACTTTTTGCCGGCGATCGTCTCGGCGGGGCAATCCTGGCCGTCGCGCTTCGTGAGCTCCGGCTTGTTGTCATACATGTCGAGATGCGGCGGCGATCCCGTGAGGTGGATCACGATCATCCGCTTCGCCTTGGCCGGCAGCGGTGGCTTCTTCGCCGCCATCGGATCGGCCGGCATCGCCGGAGCCGGGGCGACGCCCGTGGCCGCCAGGAGCTCGTGCATCGCGATCGCACCGATGCCGCCTGCCATGCTGCCGAGCAGGTGCCGACGCGTCGCGAGCAGTTTTGATTCGAGGATCGGGTCCATGGCTCAGCACCTTTGAACGAGTTCTTGCGGCATCGCAGGACGCGATGTGTCGGCCGTGGAAACCCTTGGCATTTCCACCGGCTGACCGAGCGGGAAACGGCATGGATGCCTTTCCCGCGAATGGCTAGGGACACATGAAGGTTTCGTCGAGGTTGAGGATCACGTTGGCCACGACCGTCCAGGCGGCGAGGTCGGTCATGTCGGCGGAGACATTGCTCGGCACGGGGCCGAGTGGGTCGGTGGCCATCTTCGTGGCGTCATCGGGGCTCCGCTGGAAATCGGCTTTGGCGTCGGCGCGCAGGCCGACGAGCCTGTCGATTTCGGCGGGCGTGGGATGCCGGGCAAGCACGAGGCGGAAGCCAAGCGAAGCCCGGTCGGTGTCGTTCGAGCCCCCCTCCCCCACCATCCGCCGCGCGAGGGCCTGCGCCGCCTCGACATACGCCGGGTCGTTCATCGTCACGAGCGCCTGCAGGGGCGTGTTGGTCCGCGGCCGGCGGATCGTGCAGACCTCCCGCGAGGGGGCGTCGAACGTGGCCATCGCGGGATAGGGATTGCTCCGCCGCCAGGTCGTGTACAGGGCGCGGCGGTAGCGATCCTCGCCCGTGCTCGTCTGCCAGTCGGTGCTGCCGCCAAAGGCCGCGATCAAGCCGAGGCTCGGCTGCGGCGGCCTCACGCTCGGCCCCCCCTTCTTCCGCGAGAGCAGGCCCGCCGCGGCGAGCGCCTGGTCGCGGATCACCTCCGCTGAGAGCCGCACCCGCGGCCCGCAGGCGACGAGCCGATTCTCCGGATCACGGGCCACGAGGTCGGGCGGGCATTTCGACGTCTGCCGATAGGCGGCGCTCGTGACGATGAGCCGCTGGATCGCCTTCAGGTTCCAGCCACTCTCCACCAGTTCGCAGGCCAGCCAGTCGAGCAGCTCCGGATGGCTCGGCAGGTCGCCCTGACTGCCAAACTCTTCGCTCGTCGACACGATCCCGATCCCGAAGAGCCGCTCCCAGATCCGATTGACGATCACGCGGGCCGTGAGCGGATTGGCCGGATCGACGAGCCACTTCGCCAGGGCGAGCCGATCAACGCGGCCATCGTCGGCCACCGGCGGGTCGTTGAACACCTCCGGCACGCCCTCGCGCACCTCATCGCCGAGGTTCTGCCAGTTGCCACGGAGCTGGATCTTCGTGATCCGCCGCTTGTCGCCGGCGAGTTCCTCGAGCACGGGCACCGTCACCACGGGGTTTTCGTCGAGCCGCTTCCGCAGGTCGGCGACGATCTTCCGCGCCGGCCGAAACTCCGGCGGCTCGGGCCGATCTTTCGCGACCGGCTGCTTGAGTTCGGGGATGCCCGCCTCGATCAGTGCGATCTCCTGCTCGATCGGGGCTCGCTTGTCGTCGACCTCCTTCCATGGCAGCCGCACCACGGGAGATTCGTCCTTCCGGTCGGCGTCGGCCGTATTGTTCAACACTGCGTAGAGCTGGAAATATTCCTTCTGGGAGAGCGGGTCGTATTTGTGGTCGTGGCACTGGGCGCAGGCGATCGTCGTGCCCATCCAGGTGCTCATCGTCGTGTTCACGCGGTCGATGACGGCGACCGTGCGAAACTCCTCGTCGATCGTGCCGCCCTCGTTGTTCGTGAGCGTGTTGCGGTGGAAGGCGGTGGCCACCTTGTCGTCGAGCGCGGGATCGGGAAGCAGGTCGCCGGCCAGTTGACGGATCGTGAACTCGTCGAAGGGCATGTTGGCGTCGAAGGCACGGACCACCCAGTCGCGCCAGCCCCAGATCGTGCGCGGCGGGTCGTCGGCGTAGCCGGCGCTGTCGGCATAGCGGGCCAGATCGAGCCACTGCCGCGCCATGTGTTCGCCGTAGCCGTCGTGGGCGAGGAGCCGATCGACGAACTTCTCGACGGCTTCAGCCGACGCATCGGTGATGAATGCATCGACCTCGGCGGGGGTCGGCGGCAGCCCCGTGAGATCGAGCGCGAGCCGGCGGGCGAGCGTGGCCCGGTCGGCCTCGGGCTGCGGCGCGAGACCTTCCGTTTCGAGCCGGGCGAGGATGAAGCGGTCGATGTCGTTGCGCGGCCAGCCGGCCTGCGTTACCGTGGGCACCTGCGGTCGCTTCGGCGGCACATATGCCCAGTGGGGCTCGTACGCCGCCCCGGCCGCGATCCAACGCCTCAGCAGATCGACCTGCGCGGCCGGCAGCCGCTCGCCCGCTTCCGGGGGCGGCATGACGACATCGGGATCGGTGGACGTGATCCGGGCGACGAGTTCGCTCTCGTCGGGCTTGCCGGGCACGATCGCCGCGTGGCCACCGAGATCGGCGGTCGCCCCCTCGAACGTGTCGAGCCGCAGGCCCTCATCGCCGCCGCCGGCACGCCCCTCGGGATCGGGCCCATGGCACCGCACGCAGCGATTGGAGAGGATGCCTTTGATGTCGCGGGTAAACGAGGGCGAACCGTCGGCGGCGAGGCAGACAACGCAGCCCATCTGCGCGACGAGCAGGATGAACACGATGTGTCTCATGGGGCACCTCCTGAAAGACACCCGCGTCGCCGTCTGCCACATTGCTGCGGCAGACGCGGATCCCGTCACCTGTCTCGGGATCGATCAGCGGAGTTCTTCATTCTATATCGACCGACGGGGGTCTTGCACCCCAATCTGGTTGCAGGGCTGAGAATCAGCCCTGCACGACCAGCCCGAAAGCCCGAGCCGTGAGCACATTGCGGCCGTTGCCGGTGATCACGTTTCGCTGCACGACCGATCCGGTGGAAATGCCGGTGGCGAAAAGTCCGTAGCCGCGATTGCCGGTGATCGTGTTGCGGTCGGCGTCGGCCGTGCCGCCGACGAGGATGCCGCGGGCGCTCACGAGCATCACACCACTGCCATTGTTGCTCACGGTGTTGGCCTGCACTCGGCTGAGGGTCGAGATGCCTGTCACGTAGATCCCGGTCGAATAGAGGCCGCGGGCCAGGCCGCCGATGATCGTGTTGCCCACGCCGGCACCGCCGACGGCGAGTCCCGTCGCGTTCTGCAGATAGATGCCGACGAGGACGGTGTTCGCGATCGTGTTGCTTACGAGGCTCGTGCCCGCGAGGCTACCGGTGGCATAGACGCCCCAGTTGCCGCTCGAGGTGATCGTGTTGCCGGAGACAGTCGTGCCGGCGCCGCCCACGAGCGAGATGCCGTTGAAGTTGCCAAACAGAGTGTTGCCGTCAAAGAGGCCGTTGGCCGCGGCCGACCAGATGCCGCTTCCTCGCGCGAAGCCCGAGATCGTGAGCGAGCGGATCGTCGTCTGGGCGGCGGACGCGGCCACGGTGAAGCCGTGGGCGGCGGCCCGCACTGCGGCGCCGCTCACCGTAACCGGCTGCGTGCGGCCGTCGATCGTCATGCCGCCCGTGATCGCGGGGAGGGCTGACTTGAGCGCGATCGTAGCCGGCGAACCCGTGGGCGCGATTGCGAATTCGATCGCCTCCGCGCCAGGGTTGGCATTCGCGAGCCCGATCGCGCTCCGCAGCGAGCCCGTACCAGCGTCGGCGGCCGTATCAACGACGAACGTCATCGTTCGTACCGCCTCCGAGAATTCCGACGTGTTGGAGGCGCCGGTGATCGGCGTGGCCGTCACGGTGATCCAGTCGCCGAGGAATGCCGTGCCGCGGGCGAATGTCGCGGTGAAGGAGCCGGCCGCCTGCTGGATCTCGCCCAAGAGTGTGCGGCCTTCCACGGCCACCGGGTTCTGCGTGTCGGCATAGGGGCTGGCGAAGAACTGCAGCCGATAGTGCCCGGTGTAGCCGGTCGTGGCGGCGAGCGAGCCCGCCACCGCGAGCGTCTTCTCGCCCACGAGCCGCACCACCGAGTCGAGCACCGGCGCCGGCTGCGAGGCGTTGCCACCATTGGCGAGGTCGATCCCGAGGCCGTCGTTTGTGAAGATCGAGTTGGAGCGAATCTCGTTGCCGGTCGAGCCGGCGCCGTTCACCGTGACGCCATTGCCCTTGTTGGCGGTGATCACGTTGCCGTGTCGGGCGGCGTCGCCTCCGATCCTCAGATTCGTGACGCCCGTGGGGGCGTTGGGATTTGCAAAGTGGGCCGCAGTGAACTGGCCGCCGCTGCTGGCGAAGGCGTTTAGGGCGTTTGTCGTGCTCCCGACCTTGAGGCCGAGGAGGCCGGCCGCGGCGTCGTAGAGATAATCGAAGGCCGCGAAGACCTTGCGACCCGTGTTGAAGAACTGGCCGCTCTGCGGCGGGAGGTTTTCGGTGTAGGTGCCGGCGAGCGGATTGAAGAAGGCGACGTCCGTCGGATTGAGCAGGTTGTCGGCATCCGACGTGTCGATGTCGTACTGCACCGCTCCAGGCGAATTGAGCAGGTTGACCGTCATCTTCCCGTTGAACCTCGACGACGGCGACTTCCCCGGCAGCGTCAGAATCCCGCTGGGGATGCCCATGTCGATCACGATCTGGCCGGTGCCGCTCGGCGTGTTCGCGTATTCGACGCTGCCCGTGGCCGGCTGCCAGTCGGGGGCCGACTGCGTGCCCCGCGGCAGGCCGGTGGGGGCGAGGTCGGTGAAGGCGAAGCCGCTCACGGAGTTGTCGAGACCGAGCTGCACGCCCGTCGCCGAGATCACGTAGCCGGGCCGCATCGAGCCTTTCTGCATCTCGGTGAGGTTCAGGAAGGCGTTGTAGAGCTGGTTGCGGGAGCCGGTGGTCGGCGCCGTGCCTTGGCCGGAGCGATCGAAGCCGATGCCGAAATTCGCCACGGGCGCGAGCTTCGATGTCGTCGCCGTGAGCATGTTGTCGGCATAGTTGGCCCACCAGCCGCCGGGGATCGTCACGATGCCCGCCGGGCCCCTGCCCGTGACATTCGGCACGATGCCCACCGTGCGCGTGAGCGTGCCATTGGTGATCGTGATCGAGCCGCTCGAGATCGTCGTGCCAAACGTGGTGTTGGCGACGGTCGCCCCCGGCGCCGGCGTCGTCGAGGCGCCGATCGCGGTGACCACGAGGACGGGCACGTTTGCCTGGGCCTTGCGAGTCGGGTCGGGCGGGCCGCTCGGCCCTTGGAACGACGACTGCGTGAACGTGATCGTCTGGCTCGACCACTGGCCGAAGTAAAGACGATTGGAACTGTTCAAGAAGACGTGTCCCTTCGGCCCGTCGAGCACGATGTTTGTGTCGAGCTGGAGAGCGTCGACATAGAGCCCGCGGGAGCCGGTGTCGAGGTTCACTTCGAGCTGCTTCGTGCCCACCTGCATCGCGATCTGCGGGTCGGCCGGCGGATTCGCGGTGTCGTAAAAATTCGGGCGGTTGGCGAAGGGCACGAGATAATGCCCGACCGCGGCCGAATAGCCTGTCTGCGGATTGCCGCCCGACGCTTGGCCCTGGCCGATGCCGGCGCCGAGCGAGATGCCGTCGCCGCCATTGAGCCGAATCGTGTTGGCCGCGATCGACGTGCCGGTGAAGTCGCCGGTCGCGACCTCGATGCCGTGGGCCGTGTTGCGTTCGATCGTGTTGCCCGTGATGGTGACGCCCTGCACGCCACCGGGCAGCATGATGCCGCTGCGGCGACTGAACCGGATCGTGTTGCCGGAAATCGTCGTTGAGGAATAGCTGCCCGGAGCAAGCACGATGCCTTGGGTGTTTGGCCCGCCGCTCACGTAGCTCCACGGGTTTTTCACGCCCTCGCGGCCGATCGTGTTGCCGCGGATCGTGAGGCCGCGGACGGGCCCGGCCGCCTCGATGCCAAACGCCCCGTTGCCGTGGATCGCGTTGCCCTCGATCACCGTGCCGGTGTAATCGATCGTGCCCCCCGCGCTCTTGGCCGCGAGCTGGATGCCGTCGTAGACGTTGTCGGTGATCTCGAAGCCCTTGAGGTGGGACTGCTTCGACTCCTTGTCGAAGACCACGCCGCTGCCGGTGAACCGGCGGATCGAGCCGCCCGCGGACAGGCGGGCCGTGACCTGATCCGCCACCACGAGCCCGTCGGCTGCGGCGCCGAAGCCGCTGCC
>JBJTOU010000101.1:0-3454 GCA_046074725.1 Planctomycetia bacterium
AACTCCGCATACCAAGCGCGAAACGCCGCCATATCGTCAGGCGACAACTGCTGGATCGCGGCTTCAATTTCTTCGACTGTGCTCATGGACGTCAGTATACCGCCTGCGGCGACCACCGCCAACGTCTCACCTGTGGGCTAACGTTTCCGATCAATGGCTCGCGACCAAGGGATTATCCACTCCACCAGGCTTCATCGCGAGTCCATTGCATCGGGTGGTTCTGCCTGCTTTGGCATTCCATTCGATGCCGCTGGGCGCCGAGGTGGAAGCCGAACAACTACTCTAATTTGAACGTCATCCTGCCGCTAAGCCTTCTTCACGATCTCATCCACACGATATCCGAATCGAGCGGCAAGCTGCTCTCTGATCAATTGCACTTCAGAAACAACGGGATCAGATTCTATTACGGGCCACTCGGAGCACTTCGCGACGCCTTGATTGCGACACGCTCACCAACATCACGCTGGCTACTCTTCCTGCACCAACTCGTCACGGTTCGATCGTACCGACTTCCGGCGCAGGATTTTGGCGGCCACTTCAGGCGAAGTTGCTAGCCGCGTTATTGAGCAGCGGTTGCTCCGGCTTCGCGTGCGGACTGGCGAGACTGCTCCCGTTCGCACATCGCGAAAAAGGCTATGAGGAGGAACTGCGGAACCCAGAACCCGAAGAGCAGTACGGGGAGCGTTATGTGATACTCAGGCGATCGGTATGCAACGAAAAGGAAGTATGCGGCTATGGCGATCAGCGGGGCAATGAACACCGCGAGCCGGATTCGAGGCCACCGGGAACGAGGAAACAGGAACGCAACCGCAAAACGCCACGGCAGCGGAAGAAACAGCGCCGCGCAGATCAGCCACGGATCCATCACCGCGTTCCTGTATTCATTGCCAGAACGACCGCGATGAGCTGCGGTATTGCGCCCGGCCACCCTTTGCGCTCGAGCGACTCTCTGTGAGCCGCGGTGAATACGGCCAGATCGCTCGCATCCGCTACGTGCTGCCGAGACATAAGGCGGCCAACTGGGTCGGACGCAGTCGCAGCCGCAAGTCCACGCGGCCGGGGGCCAATGGCGTCGTCGAGCTCTCGCCGTTTGAGTTCCTCGACCGGCTCGCCGATCTCGTCCCGCCGCCGCGCAAGCACCGGCATCGGTATCACGGCGTCTTTGCGCCGAATCACAAGCTCAGGCGGGCCGTGACGGCACTCGCCATCGGTAATGTCGGCAAGCGGCAAGAGGCCGCGACCGGCGGGCATGGGGGCGACGGTCATGCCACGGAAGGATGCTGCGACGCGAATCCGAATCACAAGCCCCGCTCGCACGACACCTCACGGATTGCCTGGGCCAAGCTGATGGCTCGGGTGGGGGAGGAGTTTCCACTTGCGTGCCCCACCTGCGGCGGCGACATCCGGCTGATCGCATTCATCACGGATCCGGGCCCGATCCGGAAGATTCTCACACATTTGGGAGAGCCGCTCGAGCCACCTCCGCTCTTGCCTGCTCGCGGCCCGCCCACCGCCTGGGGCGAGCTGGTCCAGATGCACGACGATCGCGACGTCTTTCAAGTCTCGCCCGACGATCTGCCCGCGATCGATATTCACAGCCTCTGAGCGGTGCCGGACGCAACCCACGCATGTCGGGAAACGGCGAACTGGGACGCGGTCTGCGCCGACGCGAGAAAAACGCCACCGAAGCGGGTGCGAGGCGTTTCGAGAAACCCGCTCTGGACGCCCGGGCCGCTCCGCCCGAGGCTCACGAGTCGCTCATCAGCCGGAAGACCGGTGCGGAGGTGCCATTGACCGGGCTATCCTTTTAAGTAACCGTGCTCCGGGGCTGAAATCCTGCGCCGGACGAAGCGCGCCGTTCCCGAGGAATTCGCATGACCGCGATACGACCGCGACCTAACCCTTGGGCTCGTCTGGACTTTTAATCCGTTGGTCCTGGGTTCGAGTCCCAGCGGCCCCATTTTGTGGAAGTGACGTGTGCGGCTTGGAGTTCCGCGCCGTCGGCGGCGCGGGCGGGCACGGCGGCCACCATCCGCTCAAATTCCTCTGCCGCGATTGGCCGATTATCTCCTTGCCGCCCGAGCCGGCGGCGATAAGAGGACCGGTCGCCATCCTACGATCAGCCCCGGCCCACACCGGGGGTTTTTGGTTTCGCGCGCTACTTTCGGCCACTACACCGGCGCGACACTTGGTTCTGTGAATTTTTCGACGATCGTGGCACGACGGACACACGAGGGGCCGGGGGAGACTCCTCAGTCGCCGGAAAGAGGCATGGTGCATCCGGGAAACGACTTGCGGACCTTCGCGTCCATGGTGAACAGTTTCACGTCGAGTGCCATCGCCAGCGCGACATACTCGCAGTCGTAGGCCGAACAGTTGCTGTCGCGCACGAGTTCCAGCACCCGCCTCGAATCGACGTCGCGTTCCGCCCCCGCCATCAGCCCCTCGGCCTCCGTCTGCAGGTCGATCGCTGCGGCGGCGGTGAGCAGTCCTCGCCTCATGAAGCCGGCGAGGATGTTGCGAAACTCGCTCCGCCACAGGATCGGGGCCACCCACTCCGCATCGCGGGTCAAAAGGCTCTCCGCCTTGGCCGTATGGTCGCCAGGCAGGTAGAGGTAAGCGATGATGTTCGAGTCGACGACGATCACGCCCGACCTTCGCGTTTGAAGGCCTCGATGTCCTTCGGCCGGAACGTCGGCTTCCGCCCTGAGAAGTCTCTCAGCGAGTCGCGGAGCCGGCGGGCCTGTTCCAGCCGCTCGCTGGTCGAGATTCGTCCTGGCATGAGGATCGCTTCGAGGCACACGATCGCCTCACTGTTGAGGCTCCGGCGGTGGGCCTCTGCGGAGGACTTGAGCCGCTCGTAGACCTCGTCCGGAACGTTCTTGAGAGTCAGGTTCGTCGGCATCCCGGAGCCTCCTGTGTGGTGTCATTATGGTGTCGGATTGGTTTTAGGCAAGCTGGCCGCCGCGGGCGACAAAGCGGGGTGACTTTTCCCCGTCGGGGTCGGGCGCTCGTGATGGTGAGCCCGCTCTGGGCCACGAAGGGGTTCACGTTCCAGTCGGCCCTGGCGATCGAGGCACTCAAGCAGGACGTGCCGACCATGCTCCTGGCCGGGTGGGAGCACCGGAAGCGCCAGCGGCCTGAATCGCTGCGTGACCGAGGGCCTGCTGGCGGGGGGACACATCCCGCGAGTAGTGTACGGGCGAACACCACCCCCGTCCACTGGCCGCTCTGCCCATGGTCGCTGCCCTCTGCGGGTTTCCCCCGCGGCCCCGCCTCCGGCCTCATGCCGGCCCGGCACCACGCCGCCGCCATGAGCGTCGCCGCCCCGAAAAGACTCCGCTCCACAAGATCGTGTCGGAGTATCTCGAGAGCTGGCTCGAGTGGCGCGACCAGGCGGATCGGACCGCGCTGGGCTACGTCGAGGAGGAACTCCGCGGGTATCTCGAGTGCG
>JBJTOU010000102.1:0-2730 GCA_046074725.1 Planctomycetia bacterium
CCTCGAGCATCGCCTTGCGGCGGTCGCCGTAGCCCGGCGCCTTGAACGCGCACACCTGGAACGTGCCGCGGAGCCTGTTGATGACGAGCGTCGCGAGCGCCTCGCCGTCAACCTCCTCGCTGACGATGAGGAGCGGCTTGCCGGCATTCACCACGGCCTCCAGCAGCGGCACGATGTCCTTGACGGTCGAGATCTTCTTCTCGAACACGAGGATGTAGCAGTCCTCGAGCACGCACTGCATCTGCGTGGGGTTGGTCACGAAGTAGGGGGAGAGGTAGCCGCGGTCGAACTGCATGCCCTCGACGAACTCGATCTCGGTCTTGAGGCTCTTGCCCTCGTCCACCGTGATCACGCCGTCCTTGCCGACCTTGTCCATGGCCTCGGCGAGCAACTCACCGATTTCCATGTCGTTGTTGGCGGCGATGGCGGCCACCTGGGCCATTTCCTTCCTGCCCTTCACGGGGATCGACATGCTCTTGAGCTTGGTCGTGATCTCCTCGACCGCCTTCTCGATGCCGGCCTTCATTTGCACGGGGTTCACGCCCGAGACGACGGCCTTGAGGCCCTCGTTGAAGACTGCCTCGGCGAGGACGGTGGCGGTCGTCGTGCCGTCACCGGCCACGTCGCTCGTCTTGCTGGCGACTTCGCGGACCATCCGGGCGCCCATGTTCTCGTAGACGTCCTCGAGATCGATCTCCTTGGCGACGGTCACGCCGTCTTTGGTCACCGTCGGGGACCCAAAGCTCTTCTGAAGGATCACGTTGCGGCCCTTGGGGCCGAGCGTCACCTTCACGGCACGGGCGAGTTTCGTGACGCCACGCCGCATCGCCTCACGGGCTTCCTGATCGAACGCCATCATCTTCGCCATGGTCTCTTGTCTCCTGAGAAAAGGGTGTTTGGGTGCGGTGTTGAATGTGGAAACGGACGGCGCCCCGGCGATCAGCCGAGGATCGCCAGGATGTCGTCTTCCCGCATGAGCAGGAGCTCGTCGTCGCCCACCTTGAAGGGCTCGCCGGCGTAACTCGTGAACACGACGCGATCGCCGGGCTTCACCTGCAACGGATGCCGATGGCCTTTGTCGTCGAGCTTGCCCTCGCCCACGCTCACGATCGTGCCGCGGGCGGGCTTGTCCTTGGCAGAGTCGGGCAGCACGATCCCGCCGGTGGTCTTCTGCTCGCTCGCCTCGCGTTCCACGACCACGCGGTCGCCGAGGGGAATCAACGTGGCTTTCTTACGGGCGGGCTTGGTCGCGGTCGCTGACATCGGGGATGCCTTTCTCCTGACGGGGACTACGGGGATGCGGGGGAATAGTTGCGGTCCGGACTGCCGGAACGGGCTCCAGCAGACAGGTTTTCGAGCCGAATGCAACTGGCGCGCCAGACTTGCGAGAGGATCGCGATCCTGGGTTTCGGGCGGGGACACAGCCCGGAATACTAGGCTGGTTTTGACCCCGGCCGCTCGTCGGCCTCTGGCGTCATCGCTGCCAAACTGGCAGAGTACCTGGACAGGCCTGCCCGAGAGTAAGGTTTCCCCCATGGCAACTCACCGCCGCATCGATGTCTCGGAGCAAGGCCCCGTGACGGTCGTTCAGATCGTGGACAGAAAGATTCTCGACGAATCGGCGATTCAGGAACTGGGGTGCGAGATTCTTAGCCTCATCGACCAGGATGGAAAACGATCCGTCGCCCTCGACTTTTCGCATGTCGAATTTCTGTCGAGCTCGGCCCTCGGCAAGCTGATCACACTCGATCGCCGCATGAAATCCCATGGCGGCCGGCTTGCGCTGTGCAGCATCCGGCCGGAGATCCTCGAGGTGTTTCAGATTACCAAGCTCAACAAAGTGTTCGACATCCACAAAGACGTCGCCGACGCGACATCGGCGCTCGGGGCCTAAGGCCGGGCGACATCGAAGGCGGACACCATGGGGAGCCACTTTCCTGCCGACTCGCGACCTGGCGGCCCATCTGCGGGAGCGCCGGGCGGCTGGCGACGCGACGTGCGCCTGCCGAGTGAGCGCGGCGCGAGCCGGACGATCACCGAGGAGTTGCTCGAACAACTCGGGCATCATGGCTGGTCGCCATCCGACGTCTTCGCGATTCACCTCGCGACCGAAGAGGCGATCACCAACGCGATCGTGCATGGCAACAAGCTGGACGAAAAAAAGCACGTGCAGGTCTGTTGCGAGGTGACGCCCGACCTCGTCCGGATCGAGGTCACCGACGAGGGGCCGGGCTTCGACCCATCGACGATTCCCGACTGCACGCTCGAGGAACGCCTGGACGTGCCGAACGGCCGGGGCGTGATGCTGATGCGATCGTTCATGACGCGGCTGGAGTACAGCCCCAAGGGCAACCGCGTGCTGATGGAGAAGCGTCGGCAGCCGTCCGAAGGCTAGCGGGCCGGCGATCAGAGGCTTCCCGGGCAGATATCGATTTCGCCCACGGAATCGGTTATTTTGATGGTCTTGATGGAACGTTCTCGATCCCCGATAGCTCAACGGTAGAGCGAGCGGCTGTTAACCGCTAGGTTGTAGGTTCGAATCCTACTCGGGGAGCTACGCCACTCTGGCAACGAGTGGCAGTCAGAGGCAGGAGGTGGCAAAACCTCCTGCCTCTCGGCGTTTCTGGAGGTTGTGAGGTTGGGTGGTTTTCCGATCTGCCAAGCACTGCCACCTCCTGCCAGCATCCAGTACGCCACCTTTCACGCCACCTTTTACGCCACCGTCTCAAA
>JBJTOU010000103.1:0-4636 GCA_046074725.1 Planctomycetia bacterium
CGTGGCTTCGATCGCGCGGGTGGCGCAGGCGTCGTCGGCAGACGTTCCGAGCCTATCGATCGCAGCGACTCTCCCCACCGGCACGACACGCCGACGCTTGTGTGATTCAAGCAGGTCGCCGAGGAGGGCCTTCGCCTGTTCGGGCGGCGTTGCCGGGCTGGTGACGACGTCGAGCACGAGCCGCAGCTGTTCCGGCCCGCCGAGCCTGGCGATCGCGGCCAGAGCCGCCGGCCGGTCGGCGTCGGCACACGTTCCGATCTCGATCGCCGCGGCAAGTCGCGGCACGACGGTCGTCGCTTCGGCGGCCGTCGCGGCGAAGATCACGCGGCCAAGGCGGCCGCCGTCGTCGAAGGTGCCGTCGAGCACGGCGGGAACCCAGGCGTCTTTCGTCTCGCGGGCCGCCAGCCAGACCGCGTAGTCGAGCGCCTCATCACGTTCATGATCGACCGCATGCAGCGCGAGCTCCGCGGCCCGCTTGCCGCCGAGCGTCGCCAAGGCCCTCACGCCCTCGAGCCGCACCAGCCCCGACGGATCATCGACCGTCGGGGCGAGCAGCTCCACCGGCGAGTCGATCCGATCGGCCCAGTCGCAGACGATCCGCGCCGCCGCCGCACGGGCCCGCGGGTCGGGGGACGTGAGCACGGCCCTGAGCAGGGCGGTGTCGATGTCTCGGGCACTGCCGCGATCGAGGCCCTGCCGCAGCCGTAGGGCCTCCAGCCGCAGCCGTTCGAAATCGGGATCGAGCGAATCGAGCGAGGCCAGCCATTTCGTCAGCTCCGGCACCACAGCCTGACTGCCGCGGGAAAGGAGCACCCGCCTGGCCATGTCGCGGGCGTAGCCCTCCGGGGAACCGAGCTGCGCCAGCAATTCCCGCGTCGTGAGCTTCGTGAAATCGATCCGCGGCAGCACCGGCCGCCCCTTGGCGGTCACCCGCCAGATCCGGCCGTGCGTGCGGTCGCGCCGCTCGTCTCGGAAGTCGACCTCGCCGTGCTGGATGATCGGGTTGTACCAATCGGCGATGTAGATCGCGCCGTCGGGCCCCATCTTGATGTCGATCGGGCGGAACGTCACCCGCTGCGAGTGGATCAGTTCGGGCAGCCGCTCGCTCGCGAAGCCGGAGCCCTGTTCGGTGAGCCTGAAGCGGCAAACGCGATTGGCCCGGAAGTCGTTCGTGATGAGCAGGCCCTGCGCGTCGTCGGGAAGATGACGACCATCGACGATCTCGAGGCCGCAGTACTTGGGGCTGCCTGGATTCATGCCGTGGAGGATTCGCGGCGCACCCACGGCCGCCTGGTAGGCGGCCCCGGGAAACCCGTAGTAGATCCCCTCGCCGCCGGCGCCGTCGGTGACGAGCGATCGGCCCCACCGGTCGAAGGCATGGCCCCAGGTGTTCACCCAGCCGCGGGCGAAGACGTCGAGCGCTAGCGACTCCGGCGCGAATCTCCAGATGCCGCCACCGTTGAGCCTGCGGACGCCGCGGGGCGTCTCCACGTGGCTGTGGATGTAGATTGACTGATTGAAATAAAGCCGTGCATCGGGCCCCCAGCGGAAGCTGTGGATGATGTGATGCGTGTCTTCCGCGCCGAAGCCCGAGAGCACGACCCGTCGCGTGTCGGCCCTGCCGTCGCCGTCGGTGTCGGCGAGGTGGAGGAACTCCGTGCTGTTGGCGACATAGATGCCGCCGTCGCCCGGCAGCACGGCAGTGGGCATCAGCAGGCCGTCGGCGAAGACGGTATGAGCGTCGGCCTTGCCGTCGCCGTCGCGGTCCTCGAGGACCGTGACGGTGTCGTTTGCGACCTCGCCCGGCCTGATCTGGGGATACACGCTCGACGACGACACCCACAGCCTGCCCTGGGGATCGAAGTTCATCTGCAGCGGCTTGGTGATCAGCGGATCGGCGGCGAATAGGCTCACCTCGTAGCCCTCGGCCACCCGCATCGCCGCCAATTCCGCGACAGGGTCGGGCACGGGGATGTCCTTGAGCCCGCGCTGGGCCAGCGCGGGCTCAAGGCACGACAGCGCGATGCACGCGGCGATGAGAACGTTGCGGATGCTCATGGTCAGCGGGCTCCCTTCACGAGGCTGCTGGCGAGGCTCCGGACCTTCTGCTCGGCTGCGTCGATGAGCGGGTCGAACTGCTGGATCTCGACCGCGTTGTTCCCCTGCTCGTGCTTGCGGAAGAGGAAGATGTAGGTCTCGTTCGCCGGCCGCCAGCGATGGAAGAAGAGCGTGTTCTTGGCGACGATCTGCTTGCGGAGGTCGTGCGAATGGTCGGCGAAGTCGGCGGACAGGTCGTGGCCCGATGCGGCGGTGAAGACCCGGGCGGCCTCCGCGTAGCCGGCGTTCGTGAGGTGGACGCCGTTCTCGGTGAGCCGAAGGCCGGGCGGCGCGGTCGCCGGCAATCCCGCGAAGAGATCGACGAGGCCGGCCTTCTGCGCAGCCGCGACGTCGCGGATCGCATCGCAGTAGGTGGCGAGTGCCGCATTCCGCGCGTCTGCGTCGGCCGTCTCGAAGGGGTGCGGCGTCACCAGCACGAGTCGCACGTCGGCGGGCTCCCGCAGATCGTCGCAGAGCTTCGTGAGCTGCGTGCGAAAGCCCACCAGGCCCGCCTCGCCTTGATACGACTCATTGCGGCCATAGGCGACGAACACGACCGTGGGTGTGAGTTCGCGCACGAGGGCCAGCATCCGCTCGTAGCCCTTGGCCGGCTCATCGAAGACCCCCCGCGACTCCGCCCAGACGGTGTCGCCGCTCCAGCCGAGGTTGCGGAACGTGAGCGACGCCTCCGGATGGCCGGCCACGAGCGCCGCCTCGATGAAGCCGCGGTCTCCCTCCCGCTCGATGAACGTGTCGCCAAGCAGGACGACGCGGTCGCCGTCGCGGAGCGACCAGGAGAATCCGGAGACACTCGATGCGACCGGTCCCGATGGCTGGGCCGCGGCGGAGCCGCCTACTGCCGCAGCGGCGAGGGCCGCCACCATCAGGAGTCGGGCGACCCGGCCGACCGACTCATCGTGGCGACGACCCCAGCACTGGGTGTGCCGCCGGTGACCGGCGACACAAAACTCCAGGCATACCGGCGCATCACAACGATCTGGCAAGCAGATGCTTTCCCTTTCCATGTCAACGGGTGTCCGTTTGCTTTTGGACGAAAACGAAGCCCCCTCGCTTGTTGCCGATGACGAGGTCGGCCCGGCCGTCGCCGTTGACGTCACCGCAGCCGAGACCGTGGGTGTATGGGCCCCACGCGTGCTTCTCGGAGCAACGCGTAAACGCCCAGCGGTCGGTGCCGGTGGCGTCGGTGGGGGACGCCAAGCCGAGCACGCCACCGGTGTGGAAGAGCAGTTCGGGCTTGCCATCGCCGGTCAGGTCAGCGAACTGCGGCGACTCGTTGTCCACTGTGGGGAAGGCTCGATGCTGCTCCCAGTCGTCCCCGGCCTCGCCCGTGAATGCAGGGCCGGCGTACCAGTAGGGCCCATACACCGCGTCGGGATTACCGTCCTTGTCGATGTCACCGATGCCGGAGCCCTCGGCGTGGAACTTGTCGGTGAGCAAGATTTTGTTGAAGGCGACGGACGCCACCGGCTCGTCAGCGGACGCTATGCCGGCCACGGCGAGCCAGACGAGATACGCCAGGAGAAGCGGAGGGAAGCGTTTCATGATCGATATCCTAAGGAGGCTGGGAAACCCCTGTCGAGCCGGCCGACCGTCGGCAGCGGCGCATATCCATGAAATACGACCACGCCTATTTTGCTGCCTGGCCCGTGCGGCTGTCGAAGACCCGTGTCTGGTCCGCGGTGATGCGGGTGATCGCCTGGCATTTCGCGGGCTTCGGGCCCGAGTAGGTCTCACCGCGGCACACCCGTTCGTGGTGCTTCGCGATCTCGTCGGCCGTGCGCGCAAAGCCGTCAACACGTGGCGTGCGACGCCATTGCGACGCGAATTCTCGTCTACATCCTCCGCTGCCGTGACGGCTCCCTTTACACGGGCATCACCAACAATCTGCCCAAGCGGCTGAAGGCCCACGCTGCCGGCAAAGCGTCCAGTATACCCGCAGTAGGCTGCCCGTGACGCTCGTCTATTCAGCGCCCCAGAAGTCGAAGTGGGCCGCTTTGAAACGGGAGGCGGCTCTTAAAAAGCTGCCGCGAGCCCAGAAAATCCGGCTACTCGGCTGACGAGACCGCACTCGGGCCTGCCGTAGACGCTCAGGACTTTTCGCGTGTCCCAGTGCGCCTTTTCCACCCCGTTCTCGCCCTCTATGGGCAGGAGCGTGTTTTCCCCCTATGTGGGCTCAAAGATATCTATTCCCGGTCCCAGTCGGCATGTTGCTCCTCGCCGCTCTGATCCCGGCCAAGTTTGTCGCCGCAGATAGCCCCGGTGCCGAGCAGCGAGTCCAAGTGGCCCCGGGCAACGCTGACGAAATAAATATCAAAACCCAGCTCAGCACCATCGCCGAAATGGCCAGCACCCGGAACCTCGACGGTTATCTGGAGTGCTTTGCCGCCACCGCTCGCAAGAAACTTCGCAAGGACGCCGCGATCACGTTCGTTCGGCACGAGGTCTCCATGGAAGTGCTGGACAGCCAGATTCTCGAACAAAGTGACTCCCGGAGCGAATTGGCCGTCAGGTACCGGGC
>JBJTOU010000104.1:0-10892 GCA_046074725.1 Planctomycetia bacterium
TCCGGCTCGCCGGCGGTCTCGACCGCAGCCGTTCGCAGCAGGTCAAGGATGTCGTGGCCCGCATCGATGCCGACCGGGCCATGCTCGCGGTCGTCTCCGACCAGGAGCCGCAGGTCGATATCTGGGGCGCCGAGCGCCGCACGGAACTCTTCGAAAAGGTGTTCGGCCTCCCGGTCACGATCAGCTGGGCCGGCGCGAGGAAGCCCCGGTCGAACAGTCGTGCTCGGCGTGCCTGACCGGCCCCGTGCCGACAATCGTTCGGCAAGGCTTCGGGCTCCCCGTACCCCGAGAGCCGGCGTATGACGCCGAGCGCAACCAGGATGGCGAAGCGAAGGCGGCATCCGAGTGAGCGAAGCCCAGGATGGGCGCAGCGAACGTCCGGCGACGGGGTACCCGGAGCCCGAAGCCGGGTTGGGCGAGTTGACCGTCACCAGGCAGCCGCGCGACAAGTCGCTCCACTCCCCCGAACCCGCAAGGTCGGCACCATTCGTTTTTTTCCACGGAGTCGGCGGCGAAACCGCCGATGCTTTCCGTCAGGAGTGAGCCTACGCATGCGAGAACGACGAATCCGCGGGCATATCGGAGTCCTCTGGCTGGCCGCCTGCGCGATGTTCGTCGCCGGTGCGGTGGCCGAGGCGGGCCAGCCGCAGAGCCGGGTCGGCGACCCGAAGCCGCTTTCCCACGGCACCCCGCAAAACCAGGCTCCGTGGCGGTGGGGCCGCTCGCCCTACGTTACGAGTCACCGGCAGCGGCCCAAGTATTTCGTCCCCCCGACCGACCCTCGGACACCCACGTGGAACATGTACGGTACGCCCCCGGGGGTCGTCCCGGGCGACTGGCCCCGCTACGCTCCATTGGGATTCGGCGGCTATCGCTTCCCCGCCGTCGGCTCGCAGGCTTATCGCTAGCCGCCGACGAGGGTGAGGCGCGTGGCTTCGGATCTCCGGAGCAACACCGTGCCAGACCTCCTCGAAGTCACCCCCGCGGGCCTCTATTGCAGCAGGGGTGATTTTTACATCGATCCCTGGCGGCGGGTCGGCCGCGCGGTCATCACCCACGCCCATGCCGATCATGCGAGATCGGGCTGTGATCGTTATCTGTCGAGCGCGGCCGGCAAACTCGTCCTCCGCACGCGGATCGGATCGTCGTCGCCGATCGACACGCTCCGCTACGGAGAATCGACCTCGATCAATGGCGTCGAACTGTCGCTGCATCCGGCAGGCCATGTGCTCGGCTCCGCGCAGGTGCGGGTGCGCCACGGGGGCGAGACATGGGTCGTGACGGGCGATTACAAGCTCGAGGCCGACCCGACCTGCGAACCCTTCGAGCCGGTGCGGTGCGACGTGTTCGTCACCGAGTCGACGTTTGGCCTGCCGGTCTACCGGTGGCCCGCCGAGGGGACCGTCGCCACCGAGATCAACGCCTGGTGGCGGACCAATCGTGATGCAGGCCGCACGAGCGTGCTGCTGGCCTACGCGCTCGGGAAGGCCCAGCGGCTCGCGTCGCTCCTCGACCCCTCGATCGGTCCGATCGTCGCCCACGGGGCGGTGATGAAGATGGTCGAGCAGTATCGCGCCAGTGGCGTGCGGCTGCCGCCGATCGACCGCGTGCCTCCTCGGGCCCGCCGCGTCGGCGACGGCCGCGCGATGGTGATCGCGCCCCCGAGCGCAGCGGGAAGCCGCTGGCTTCGCGTCTTCGGCGAGACGAGCGTGGCGATGGCGTCGGGATGGATGATGCTGCGGGGCGTGCGCCGCCGGCGCGGGTTCGACCGCGGCTTCGTCGTCTCGGATCATGCCGATTTCCCGGGGCTCATGCGTGCCATCGAGGCGACCGGCGCGACCCGCGTGCTCGCCACGCACGGCTTCGTCGATCCGCTCGTGCGGCTCCTTCGCGAGCGCGGGCTCGATGCATCACCGCTGGCCACGAGGTTCACGGGCGAAACCGATGCCGAGGAGGCCGACGACGACGAGATGGCCGGAAAAGCGACCGACGGGGAGGATGCGCCGTGAAGCAGTTCACCGACCTCTACTGGCGGCTCGATGCCACCACGAGCACCAACGAGAAGCTGGCGGCACTCCGTGACTATTTCGCGAGAGCACCCCATGCGGATGCAGCCGTCGCGCTGGGCGTGCTCTCGGGCGAGCGGCAGGGGCGGGCGGTGTCGCTTTCGGCGCTGCGGCAGTGGGCGGCCGAGGTCGCCGGCCTGCCGACATGGCTGGTCGAGGAGTGCTACGCCCATGTCGGCGACCTTGCCGAGACGCTGGCCCTGATCCTGCCTCCCCCCGTGGAAGCGGGCGACACGGAACTCGGTCTTGCCGGCTGCATGCAGGCCACCGTGCATACCCTGCGAAAGGCAGGCGACGAGGCCGCCAAGCGGACGATCGTGGAAGGCGTGTGGCGGCGGCTCGCGCCGCGCGAGCGGATCGTGTGGCACAAGCTTCTCACCGGCGGATGCCGGGTCGGCGTGTCGAAGACGCTCGTCGCCCGGGCGCTGGCGGAGGTGGCCGGCATCGATCCGGCCGTGATGGCACATCGGCTCATGGGCCGAGCGATCACGTCGGAGTCGGAGTTCGCCGCCCTGCTCTCGCCCGAGGCCACGGAGGCCGACAGCCGTCGTCCCTATCCATTCTTTCTCGCCTCGCCGCTCGATGGCGATGCCCCATCGCTCGGCGACGTTTCCGAATGGCAGGCGGAATGGAAATGGGACGGCATGCGGGCGCAGATCGTGCGGCGGGGCGACGACATGGCCCTCTGGAGCCGCGGCGAGGAGCTCATGAGCGAGGCCTTTCCAGACATCGTGGCCGCGTCACGAGCCCTGCCTGCCGGGACCGTGCTCGACGGGGAGATTCTCGCCGTCCACGATCGCACGCTTCTCCCCTTCGCGTCGCTCTCCCGCCGGGCCAGCCGCCGCCGCGTCACGAAACAGGTGCTGGCCGACATCCCCTGCGTGTTCGTCGCCTACGATCTGCTCGAGGCGGAGGGCCTCGATCTGCGTGGCGAACCGCTCGCCAACCGCCGCGCCCTCCTCGAACGGCTCGTGCCTCTCCACTTCGACGCGGTCATCGATCCATCCGGTCGCGCGTCGCCCGCGATGTCTTCCGACGAGCCTCGTCAGCTCTTTCTCTCACCCTGCGTCGTCGGCGATTCCTGGGAGACGCTCGCGGCGGCGCGGGCCACGGCGCGACGGCGCGGCGTGGAAGGCCTGATGCTCAAGCGGCGGTCGAGTGGCTACGGCGTGGGCCGCACCCGCGGCGACTGGTGGAAGTGGAAGATCGAGCCGCTCGAGATCGATGCCGTGCTCCTCTATGCCCAGTCCGGCCACGGCCGCCGTGCCGGGCTCCATACCGACTACACGCTCGGCGTTTGGCACGACGACCGCCTCGTGCCGGTCGCCAAGGCCTATTCGGGGCTCTCCGACGCCGAGATCGTGGAGGTCGATCGGATCGTCCGGGCTACGACGCTCGAGAAGCATGGGCCGGTCCGCGTCGTGCAGCCGACGCTCGTCTTCCAGCTCTCCTTCGAGGGCGTGATGCGATCGACGCGGCACAAGTCGGGCGTGGCCGTGCGATTCCCTCGGATCGCCCGATGGCGGCGTGACAAGCAGCCTGCCGATGCCGGCCTGCTCGCCGACATCGAGCGCATGATCGATGCGGCGACTTCGACGGGGGCGACACCATGACCTCGACACGGCTGCGGCGGAAACGAGTCAGGGCCGATCAGGAGGATGCCGATGCCATCGGACCGCTGCGTGGCTGGATCTCCGGCCGTGGCTGGGAGCCGTTTCCATTTCAGGAGGAGGTGTGGCGGGCGTGCATGGCCGGAGAGAGCGGGCTGGTGCACGCGGCCACGGGCACAGGCAAGACGCTCGCTGCATGGCTGGGGGCGCTTGGCCGCTCTCGCATGACGGCGGGCTGCGGCCTGCGGGTCGTCTGGATCACGCCGCTCCGCGCCCTGGCCTCCGACACGGTCGCGGCGATCGAACAGCCGCTTGGCGATCTGCGGGGATGGCTCGGCCACCGGTGGCGGGTGGGACTGCGAACGGGCGACACGTCGGCCGCCGACCGCCGCCGGCTCCGGGAGAACTGGCCCGAGGCGCTCGTCACCACGCCTGAATCACTCTCGATCCTGCTTTCGCTCGACGACTCCCACGAAATCTTTTCATCGCTCGACACGATCATCGTCGATGAGTGGCATGAACTGCTCTCCACGAAACGGGGCGTACAGACGGAACTCGCGCTGGCTCGACTGCGGAGCATGCGACCGGGGCTGGTCGTGTGGGGACTCTCCGCCACGCTCCCGAACCTCGACGAGGCGGTCTCCGCGCTGGTGGGTCCATCTCGCGCCGCCGCGGCGCGGATCGTGCAGGCCCGCGTGCCCCGTCGGATCGAGATCGACACGCTCATCCCCTCCCCCATCGAGCGGTTTCCATGGGCGGGACACATGGGGCTGCGGCTCCTGCCGCAGGTGGTGGCGGCGATCGAGAAGGCCACGACCACGCTGGTCTTCACCAACACCCGCAGCCAGGCGGAGCGATGGTTCGAGGCGATCCGGTCGGCCCGCCCCGAGTGGGCGAAGCTCGTCGCCCTGCACCACGGCTCGGTCGATCGTGAACTACGGTCGCAGGCCGAGCAGGGGCTCAAGCGCGGTCGGCTCAGGTGCGTCGTGGCGACATCGAGCCTCGATCTCGGTGTCGATTTCGGTCCGGTCGAGCAGGTGCTGCAGGTGGGCAGCCCCAAGTGCATCGCCCGGCTCCTGCAGCGGGCCGGCCGCAGCGGCCACGCCCCCGGGGCGACCGGCCGGCTCGTCTGCGTGCCGACGCACGCGCTGGAACTCGTCGAATGCGCCGCCGCCCGCACGGCGGCCGAGGCCGGGCTGGTGGAGCCGCGCCGGCCGCTCCGGGCCCCGCTCGACTGCCTCGCCCAGCACATCGTCACCGTCGCCTGCGGCGGCGGCTTCCGCGAGGATGAATTGCTCGCCGAGGTGCGTTCGACCCACTCCTACGAGGCGCTCGACGACGCCTCGTGGCAGTGGGCGATCGACTTCGCCGCCCGGGGCGGCCCCGCCCTCGCCGCCTATCCCGACTACGCCAGGATCATGGAGCGATTCGGACGATGGTATGTCGCGAGCCGGGGGATCGCGCGGAAGCACCGGATGAGCATCGGCACGATCGCGGGCAACGCGACCGTCGACGTGAAATGGATCCGCGGCGGCCGGCTCGGCACGGTGGAGGAGTCGTTCATCGCGAGCATGAAGGAAGGCGACCGGTTTCTGTTCGCCGGCAAACCGCTCATCCTCTTTCGATTCGACGGCCTCACCGCCTGGGTGAAGCGGGCCCGCGGGCAGGCGGCATTGCAGGTGCCGCGGTGGAACGGCGGCCGCATGCCGCTCTCCACCCTGCTCTCCTCCGCCGTGCTCGATCTCGTGCGGGCGGTCGGCGATGGTGACACGCGGGGGATCCCGCCGGAAGCGAGGGCCGTGGTGCCGCTCCTCGACACGCAAGCCCGATGGAGCCGGCTGCCCGATCGCGACACGCTGCTCGTCGAGCAGTGGCACGGCCGCGACGGGCACCACACGTTTCTCTTTCCGTTCGCAGGGCGGCTCGTGCATGAAGGGCTCGCGGCGCTGATTGCCTGGCGGATCGCCAGCCGCCGGCCGACCACGCTCACCGTTGCGGCCACCGACTGGGGCTTCGAACTCTCCGGCCGGGATCCGCTGGCCTTCGACGAGCGGACATGGCGACAGCTGTTTTCACCAGCCGGATTGCTGGAGGACCTGCTTGCCTGCGTGAACGGCACGGAGATGGCCCGCAGGCATTTCCGCGAGATTGCCCGTGTCGCCGGCCTCGTCGCGGGGACAGGCCGCACCACGCGGCAGACACAGGCCTCGGCCGGCCTGATCTTCGACGTCCTCTGCGAGCACGATGCCGGCAACATGCTGCTCACCCAGGCCCGCCGAGAGGTACTCGAACAGCAGTTCGAGTTTCAGCGGCTCCACGAAGCCCTCGAGGCGATCGCCGCCAAGGAGATCCGCATCGTGGAGACTCCCTGCATCTCGCCCCTGGCCTTCCCGATCTGGGCGGCATTCGTGCAATCGAGGCTCACCACCCAGGGCTGGCTCGAGCGAATCACCGAGATGGCAACGGAGTTGGAGCGGGCCGCCGCGAACCAAACACCGTAGCCGCAGATTGGTAATCTTTGGAATCCGGTGGGCCACGGCGTGCAGACTGCCGGTCTGCACCTCTAGGGCGGCAGACGCCATTTTCCATTGGATTTCCCTCATTTTATGATGCATCCATGAAAGACGGCTATTCTTTCCCGCGATTGCACCCAAGCGTCAGCCACGCTGCCTCGAAGCAGGCCGAGATCGACCGCGTCCGTCGAATGACCGTCGAGGAGCGGGTCAAAGCCGCCTTGGGGATGGCGGCACGATTCGCGGAGTTGCGACCTTCGCCCCGCAGGAATTGATCAGTGTCCAACCCCGATGAGGTGATCCGCGCCGCCGAAGAGATCGCCGAGGCTCTCGAGGCGCGAGGCGTGGGGGCGTTGGTTATCGGAGCCGTCGCTCTGGCGGCGCATGGCTACGTGCGATTTACGGAGGATCTCGACCTCGGCGTCAACGCCGACCTCGTCACGCTGAAGCAAGTCGCCGAGTCACTGCGAAACAAGGGCTTTGAAGTCGAGGTTCGGGAGCCGGACGGCCAGGATCCTCTCGGGGGCGTCGTCGATGTCCGAGGTCCATTCGGTCTCGTGCAGATCGTGAACTACGGTGGCCGGTTTCCGGCTGTGATCGACGGCGGACTGGCGGCAGCCGACACTGTCATCCGATCTGGTAGCCGTCTGCGAATCGTGCCACTTCCGCACCTCATCGCACTCAAACTCTACGCTGGAGGCACGAAGTCCCGAGCCGATATCGTGGAAGTACTTTCACGAAACCCGGAAGCCGACACCGCCGCGATCCTCAAGCTCTGCAGGAGTTGGCGCTTGCGAGGCCTCGATCCGCTCATCGAAGAGGCGGCAGGCGGCGGGTAGATCGCGGGTGTTGTGGGGAAAAGGTGCCCGCCGCGAACCCACACCCACACCCGGAGCCGTTGAGCCACCCCATGTGTAGCCGCAGATTGGTAATCTGCGGAATCCGGTCGGCCACGGCGTGCAGACTGCCGTTCTGCACCTCCAGGGCGACGGTTGCCGCCATACTGTGTTCATGAAGATCGGAACCGATCCCGACGCCGACATCCAACTGCTCCCGGGCCGGGCCGCGTTGCTCCACGCGTCGGCCACGCTCCTGGTCTCCGATCTTCACCTCGGCAAGGCGGCGACCTTTCGGCGGGCCGGCATCCCCGTGCCCGAAGGCTCGGCCCAGCACGACCTCGCCCGACTGGAGGCGCTCGTCCTTCGGCATGCCGTCCGACGGCTGCTCGTGCTCGGCGACCTGTTTCACGCCAGGAGCGGCTGCACGGAACGCGTCCGCGATGAGTTCGCGACCATGCGGGCCAGGATCCTCGCGACGGAGGTCGTGCTCGTGCAGGGCAACCACGACCGGCCACTCGGCCCGCTCCCGCCATCGCTTGGCATCGACGCCGTGCTCCCGAGCCTCGACGAGCCTCCTCTTCGATTCGTGCATGAACCGGCCACGGCCGTCGCCGCCGTCGATGGCGCATCCTTCACGGTCGGCGGCCACCTGCATCCCACGATCTCGATCCGCTCCCCAAGCGGCGACCGGATTTCCGACCGCTGCTTCGTGGCGGAAGACTCGGTGCTCGTCCTGCCCGCCTTCGGGTCGTTCACCGGCGGCCACCGGATCACACCGACCGACCGCATGCGGCTCTGGATCGCCCGCGACGACGGCGTGGTGGACGTGACGCGGATCGCGATACTCGCCGCCCGATCCCGCAGCCGCTGACGACGGCGATCTCCTCGCCCGGTCGATCGATGGCGGTCGCTCATGCCGCAGCGGCGCGGCCCGGCGCCGGCAGCCTGAACAGCGCGAAGAGATCCTCCGCCGTGAGGCCCGTCGCAGCCGGCGGCTCCGCCTGCGAGAGGATCGTCTCGGAAAGATCCCGCTTGCGTCGCAGCACCTCGTCGATCCGCTCCTCGATCGTGCCGACGGAGAGGAACCGGGTCACGGTGACCGCGCCGACGGCGCCGATCCGATGGGCGCGGTTGATCGCCTGATCCTCCACCGCGGGATTCCACCAGCGGTCGAAGAGGAAGACATACTGCGAGAACTGAAGGTTCAATCCGACGGCCCCCGCCCCGTAGGAGAGCAGCAGGACCGAATGGTCCCGATCGTTCCGAAACCGACGGATCGCCTCATCGCGGGCGGCCGTCGACATGCCGCCGTGATACTGCAACGCGCCGAACCGGCCGAGCTTCCCCTCGAGCCGGCGGAGCGTCTCCACCCACTGGCTGAAGACGAGCGCCTTCCGGCCGCTGGCCTGCACCTCTTCCATCTCCGCGATCAGGCAGTCGAGCTTGGCGCTCTCGCCGGTCGCCGTGTCGAAGTTGCAGATCTGCTTGAGGCGGAGGACGAGCTCGAAGACGTTCTGGATCGTTGCCTCCTGCCCGAGCGCCGAGAGCCTCAGCACTCCCTCCTCCTCGGCGCGGCGGTAGGTTTCCCGCTGCTCCGGGCCGAGCTCGATCCGCTCGTCACGGTTCATGCGGGGCGGCATCTCGGTGAGAACGCGGTCCTTCGTCCGCCGCAGCACATGGTCGGCTGCGGCCGCCCCCAGCGCCTTCGGCGACATCCGGTCGTTCACGTGCCCCGGCGCGATGAAGTCGAAGAGCGAGACGAGATCCTCGGAGGAGTTCTCCACGGGCGTGCCGGTGAGCGCCCAGCTGCGACGCCGGCTGAGCGCTGCGACGGCACGGTGCGTGCTGCTCGAGCGGTTCTTGATCCGCTGGGCCTCGTCGAGCACGACCAGGTCGAACGAGAGCCCGAGTTCGGCCACCAGCTCGCGGTCCCTCACCACGACCTCGTAGTTGGCCACCTTCACGGGAACGTCCTCGAGCGTCCAATGCCACCGGCGACGCCCCGGTTCCCCCTCGATCACGGCCACGAGCAGTTCAGGCGCCCAGTCGGCCAGTTCGCGGATCCAGTTGGTGACGAGCCCCTTGGGGCAGACGACGAGCACCCGCCTCGCCTGGCCCGATCGCACGAGGAGGCGCAGCGACGAGATCGCCTGCATCGACTTGCCGAGCCCCATCTCGTCGGCCAGGATCGCGCCGTGCCTCGGCATGAGAAAGGCCATGCCGTCGAGTTGGAAGGGGAATGGCTGCCTCGGAAACTCGAGGTCGCTCGCGTGAAGCGTCGTCTCCAAATCGGGCTGGAGCAGAAAGAACAACCGCTCCGACAGCTTCACGACATCGCCGGGGGGCGCGATCCGTGTCCTCTTCCGCGATGCATCGGGATCGCCGGCTGCCCGCGGACCGCATGATGGCGCCGCCTGCGACACGATGGGCCGAACGAGAGGCGGCGCGGGATCGCATGCCGGCTCGAAGCGGTGGCTCGTGATCCGCGGCTCGACGTCGATCAGCGGCACCCGCAGGATCGTCGGCATGACAGGATCGACCGGCAGCCGAACGGCCCGCGTCGCGGGGAGCGCCGGAATCGGTCGGCTCGTCACGCCGACACTCGGCAGCAGCAACTCCGAGGCGACGAGGCTTTGGACGGTCATGCCGCCCTGTGGTTCGAGCATCGGCCCGCCTCCGGCGGCATCAGTGCCGCTGTGCTTCCTCGATCGCCGCCCGAATCCGCTCGAACGGCTCGGTGAGATCGACCGCGGCCCCCAGTTCCTCGAGCCGCGTCCGGAGGGTCTCCGCGTCGGCGGCATCGTTCGCATGCGGGCTGACGCGGGCGCCGCCCACGGTGAAGCCGGCCGCGGGCAGCCCGGCCGCGATGGTGTCGTCATGCCGCCACACGAAGGCCACCGGCAGCGACGTGTGCGGCCGAACGGTGAACATCGCATCGTGGTCGGTGAGGACCACCGCGGGCGTGAGCGACGCCTCCGACAAGAGCGCCGCCCCGATCTGCCGCCCATGGAGCTGGCTCGGCAGGGTCGCTCCATAGAGGATCTGCTGCGCCCGTGACACCTTCACCGGCGCCGTGCAATGGAATTCCAGTGGCCTCCCCCCGGCATCGACGAGGAGGTATCCCCCGAAGACGCCATGCACGGCCGAGTCGACGGCCGTCAGGAATCCAAACGCCGTGCCCGATCCCGTGTGTCGGTCCATGCCGCCAGAAACGCCCCGGTTTCCCGATGGGCGATCCATGCACCTGCCTTCGGGCCGCGTCCCTGCAGCCCTTCAGCCCATCCATCGGGCATCCCCGCGTGGCACTTGAACCGACCGCCACGGAACCTGCGGAAACCCTGCCGTCTGTGCCGACAACACCGGCCAGGACCGGTCGATCTGATGGAAAACGTCCGTTATTCAGCCTACGATGAAGTCTCCTTCAGGAAGTTTCCGCCCATGGCCAACCTGCCGTCATTCACGACCCAGATCGACATCTCCGCTGCGAGCCTGCCATCGGCCCAGTCCGCCTCCCTCACGGGGGATCCCGGCGAAACCGCCCGGCTGCTACGCGACATGGTGGTGCTCCAGCACAAAACCTGTGAACTGCTCGCGGAACTCGTGAACCAAGTCTCGCTGCAGCATCGGCAACGCAACGCCGAACTGAAATCCTGGCGCGAGGCCAACCCCGAACTGGCCGCCTCATGCCGTCAGGCGGCCGACTCGATGGCGAAGGTGCATACGGAGTTTCTGACCAATCTGGCCCGCGAGGCCTGTGACAGCGCCGAGGACTACCTCGACAGCGAGTACGCGCTCGGCGAGTTCATCGACCGCTACGGCCCGCGGCTGGCCCACTTCAACGGCGTGCTCCAGCTCTTCGCGCAG
>JBJTOU010000105.1:0-7475 GCA_046074725.1 Planctomycetia bacterium
AGGCCGAAGTCGCCGAAGACGACGCGATTCCCGCGGGAGGCGTCACCTCTTATACGACCTCTTTGGCTTTTTCGGTGCTTGACCCTCTTGGGCATCAGCGCCATCGCCATCCTCCTCGTACATGCCTTGGTTCACCCACACTTGTATGCCGATATTGCCCTGCGCCGTGGGAGCCTCGCAGAACCCGTAATCGATCTTCGCCCGCAGCGTGGAGAGCGGCATCGATCCGGCGATCGCCTTCTCGCACCGCGACATCTCAGCACCGCCAAGCCTGCCGGCCAACTGGATCTTCACACCCTTCGCACCGGCATCCATCGTCGTATCGAGCGCCCGCTTGAGCGTGCGGCGGAAGGCCGCCCGTTTGCTTAACTGGTCCGCGATGTCCTCAGCGATGAGCTGGGCCTGGATCTCCGGTCGCCCAACCTCCTCGACCTTGAGATTCACCCGTCGGCCGAGCAACTCCTGCAATTCCTCTTGGAGCCGATCGACCTCCTGCCCCTTCCGGCCGATGATCACGCCCGGCCGCGCCGAGTGAAGGATCACCTTCACCTCGTCGCGGGTCCGCTCGATTTCCACCTTGGGGATCGCCGCGGCGCGGTACTTGGTCTTGAGGAAGGCCCTGACCTTGTGATCCTCCATCAGGAGATCACGGAAGTCCTTCTTCGACGCGTACCAACGGCTCTTCCACGGCTCGGTGATGCCGGTTCGGAACCCGGTGGGATGAACTTTCTGGCCCATGTGATCGTTCCTCTTGTGGCTCGCTTCCTCAGCCCGCTTCGCCAAGCGGCGCGGTATCGAGCGCCACCTTGATATGGGACATCCGTCGCTTGATTCCGAACGCCTGCCCGCGGGACCGGGGCCGAATCCGCTTGAACATCGGCCCGCCATCGACCCTGGCGTCGATGACCACGAGATCATCGACCGACGAGGCCTGCTGCTGCTCGGCATTGCCGAGGGCGCTCTTGATCACCTTTTCCAGCATCCTCGCACCGCGGTGCGGCTGAAATCGCAGGATATCGAGCGCCTCGTCGGCAAACTTGCCCCGGACGAGATCGGCAAGCGCCCGCACCTTGCGGGGGCTGATCCTGGCGTATTTGTGGGTCGCAGTGTATGGCATGAGTCAGATTCCCTCGAGCGGACCGCCTAGGTGGCGGGCGCCTCCTTCGCCTTGCCGCCGTGTCCGCGGAACGTCCGCGTCGGCGCGAACTCGCCAAGCTTGTGGCCGACCATGTCCTCGGTCACGAAAACCTTCAGGTGCTGCTTGCCGTTGTGGACCATGAAGGTGAGACCGATGAACTCGGGCACGATGGTGCATGAACGCGCCCACGTCTTGATCGGATCCCGCTTGCCACTGGCCATCTGTGCCTCCACCTTCTCGAAAAGGCGGGGATCGACGAACGGCCCTTTTTTTGCACTGCGTCCCATGGAGTGATTCCTACCGGAGTTTCAACTGGCCGTAGCGACGGCTCTTCCGCCGTCGGAGAATGGCGGCGCCCGATGGCTTCCGCGGCTTTCGGGTCCCTCCGCCCTTGGCACTCTTGCCCGTCGGGCTCACAGGATGACGGCCACCCTTGGTGCGGCCCTCGCCACCACCATGCGGATGATCGATCGGATTCATTGCGGTGCCACGGACATGAGGACGGATCCCCATCCATCGTTTCCGCCCGGCCTTGCCGAGCACGATGTTCATATGGTCTGCATTGCCGATGGCACCGATCGTCGCCCGGCAGGCCGCGGGCACCCGACGAATCTCGCCGCTGGGAAGCGTAAGCTGCGCCCACTGCGCCTCGCGGGCGACCAGCACGGCCGACGATCCGGCCGACCGACACAACCTTCCGCCACGACCCGCCTGAAGTTCGATGTTGTGGATCTGCATCCCGAGCGGGATCGCCGTCATCGGCAGGCAGTTGCCAACCTCGGGCGGGGCCGCCTCACCGCTTCGCACCACAGCCCCGACCTTCAATCCTTCGGGCGCGAGAATGAACCGCTTGTCCCCGTCTGCATAGTGCACCAGGGCGATACGGCAGGTGCGATTGGGATCATACTGAATCGAATGGACCGTACCCGCGACACCATCCTTGTTGCGACGGAAATCAATGAGCCGATAGTGCTGCATATGGCCGCCGCCACGATGCCGGGACGTGATCTTGCCCTGGTTGTTGCGGCCGCCCTTCTTCTTCTTGCGAACTCGCAATCCCTTCGGTGAAGCGGCACCGGCCGTGAGCTCGGCGAAGTCCGAAACGCTTGCGCCTCGGCGGCCGGGGCTAGTCGGGTTGTAGGTGCGAATTCCCATGGCGTGAATCCAGTTGCGTCGTGGAGGGCGTCGTGCCGATCGTGAAACGGGGCCTTGGTCAGAAGAGGTTGATCTTGGAATCCGGCTTGAGGGTCACGATCGCCTTTTTCCAGGCCTTCGTGCTCGTGCGACGCATCCGACTGCGACGCATCTTTCCAACCTTGTTTTGAACGGCGACCTTCTCGACCTTCACATTGAAGAGCTCCTCGACGGCCCTTCGCACGTCGGCCTTGGTGGCCGCCGGAACGACCTCGAACGAGTACGCGTTGTGCCGCGTGGCGCGATGCATGCCCTTCTCGGTGACCAACGGACGAACGATCACCTGGTGCGGCGCGAGGTGGGCGGAAAGCTTCGGAGGAGGAGGAACAGGGACGGCCATTGATTATTTCTCCTTCACGGCACGGGCCCGCTTCGGGGCCGACGCCGCAGCCGAGGACTTTGCCCGTGTGCGAGAAGGCTTCTTCGCCTTGGACGCAGCGACCGCAGCCGCCCGAAACGCGTCGATGGCCCCCCTGGTCATGATGATCGTCCGTGGACGAAGGATCGACCAGGCATTGAGCTCGCCGACGGGGGCCACTGTCATGCCCTCGATGTTCCTGGCACTCTTCCAGACATTGCCGTCGTGCTTTTCAAGCGAGAAGAGCACCGTCTGCTCCGAAAGGCCGAGTGATTTGATCAGCTTCGCGATGGCGGCCGTCTTGGGCGCATCGAGCGAAACCGCGTCGACAAGCCTCACTTCGTCGTCGGCCAGCCGAGACGCAAGAGCCATCCGAGTGGCAGTCTGAAGCGACTTGCGGGGCATCCGCCATCCGAAATCCCGCGGACGCTTCGCGAAGATATGACCACCGCCCCGACGGGTACCACTGCGGCGGGCACCGGCCCGAGCATTGCCAGTGCCCTTCTGGCGATAGAGCTTCTTGGTGGAACCAGCCACCTCGCCACGAGTCTTGGTCTTCTGAGTGCCCTGACGGAGATTGGCCTGATACATGACGACAGCATCATGGAGCAGCTGTTTGTTGACCTCGGGGGCCAAATCCGCAGGATCGATTTCGTAGGAGCCGACCTTCTTGCCGGCCATGTCGTACACGGCGAGATTCACTTGCCACCAGCCTTCTTCTTGCCGGCAGGAGCGGCGACCCCGACCCTCTTGATCTTGTTCGTCTGCCGCACCACCACGTAACTGCCGTTCGGACCTGGCACGGCGCCACGCACGAGCAGCAGGTTATTGTCTTTGTCGATCCGCACGAGCTTCACATTGCGCATCGTGGATCGCTCGTTGCCGTAGCGACCGGCCATCCGCTTGCCCTTGAAGACACGGGCCGGCGATGTGTTCATGCCGGTGCCGCCTTGATGGCGATGCACCTTCTTCACACCATGGCTGGCACGCTGCCCCTTGAAGCCATGCCGCTTCATGACACCGGCCGTGCCGCGGCCCTTCGAGGTGCCGGTGATATCGACGAAGCCGACGCCCTCGAAAAGATCGACGGTGAGAACCTGCCCGACGGCAAGCCCCTCGTAGTGGCCACGCAACTCACGCACATACCGCTTCGGCTCGCAGTCGGCCTTGGGGCCTGCAGCCACACCAGCCTCGGCACGAACTTTGGCCCGCTTGCTTTCGAGGTTGGCAACCTGCCCGCGAACGGACCGGCTCGCGAGCCGGCGCGGCTTGTCGAGAAAGCCGACCTGCACAGCCGCATAGCCGTCTCGCTCGGCCGTCCGCACCATCAGGATCGGACACGGACCGGCCTCGATCACAGTGACCGGCACCACGGTGCCGTCGGCGTCGAACACCTGCGTCATCCCGACCTTTCGGCCCAGCAGACCCTTGCGGCCAGCCTTCTCGGCCACGGCGGAGGAGGTTTCGGTTGCAGCCATGTCTTTTTCGCCCGCGAAACGATGTCCACCAACGCATTTGCGCTGGCCTTCGCCTCGCCATCACGCTCGAAGCCGTCGGCTGCGGGAGCACCCGGGACTGTATCGACCCACCCTGAGGGCAGGCCGCCCCGACTCTTACCCGCAACGCCTTCCAAGCATGCTTTTTCGTGCGCTCCTGACTGGTTCCTCGTTGTTCTTGGCCTCGCGGCTCCGTTACCGCGATGATGCCTTGATCTTGATGTCGACGCCGGCCGGCAGACTCAACTTATTGAGAGCCTCGATCGTCTTGGCGGTCGCCTGAACGATGTCGATCACCCGCTTGTGGGTGCGGATCTCGTACTGCTGCCGGGCCTTTTTGTCGATGTGCGGGCTGGAGAGGACCGTATACCGCTCGATCCTGGTCGGCAGCGGAATCGGGCCATGGACCTCGGAGTTTGTTCGCTTGGCGGTATCGACGATCTCCGCGGCGCTCTGATCGAGCACGGCGTGATCGTAGGCTTCCATGCGGATGCGGATGATTTCCTGGGTCGGACCGGCCACGGCGAAACTCCAAAATGTTGGCGCACCGGAACGTCCTTCTGGGATCGTACCGTCCAATCGAACGCATGGCCGCGGCGGCTTGAAAGCCTCGCAACCCGGAAGAAAAGCCCGTGACGGGCTTTTTTCGCGACGCCTCTCGAGGCCGGGGATGCCACGGAGAGCGCTGCGGGATTGAGCTCCGGAATCTAAAAGCCGCCCATCCTCGTGTCAACACACTGGATTTTCAGGGCCGAATCAGCAGCACTCCTGCCCGTTATGGTGATTCGGCCCCCGTCCGGTCACGGAAGCCGCTTCATCCAGATGTCGCGATACTCGGCCCACATCGGCTTTCCGCGATGGCGCTGGAGAGCCAAAACCCCCTTGAAAAGGGCCTCGTGGGGCTTGTTATCCGTGAAATCGAGAGTCAGCCGGCCATGGAGCCAGTGGCAACCATGGTTTCCCCACGCCGGCACGCTCCCGGCTCACACGAATGCCTCGGCCGTCTCGGCCGGGGCGGGTCCATATCGCAGCGGGGCCATCGTGAAACTCGCGCGCCCTTGGCTCACGCTTCGCACGGCGGCCGAATAGCCGAACATGCTCGCCAGCGGCGCCTCAGCCGTGAGCACGTTGATGCCACCGCGGATCTCCGTGGCCGTGATGATCGCCCGCCGCTGCTGGAGATCGTTGATCACGTCACCGAGATGCTCTTCCGGCACGCTCACCTCGACCTTCATCACGGGCTCCAGCAGCACGGTGCCGGCTGCGCCGAGCATCCGGTCGATGGCCTCCGCCGCAGCCATGCGGACGGCGACGTCGCCCGGTGGCGGATCGGGGATCGGGCTTTCGAGCACCCGAATCCGCATGCCCCAAAGCGGACATCCCTTGAGGCCGCCTCGCTCGGCGCTCTCGCGGACCGACTGCGTCATGAGGGCGGCCAGCGTCGCCAGCGATTCGCTCTGCGGAAACCATGCCTGCTCCACGATCGGGCCGGCTTGGTCGTCGATCGGCTCGGCGCGAAGCGTGACCGTCGCGACGAGGCTCTGGCCCGCGACCTGCCGATCCACGTCACCCGTCACGGTGACCGCCTTCGCGAGGGTCTCCTTGTAGCTCACCCGCGGCTTGTGAACGCGGCAATGGAGGTTGAAGTCTCGCTCGAGGCGATGCCGGATCACCTCCAGATGGAGCTCCCCCATGCCCGAAATCAGCGTCTGCCCCGTCTCCTCGCTTTCGATGGCGCGGAACGTCGGATCCTGACGCTTCATCATCTCGAGCGTCTCGGCGAGTTTCTTCCGCTCGAGGCTCGTCTCGGGCTCGATCGCCATCGAGATCACCGTCTCGGGAAACTGGATGCTCTCGAGCAGGATCGGCGATGCCGAGTCGCAGAGGGTGTCGCCGGTGACGCTTGCCCGCGGGCCAATCACGCCCACGATGTCGCCAGCGAAGGCCTCGTCGATCTGCTCGCGACGGTCGGCCTGCACATGCCACAGTTGCGCGATGTTCTCCTTCTTCTGCCGCAGCGGATTCCAGGCCCGACTGCCCGCCTTGAGGGTGCCCGAGTAGACCCGAACGAAATAGAGATCGCCGTGCTTCTCGGCGATGATCTTGAAGACAAGCCCGCAGAAAGGCTCCTTCGGATCGGCCTTTCTGGAAATCGTTGTCGGAGGCCCCTTCTTCGCGTCGAGCGTCGCCGGATCGAGCCCCTGCACCGGCGGCACGTCGGCGGGGCTTGGCAGATACCAGGCCACGGCATCGAGCACCGGCTGGATGCCGATGCAGTCGAGGGCCGAGCCGGCCAGCACGGGCACGACCTTCCGCTGGATCGTCGCCTGCCGGATCGCCTTCCGCATCACGTCGGGCGGGATCGTCGATTCGGCCATCGCCAGTTCCGCGATCTTGTCGGAGATGTCGAAGAGGGTCGAAACGAGCTGCTCCCGCCATTGGGCCGCGGTCTCGGCGAGCTCGTCGGGAATCGGCGATGCCGTGACCGCGGTGATCGCCGCGCCGCCGGCGAGGGCCTCGTCCTTCGGCGGAAACGTGAGCAACTGCATCTCCACGAGATCCACGATTCCGCGGAAGGGATTCTTCACGTGCGGCGGCCCGAGCCCCAGCGGCACGTGCAACACCAGCGGATGCGCCCGAAGCCGCTTCTCGATCTGATCGACCGTGCCGAAAAAGTCCGCCCCCTCCCGGTCGAGCTTGTTGACCAACGCGATCCGCGGCACGCCGTACTTGTCGGCCTGCCGCCAGACCGTCTCGCTTTGGGCCTCGACCCCCTCACGGGCACTGAAGACGACCACCGCCCCGTCGAGCACCCGCAGGCTCCGCTCCACCTCGGCGGTGAAATCGACGTGGCCGGGCGTGTCGATCAGGTTGACCGCGACATCCCGCCACCGGAATGACACCGCGGCGGAATAAATCGTGATCCCCCGTTCCTGCTCCTCGGGATCGAAGTCGGTGATCGTCGTGCCGCGGTCGACCTCGCCGAGACGGTGGCTGGTCTTGGTGAAGAACAGCATCCGTTCCGTGAGCGTGGTCTTGCCGGCATCGATGTGGGCGACGATGCCGATGTTGCGGATATTTTCCAGGGAGCGTTTCATACGGGTTTCTCGTGATTCTCTGCCGTTCGCGCGGCTCGGGGCTGCCCACGCCCCGTCGCCGGACGTTCGCTTCGGCCCTCCGGGCCTCCGCTCACTCTGTGCCTGCTGCGTTTCGACGTCCTGTCTACGTTTGCCGCCGGGGCCGGCTCTTGGGGTGTGGGCATCCCCCCGCTAAAGTCGCCATCACATGC
>JBJTOU010000106.1:0-6997 GCA_046074725.1 Planctomycetia bacterium
TGGCCGGTGCCGCCGCGGGCTGCTGGACGCCCTGCCAGGATGTCGCCGGCCCCGGCATCGGCGCCGTCTGCGCCGGCGGGTAGGCGACGGCCTGCTGCGGGGCCATCGCCGGGGCTCCATAGGGCGCCGGCTGGCCCACCATGCCTGTCGCCGGAGGCGGCACGGTGGTGGCGCCGTAGACGGGAGCAGGCGGGGGCGTCTTGCATCCAGCCAGGCAGACACACGCGACGATTCCCAGCGCCGCATGCGTCAGCAAGAAAAGAGGGCGGTGCTCGGAAGCCATCGAACGTATCCTGTCGGGTGGGACCATGAGGGTCGGGACGATAGCGTCTCCCCCATCTGGGTCCAGATCATTTCAGGATCGCCGAACTCCCCTATTTCCGCAGCCTTGCCCGCCTCATCGTGAGTGTCGCCACGTTTTCCGAATCACCCGACATGGGGTCTCTCGCCGCAGAACTGCGGGCCCACGCCCTGCGGCTCGGGTTTTCGAGAGTCGGGATCGCCTCCGCGGGGCCGCCGCCTCGGCACGACCTATTCCGAAGCTGGCTCGACCGTGGCTTTGCCGGGGTGATGGAGTCCTGGCTGCGGCGGCATGAGCCGCTTCGCGGCGACCCTCGGTCGCTGCTGCCGGGGGCACGGACCGTGGTCATGCTCGCCACCGACTACTCGAGCCCCGAGGCCGCGGAGACGGTCGGTCCTGCTCCGGCCGGTCGCGGAAAGATGTCGCGGTATGCCTGGGGCGACGATTACCACGACCTGCTGCGGGCTCGCGTCAACGCCTTGGCCGACTGGTTGCGATCGCGGTTGCCGGGCTGTGCGACACGGGGAGTGGTCGATTCGGCGCCTCTGGCCGAACGCGAATTCGGGTGGCTCGCCGGCCTCGGCTGGTTCGGCAAGAACACGATGCTGATCGATCCCGACGCCGGAAGCTTCTTTTTCCTGACGGCCCTCTTGACGGACATAGAATTCCCCATCGACGAACCGATTCAGGTCGATCACTGCGGCACGTGTACCGCCTGTCTCGATGCCTGTCCCACGGGCGCCCTCCCCGCGCCAAGGGTGCTCGACGCACGGAAGTGCGTGAGCGCGCTGACGATCGAGGACCACGGGAGCATCGATCCAGAACTGCGTCCCTCGATGTCGGACTGGGTTTTCGGATGCGACATCTGCCAGGATGTCTGCCCCTGGAATCGGAAGGCGCCGGTCTCGGCGGAACCGGTCTTTCAGCCGCGTGAGGGGCACACGACGCTCCCGCTCGCCGACCTGCTCGACCTCGACGACGCGGCCTTTCGAAAGCGGTTTCAGGGATCTCCGCTCGAGCGAGCGAAGCGACGCGGACTCGCCCGGTCGGCCGCGATCGCGCTTGGCAACACTCCCGATCCTGCGGCCGCCGGCGCCTTGGCCCGAGCGGTCCACGACCCCGATCCGGTCGTGCGCGAGGCGGCCGCCTGGGCGCTTGGACGGTGGCGGAATGCCGGCGGCGAACTGGCCGAGATGGCCGATGCCGCGCAGCGGGCTCAGGCCGATGCGGAATCGCACTCGGTGGTCTCATCGACATCGGCCGATGGATCGCGGCCGGCGCCGTCGGCGAAATAGAAACGATCGAGAACGGTCATCCAGTCGGCGTTGGTCTTCACGGCCACGAAGGCGTCGCGGACGGCGAGCGGCTCCGGGTGCAGCCGCGCGTATTTGATCGCGAACTTCCGCATGGTCCGGCCTGCGAGTTGCTCGCCGTGCAGGTCCGACGCAAGCAGGAAGTGGTCGCGGAGAACGTCGCGCTGCTCGTGGATCGTGGGGAAGGGAAGGGGCGGTCCGCCGGCAAGAAGTGCGAGCGACTGTCGGAAGATCCACGGGTTGCCGATCGCCCCGCGGGCCACGCTCACACCATCAACGCCCGTCTGCGTGAGCATCGCCAGGCACGCTTCGGCCGAGAACAGGTCGCCCGAGCCGATGATCGTGCGGCTTCCGGCCGCCCGCTTCACCTCCGTCAGGAAGTCCCAGTTGCTCGGGCCGACATATTTTTGCTGCACGCTCCGGCCGTGGACGGTGATCGCCGCCGCACCCCGGGCGAAGGCACCCTCGAAGATCGTCCAGAATTTCTCGGTGCTCTCGGCGGAGTCATCGACGCCCCGCCGCATCTTGAGCGTGACGGGCACGTGCGGCGGCACGGCGTCGCGGACGCGGCCCACGATTTCCAGCGCCGTCTCGGGCACGCTCAGCAGGTAGCCACCGCGGCATCGGCCGAGCACCTTCTTCACGGGGCATCCGAAGTTGATGTCGATGACGTCGAAGCCGGCCTCGACCAGCCGACGGGCGGCGGGGGGAAAATCGTCGGGATTCGCCCCCATCAACTGCCCGCCGACCGGATGCTCCTGGTCGCTCACCGCCACGCGGGCGAGGTTTTTTCGGTTGGTGCCGATCACTGCCACGAACGTGTCGAGGAGCACCTCACAGACGGCATAGGCGGCACCGAACCGCCTGGCCAGCATCCGCATCGGCATGTCGCTGTAGCCGGAAAGCGCCGCCTGCACGACAGGCGAGGCGAGCCGCACGCCACCGATCGCCAGCGCACGCGGCGCGGGCGACGGCGGGATCAGGTCAGGACCGGGCACTGGTCGAACCATGTGCGTCCCTGCGCTTCCATCCATTCGACCGAGGCCATCGGGCCCCAGAAGCCGCGTTCGTAGACCGGGATCGAGGGCATGTCGGGAGAGCTCCACGCCCGCACGAAGGGGTCGATGATTTCCCACGACTTCTCGACCTCGTCGGATCGTGCGAAGAGGCTCGCATCGCCGGTCAGCACGTCGAGCAGGAGCGGCTCGTAGGCTTCCGGCAGACGCCCCTCGAATTCGCGGGAGTAGCTGAACTCCAGATCGGTGAGCCGCAACCGCATCCCCTCGCCGGGCACCTTCGTCTGGAAATGAAGCTGGATTCCCTCGGCCGGCTGGATCTGCACGACGAGGCGGTTGGCCTCGCGCTGGCCGCGGTGCTCGCCCGCCGCGAAGAGTTCCAGCGGCGGCTGGCGGAAGGCGATCACGATCTGCGTCGTCCGGCAGCTCATCGCCTTTCCGCTCCGCAGGTAGAAGGGCACCCCCTGCCACCGCCAGTTGTCGATCTCCAGACGAATCGCCCCGAACGTGGCTGTCTGGCTGCCGGGAGCCACGCCCGGCTCCTCGAGATAGCCCTGGTATTGGCCTCGCACCCCCGCCGCTGCGACCCGCTCGAGATCGAGCGGTCGGATCGCCTCGAGCACCTTCACCTTCTCGTTGCGAACGGCGTCGGCGTTGAACTTCACCGGCGCCTCCATCGCCGTCACCATCAGCAACTGAAGCAGATGATTTTGGAACATGTCGCGGAGCACACCGGCCGAGTCGTAATAGCCGCCCCGGCGGCCGACCGCCACCTCCTCGGCCACGGTGATCTGCACATGGTCGATGTAGCGGCGGTTCCACACCGGCTCGAAGATCGTATTGGCGAACCGCAGCGCCAGCATGTTCTGAACCGACTCTTTTCCGAGATAGTGGTCGATGCGGTAGACCTGGCTCTCGGCGAAGACCGAATGGAGGTGGGTGTTGAGCGCTCGCGCGGTGGCCCCATCGGTGCCGAACGGCTTCTCGACGACGATCCGGCGCGGGCCGGCCGTTTCCGCCGCCATGCAGTGCATGCCAAGGGCGGCAACGGCGGGCTCATAGAACTGGGGCGCGGTCGCGAGGTAGAAGACGCGGGTCGATCCGGCGCCGGCCTCGAGCGAGTCCAGCCTCCTCGCCAAGGCAGCAAAATCATCGGCCTTGCCGATGTCACCCGGTTGGTAGTGGATCGACCCTGCGAACGACTCCCAGGCCGAACCGTCGAATGCATCGGCGTGCCCGGCCGTCGTTTCCCGGAGGCTCGCCCGCCAGGCATCGTCGCTCATCGATGTTCTCGAGAAACCGACGATCCGAGTCTCGGGCGGCAGTTGCCCGGCGCGTGCGAGGTTGTAGAGCGCTGGCACGAGCTTGCGGCTCGTGAGATCACCCGAAGCGCCGAAGATCACGATGCTGTGCGACATGGGGGACGAGTGTAGCGTCTGCTGGTCCGAGCCTCACTGAATTTGAATACGGCGAGGCTTCGGGCTCCCCGTATCCCGAGAGCCGGCGTTGATGGCAAGCGGAGCCATGGAAGGCGGAGCGCGGCCAGCATCGAGTGAGCGGAGCCCAGGATGGGCGGAGTGAACGTCCGGCGACGGGGTGCGGGGAGCCCGAAGCCGGATTGGGCTTCAAACGCGCGGCGGGCGTGGTCACAGCCGCATGCCCGTGAAGCCGCCGTCGACGTACACGCTCGTGCCCGTGATGAAACTTCCAGCCACCGGGGCGCACAGTAGGATTGCCGCGCCGATCAATTCCTCCGGCTCGCCGAAACGGTTCATCGGCGTCTGCCCCATGATCATCGCCGTCCGTTCCGGCGAGAGGATCTTGCGGTTCTGCTCCGCCGGGAAGAAGCCAGGGCAGAGGACGTTGACGCGGACGTTTTTCGGGGCCAGTTCGCGGGCCACGTTTTGCGTGTAGTTCACGACGGCCGCCTTCGAGGCCGAGTAGGCGAACACCTTCGACAAGGGCTTGTCGGCCGACACGCTGCCGATGTTGAGGATCGCGCCCCCTCCCATGCTCGCCATGTGGGCACCGAATATCTGGCAGCCGAGGTGCGTGCTCTTGAGGTTCGTTTCGAGAACTCTGTCGAAATCCTCCTCGGTGATGTCGAAGTAGGGCGCCGCGGAGTTCGCGCCCGCGCAGTTCACGAGGATGTCGGCCCGTCCCCGGGCGTTGATCGCCGCCTCCAGCAGAGCCCGAACGCTCAGCCGATCGACGGCATCGACGCTCACGAAGGTGCCGTCGCCACCGGCCGCACGGATCGAATCGACCCGGGTCTCACCTCGGTCGGCGCCGCGGCCAGCCACGATCACGAAGGCACCGGCCTTCGCCAAGCCCTCGGCAAGTGCGCCGCCGAGCACGCCCGTGCCACCGACGACGACGGCCGTGCGACCGCGCAGATTGAAGAGATGATCGAGATAGTCGCTCGCCATGTCAGCTTGATCCTCAGGGGCACGAGGGACCAATGCCGTGTCGCTACCGTACCGGTCGGCGGAGGTCGAGCCACTCGGTGTGGAACGTTCCCGGCTTGTCGGTCCGCTCGTAGGTGTGGGCGCCGAAGTAGTCACGCTGGGCCTGCAGCAGGTTGGCCGGCAGGCTCGCGTGGCGGTAGCCGTCGTAGTAGGCCAGCGCCGTCATGAATGCCGGCACGGGGATGCCGATCGTGGCGGCCGTGGCCACGACATGCCGCCATGCCTTCTGGGAATTCGCCAAGGCGTCGGCGAAGTAGGGGGCGAGCATCAGGTTTTCAAGGTCGGGCTTGGCCTTGTAGGCCTCGTGAATCCGCTCGAGGAACTGGGCGCGGATGATGCACCCGCCACGCCACATCATCGCGATCGCGCCGTACTCGAGCGGCCAGTCGTGTTCCTTGGCGGCGGCGGCCAGCTGCACGAATCCCTGGGCGTAGCTTGCGATCTTGGAGGCATAGAGTGCCTGACGCACCTGCTCGGTGAAACTGATCGGGTCGTCGTGGGTGTTGAGATCGGGGCCCTTGAGGATTCTGCTCGCGCGAACCCGGGCATCCTTGATGGCCGACAGGCAGCGGGCGTAGACAGCCTCGGTGACCAGCGTGCTCGGTACGCCGAGGTCGAGGGCCAATTGGCTCATCCACTTGCCGGTTCCCTTGGCGCCCGCCTTGTCGAGAATTCGATCGACCATGAAGTCGCCCGTATCGGGATCCCTGACGGTGAAGATGTCGCGGGTGATCTCGATCAGGTAACTGTCGAGTTCGCCCTTGTTCCACGTGTCGAACACGCCGGCGAGATCGTCGTTGGAAAGGCCGGCGCCATGCTTGAGCAGCGAGTAGGCCTCGCAGATCAGCTGCATGTCGCCATACTCGATGCCGTTGTGAACCATCTTCACATAGTGCCCGGCCCCCCGCGGGCCCACCCAATCACAGCAGGGGATATCGCCCTTGGGCCCCACCTTGGCGGCGATGGCCTGGAAGATCGGCTGCACGAGCGGCCATGCCGATTTCGAGCCGCCCGGCATCAGGCTTGGTCCCTTGAGGGCTCCCTCCTCGCCGCCCGAGACACCGGTGCCGATGTACCGCAGCCCGGCTGCCTCCACGTCCCTCGTTCGCCGCTCGGTGTCGGAATAGAGCGTGTTGCCGCCGTCGAGGATGACGTCGCCCTTGGAGAGCAGGGGGATCAACGCCGCGATGAGGTCATCAACGGCCGGGCCCGCCTTGACCATCATCATCACCTTGCGGGGAGGCTTGAGCGCGGCGACGAGGTCCTGAAGCGTGCGGCATCCGACGACGTTCGGCTGCTTTCCTCGTCCCGATGCGAATGCGTCGGTGACGCTCGATGTCCGGTTGTAGACCGCGATGGAAAAGCCGCGGCTGGCGATATTGAGGGCGAGGTTTTCGCCCATCACGGCCAGACCGATCAAGCCGATGTCACAGGTCGCCTGCGGGGCCATGGTGGCTCGTTCCTCGTTGGTGTCTCGGTGACGATGTTTGTCAGAGGGGGGGAATGCGGAAAATGGAGACTATAGCCGTCGGCTTGATTGTGGACGAGGGACGTCTTGTGCCTTGGAAAAACCCGGAAAATTGAAGACGCGACGCGGTTTTCGCCGATGCACTGCGCATCAGGAGCGATCGCACTCCTGGGAGCGACCTGCAGACTCGGCCTGTCCGATACGGCTTGACCAGTCGGCTCAAACTCCCATAGCGTGTCGGTGGCTCGCAGACGGCTCCGTAGCCAAGTGGCTAAGGCAGCGGATTGCAAATCCGCCATCGTCGGTTCGACTCCGACCGGAGCCTCTTCACAGAAGACCCTCGCGAAGCCCCGGAAACACCGGGATTCGCGGGGGTCTTCTGCTTTTCAGCCGCGCTCAACTCGGAGTGGTCGGCAGCCCGCACAGATGCC
>JBJTOU010000107.1:0-3672 GCA_046074725.1 Planctomycetia bacterium
GTGCAGGAGATCCGCGGCGAGGCCGACGCCAAGGCGTCGGCCATCTACGCCTCCGCCTACGCCGCGAGCCCCGAGTCGGCCGACTTCTACTCCTTCCAGAAGACGCTCGACACCTACCGCACGACGCTCGGCCGCGACGCCACGCTGATCCTCACGACCGACAGTGACCTATTCCGGCTGCTCAAGCGAAGCGGCGACGATCCGCCACCCGTATTGCCACCCAAGGAGGGACGCCCATGACCGCCCACCGTGTCGCGACTGCGACGGCGCTGCTCGCCACCTGTCTCTTGGCCACTTGTCTCTTGGCCACCTCGGCCGCCGCACAGCCGGCCGCCAGGGCAGCAGGCCAGAAAGGCAAGGCCAAGCCGGGCAATCCGCAGGATCTCAAGCGGCTCGACGCGAGGCTCGACGAGGTCCGCGAGTCGTTTCTGCGCGACACCACGGCGCTGATCACGTCGTACGAGAATCTCGGGCAGTACGAGCGGGCGAGGATGCTGCTCGAGTCGCTGCAGAAGCTCGACCCGCGCAACGAGCCGATCAAGGCGAAGCTCGGCGAATTGACCGAGAAGATCCTTGAGAGCGGTGAGATCGCGGTCGAGATCGTACCCGGGGCGCCGTGGCTGCCTGCGGGGACGGTGACCAAGGACCGGCCGATCCGGATCCGCGTCAAGGGCGACTACAAGATGATTCTCACCACCGAGTTCGGGCCGGCTGGCGCCAGCGGCCCGGGAGACGACTTCGTCACGTCGGTGCCGTTGGGGGCGGTGATGGGCGTCATCGCGCCGCCAGGGGCGGCGGGCCAGCCGGGCACCCAGGGCGACCGTCCCCCGCGGCCGTTCACCGTGGGCGACTCCTACGAGAAGCCGGCCGACCGCGACGGCGTGCTCTTCCTGCGGGTCAACGTGCCGGCCGGGGCCAAGTGCACCGGCCGACTCAACGCCCAGGTGAGCGGCCCGGAGCGCCCGGGGCAGTGACGGCGGGCAGTGTACCGGCGGGCGTCGCCTCGTCTCCTCGCATCGTTCGCCCTTTCCGCCGACGAGATGCTGCGATGAGCATGCGGATGCGTGACAGATCAGCCCGGATCTGCCTGTGCGTGGTCGCCTGCCTGAGCCTGTCGACGGCTGCGTCCGCCATGGCGGCCGAACCGCTGCCGACGGTGCCATACGTCGATCTCGGCCGCTACGCCGGCACGTGGCACGAGATCGCGCGGCTGCCGAACTGGTTCCAGCGGTCGTGCGAGCGATCCCGCGCCGACTACACGCCCTGTGGCGACGGCTCGATCCGGGTGGTGAACACCTGCGTGAAGGCGAGCGGCCGATGCACGACGATCGAGGGCCGGGGCGAGCCGGTGCCCTGCTCCGGCAACGCCCGGCTGCGGGTGACATTCGGGGGCCTGGCGGCGCTCGTGCCTGTGTCGCGGGATGGCAACTACTGGATCATCGCCCTCGACGACGACTACCAGTGGGCGATGGTGGGCACGCCCGACCGCCGCTTCCTTTGGATCCTGGCCCGCGACACCTGCCTCGAGCCCGAGGTCTACTCGAGCCTCGTCGCGCAGGCCCGCTGCCTGGGCTTCGACGTGGACCGCCTCGTCACGCGGTAAGCCGCCGCGCTCCCGGACGAATCGTCGCAGGATGAGCCAGTCCGGCTTGCTGCCGACGGCCACTTGACACGGTTTCACGGCGTTCTCCAATGAATTTTTTCGGAGAGCAGCGGCGTCCATCGAGTTTCAACCTGGCGAGATCGAGATGCGCGGATTGCTCGTCGTTCGCCAGCCCGTCCCGACGGATCTGTCGATGGGCGTTTCCTCCTGAAGTCGGGTGAACATTGATCTGGTTGCGCATGCTGATCGCCACGGGGTTTCTGTTCGCGTACCTGGCGGCAGATGCCCTCGTGCCGGGAGCAATCGCGGGTGAGGCTGCCGACGCGCTGTTGAATCTGAGCAAGCAGCGACGGGTGCTCGAGGCCGCGGTGAGGACGGGAGACGTCGTCGCGGCCCGCTCCGCAATCGATGCCATCGGCAAACTGGACTCGCTCAAGGGCGTGCAGTACCTGCTCACGCAGGCGCATATCTGCTCCGACGAGTTGTATGCGGCGTTGGTGCGGGCGATTCCCGGCAGCCGTGACGCTGCCATGAAGGAGATGCTGGCCGCGCTCTACCGAACAGAGGCGAGAAAGGCCAACGGCAACTGGGAGCATCGGGTCATGCTGCTCGATGCCCTCGCCACGTTTTCGGACGAGGAGGTGGTGCCGGTCTTCGCGCTCGCCGCCGAGGATCCGCACCCGAAGGTCCGGCTGGCAGCCGTACGGCGCATGCACGACGCCGGCGTGCCCGTGACACGAAAAATTCCGGTGTGGATCGAATCGCTGGCCGCGGCCGAGAAGGCCCTCGATCTGGGCACGCCCCACGTCGAGGCGAGGACCCTTCTGTATCGAGGAACCGCCGAGGATTTCAGCGACGCGAAATCGTGGAACGCGTACTGGCAGGCAAACGGTCGTGACTTCCAACCGCCCGACGATCCCCCGGAAGACGAGATAAGGTTGGGAGACAGCGCCGAGTATTACGGGGAGGCCGTCACCAGCCGACGGATTCTGTTCATCGTCGATACCTCGGGCAGCATGAACATCCTCGAACAGGAGGAATGGCCGAACCTGCCGCAGGTTCCGATGGGCGGCGCAGGAGGCTCCGGTGCCGACGGCGGAGGCTCACCGATCACGCACCCGCTTTGGCTGCAGTGGATTCAGCGCAACCCGCTGAGCGTGCGGATGGCACGGGCGAAAGCTGAACTGGCCAGGCTCATCGATCAACTGCCCCCGAACACCTTGTTCAACATCGTCGCGTTCAACAGCCGGACCATCCCGTGGCAAAAGACGTTGACGCCGGTCGGACCGCAGTCGGTGGCGAGCGCGAAGCAATTCGTGGAATCATTGCACCACGGAGGGGCGACTGCCGCCGATCTGGCGCTCGAGACCGCCTTTCACGATAACAACCTCGCGGACACGATCTACTTTCTGTCGGATGGAGAGCCGTCGCGGGACGGTGTGAATCTCACCCCGATTCCTCCGTTGCTCGAGCAAGTGGAGCAAGCGAACCGCTTTCACCGGATCATCATCAATACGCTTGGTTTCGGTGCGCAGGGCGAACCTTTTATGAAGGCGCTGGCTGAGCGCAACCGGGGTGCCTATCGCCGCATCGTCGGGCCGCCGACGTGGCAACGTCCATGATCGAAGGCTGGGCGACCCGCCCGTCAGGACACTCTGCGGTTCCGGATCACGGCAGGGAGCGGACGCACGTGGGTCGTCACCGGCAATGCATCGTCGTGACCGGCGGCCCGGGGGGCGGAAAGACCACGGCGCTGGACCTGTTCCAGCGCGAGTTGAAGACGGCGGTCACGATCGTGACTGAAGCCGCCACCCTGCTCTTCGGCCACGGGCTCGACCGGGACCACGGTGCGGGCAAGCTGAAAATCCTGCAACGCTCGATCTACCGGATGCAGGTCAGCCTCGAGGAGATCTTCCGGGATTTCTATCCGGATCGGCTGTTGATTTGCGACCGCGGAACCCTCGACTGGCTCGCCTACTTGAAGGATAGGACGGTCAATGGCACTTCCACAAGCATCGAAGGGTTGAAGAGCCTTCGATCAGCGTCGGCCGGGGCCCGTGGTGAGCCCG
>JBJTOU010000108.1:0-53467 GCA_046074725.1 Planctomycetia bacterium
CAGGCCGCGGGCCCGCAGATCGCGGGTCACGTCACGGTCACAGTCCTTCACGAACCGACCGCTCCCCATGCCGAACGCATCGGTGAACGCGCCATCGGGGGCGACGGGGTTGATCAGGGGCGGCCCGTTGCCGGCGACGAACCGGGCCTGCTCGGCGACGAGCACCGTATAGTCGACCTCGCCGAAGGCCGGCGCTATGTGCACCACGCCCGTGCCCGAATCGGTCGTGACGAAGTCGGCCGCCACGACCCGCCATGCGACGTGTTCGGTGCCGCCCGACGTCAGGCGAGCGGTGGGGGGCAGGCCGGCCGGGCGATAGCAGTCGAACGGGGGCATGTAGGACCGGCCCACGAGCGAGCGTCCCGGCATGCGATCGAGGATTTCGAATTCTTTCTTCATCTTCTCGCCGAGCGACGCAGCGAGCGGCTCGGCGACGATGTATTCCGGGGCGTCGGCGACGCCGGCCTCGCGGAGGACGACGTACTCCAGATCGCCCTTCACGGCGGCGAACTGGTTGGAAGGCAGCGTCCATGGGGTCGTCGTCCAGGCGACGAGGCTGCGGCCGGTCGGGGTGCCCCGGTCATCGAGGAGCGGGAAGGCGACATAAACGCTCGGATCGGCCACCTCCTTGTAGCCCTGGCCGACCTCGCCGCTGGAGAGCGCCGTGCCCCCCTGGGCCCACCACCACACGATCTTGTGGCCTTGGTAGAGCAGCCCACGATTGAACAGTTCCGCCAGCGCCCACCAGACGCTCTCCACGAACGACCTGTGGTAGGTGACGTAGGCGTCGGAAAGATCGATCCAGAATCCGATCCGTGTGGTGAGGGTCTCCCATTCCTTCATGTAGCGCCAGACGCTCTCCTGGCACTTGTGGATGAAGGGCTCCACGCCATAGGCCTCGATCTCGGCCTTGGAGTGGATGCCGAGTTCCTTGCAGACTTCGACCTCGACCGGCAGGCCGTGGGTGTCCCAGCCGGCCTTCCGCTCGCAGTAGTCTCCCCGCATCGTCCGGTAGCGCGGGTAGAGATCCTTGATCGTCCGCGTCAGGCAGTGGCCCGGGTGGGGCATGCCGTTGGCGGTCGGCGGTCCCTCGTAGAAGACGAACCGTGTGCCGCCTCGTCGCCGTTCGAGCGACTTCCGGTAGGTGTCCCGCTCCCGCCACAGGGCGGCGATGGAGGCTTCGATGGCGGGGAAGTCGGGCTTGCCGCGGACGGGTTCGAACATGGTGGCGGGGGGAGGACGAGGAATGGTCGGGACCACAAATCGTACCCCGATCGTCAGCATCGCCACAGGGGCGGCACGGCCCCGCGGGAACAACTTGGAAAACGACGTCGGCACCGAATGTGATTGCGAGTCGGCCCGTTGGCTGGCTATCCTGCGGAGCATGGTGCGGTTACGAGGATGTCTGACGTCATTCGTACTCCTGGGGTGGAGCCTGTTTGTCGCCGCTGCGGAACACCGCCAACGAATCACGGAACTCCGAGGGCACCTCGACATGCGGATCGAAGACACCGGAGCCCTGGGATTTGTGAGCCCGTCGAAAGGTCTTCAGCCGACGACGCCGCCTGCGACGATCGTCGATGTGGCCGTCCTACGGGGCGACGGAATGGTCTTCGTCGTGTCGCTTGACTGCGTCGATCCCGGTGCGTCGATCGGGTATCGGCTCTCATCGAGGAAGGACTACACTGGTCCGTGGCACGTCTACACGGGCCCTTTCGAAGTGACGGCCGATCTCCGTTTCATCGAAGTTCGCACGCACCGCATCGGCCACGTTCCCTCCACCACCGGTGCTTTTTTGGGCGGGGAGTGAGGCGACTGCACGCTTCATCGCCGCCGAGGTCGAGTTTTTTCAAGCCCCCGGGAGCGGAGTTGTCCGAGACCCAGGATCGGCGGAGGAACGATCGACGGGTTGTCTCGGGCATGGAAGATTTTCTTCAGCCGAGTGGTGAAACCGATAACCGGCCGCCATGTCAGGCGAAACGCCGCACCGCCGCCATGATGATCGACCGGAGTTTGGGCTCCGCGGACCGGGCCACCGCCAGAATCGTCTCCACATCGGCCACCGCCAGGGCGTCGGGCAGGCACATGTCGGTGACGACGGAAAGCCCGAGAACCTTCAGGCCCGCATGCACGGCGACGATCACCTCCGGCACGGTCGACATGCCGACCACGTCGGCCCCCATGCCACGGAGGAAGCGGTACTCGGCCCGCGTCTCGAGATTCGGGCCCGTCACCGCGACGTAGACCCCCCGGTGCGCGGCGAAATTCTCACGACGGGCCACCTCGAGCGCCATCTCGATCAGGTCCGGCGCGTAGGGGACCGACATGTCTGGAAACCGTGGGCCCAACCGCTCGTCATTGATGCCGACGAGCGGGTTGTCATTCATCAGATTGATGTGGTCGTCGATCACCATGATGTCGCCGGTTCGATACTGCGGGTTCATCCCGCCGCAGGCATTGGTGACGACGAGCAGCTCGGCGCCCAACCGGCGAAGCACACGGACCGGAAACGTGATCTGCGCGAGCGGATAGCCCTCGTAGGCATGCATCCGGCCTTCGAGCACCACCACGGGCACCCCCTCGAGCAGTCCGCAGACCAGTTGGCCGGCGTGGCCGTGGGCGGTCGATCGGGCGAAGTGCGGGATCTGCTCGTAGGGGATCGTCACGGCATCCGTGATCGCAGCCGTCGCACCGCCAAGGCCGCTCCCCAGAATGATGCCGACGACCGGCCGGTGATTCCACCGTGCGTGAATCGCGGCGCAGGCGTCGGTGATCTTGTCGTACTGATCGAGCATCGTGCCGTTCCTTCCTCGGTTCATCCACGGCCGAGGAGGGCACGAAACTCCGGAAGATCACGCAGCGAATCGAGATCGGGATCGACGTCCACGTGGGCGAGGTCGTCGTATCCGAGCAGGATCGCCTTGGAGAGCGAATCGATCGCCTCGTCCGGTCGGCCGGCCCTGGCCAGCGAACAGGCGAGATTGTAGCGGGCGAGGCAGTCGTTGGGCAGCAGCTCGACGACCTTCGCGTCGAGCTCGGCGGCCCGTGCGACCAGGCCTTTCTTCGAGACCAGTTCAGCCAGCAGCCGGAGCACCTCCAGCGAGTCGCCGTTGCGGAGGAGCAGACTCTCGAAAAAATCGATGTCGAAGTCGAGCTGGTTCAGCCGGCCGAACCACTGTGACGGTGGGGCTGGCGGGGGTGTGTCGAGGCCTGACATGCGCCTCCTCCGGAATGGCTACTTCTTCTTGGACGGACCCTTGGCAGGCGGGGGTTCTTCGGACTCCGAATCGTCGGGATGATCCCAGTCGGGATCGTTCTCCTCCTCCTCGAAATCGTCGTCGAAATCGTCGTCGAAATCGTCGAACGTCGATTCTTCATCGGCCAGCGGTTCGCCGACGGGCAAGTCTTCCTCGTCGCCGAGGTCATCGTCATCCTCATCGGGATCGCCGGCGCACTCGATCGTCACGGTTCCACCGGCGGGCATCGTATCCGCGCCCAGCGTCGGATTTATGGTCAACCAGGGAAGGCCGGCGGGTCCGGCCGGGAAGGGTGACAGGCTCGGCGAGAACGATGCGATCAACATGATGGCGGGGAACGATGGCGTCGCGGAACGGAAAATCTTGCCCAGAGCAAACAACTTTCGGCCGGCCGCGTCAAGGCGGGTCGCGGTCCATGGGCAAAGAACCTTATGGGGGATGGCAAGGCTTTCACTCCGGCCGACTCACGCGGAACGAGGCCATGGAGGGCTCGTTCCGCGTATGGCAGCGAGCAGGATGCGAGCAGTCGGCCGAGTGAAACCTTGCGCTTTCACTCCGGCCGACTCACGCGGAACGAGGCCATGGAGGGCTCGTTCCGCGTATGGCTAGGTATGGTAATCCGCGTTGAGGTGAACGTAGTCGGCCGTCAGGTCACTCGAGAAGAAGCGGATCGTGCCGGGGCCCGACTGGATGTCGATGTCGATCACGACTTCCCGCGAGGCCTTGATCGAGGCCGACACCGCGTCGGCGTCGAAGGCCACCGGGGCGCCGTGACGGAACAGAAGCGTGCCATTGACCGTGAGGACCAATTGCGAGGGGTCGAAGCGGACGCCTGAGTAGCCCGCCGCCGAGACGATCCGGCCCCAGTTGGGATCGGCCCCATGGATCGCAGTCTTCACCAGCGGGCTGTCGGCGATCGATCGGGCGATCTGCCTCGCCGCAGCGCGGCTCTCGCATCCTCGCACGTCGATTCGCAGCACGTGCGTCGCCCCTTCGCCGTCGTCGGCGATCTCCCGGGCCAGCGCCTGGCACGCGTCATGAAGCGACCGAGCGAAGGCATCGAGCCCCGCGCCCGAGAGGGGCTGCCCGCCGGCGGCGCCGTTGGCCAGGAGGAGAACGGTGTCGTTGGTGCTCATGTGGCCATCCACGCTCACGCAGTTGAAGGTCTCCTCGGCCGCCTCCCGGAGGAGTCGCTGGGCATCGGAGGGCTTCACGGGGGCGTCGGTCAGGATCACGCCGAGCATCGTCGCGAGCCGCGGCCCGATCATCGCCGCCCCTTTCGCCATGCCCATGAGCGTGTAGGAGGCCTCCCCCGCCGTGAACCGCGATCCGGAGAGCTTCGGCCGCGTGTCGGTCGTCATCATTCCGCGGGCCGCGAGGATCACCGATTCTGGATCGGTGCCGAGCCCGGCAGCGGCGGCGGCCAGTCCCGCCTGCACCTTCTCCATCGGAAGGAACTCGCCGATGATGCCGGTCGAGAGCACGAGCACCTGTCCGGCCCCGGCCCCGATCGTGGCGGCCGCGGCGGCGGCCATCGCCCGGGCGTCGTCCAGCCCTCGTTGGCCGGTGCAGGCATTGGCGTTGCCCGAGTTGATCGCGATCGCCCGGAAGCCATCGCCGGGCGTCCGGGAGCGGTCCCATTCCACCGGGGCGGCGAAGACGAGATTCGTCGTGTAGACGCCGGCGGCGGTCGCCGGAAGGTCGGACACGATGAGCGAGATGTCCTCGCGGGTCTTGTCCCGCTTGATGCCGGCCCGGACGCCGGCGAGGCGGAAGCCTTTCGGGAGCGATGGAATCGGACCGCGGATCGGGGTTTCGGTGAGGGACATGGCTGGTTCCTGACCCGTGTGCTCGCCTACAGCAGGCCGGCCGTCTCTGGCAGGCCGAAGAGGACGTTGAAGTTTTGGACCGCCGCGCCGGCGGCACCCTTCACAAGGTTGTCGAGGCAGCTGATGAGCAGCACACGGCCACGGACGACACGCGCTGTGATGTCGCAGAAATTCGTATCGACCGTGTCCTTCGTGCCCGGGAGGTGATCGACGACCCGCACGAACCGCTCGCCCGCGTAGGCGTCCCGGAGAATGCCCAGGACGTCAGCCTCGGTCATCGTCTTCACCGGTGTGGCATAGATCGTCGAGAGGATCCCGCGATCCATCGGGGCCAGCTGCGGCGTGAAGATCACCTGCGGCATCGCACCGGCGTGGCGGTTGATGATCTGCTCGATCTCCGGGGTGTGCCGGTGCCGCCCCACGTTGTAGGCCGACATGCTCTCGTTGCACTCCGGAAAATGCGTCGTCAATTTGGGCTGCCGTCCGGCCCCGCTCACGCCGCTCTTGGAATCGATGATGATGTCGTCGGTCTCGATCAGGCCGCGCTTCACCAGCGGCGCCAGGGGAAGGATCGCCGATGTTGCGTAGCACCCCGGATTGGCGACGAGCGAGGCTCCCTTGATCCGATTGCGGAAGAGCTCCGGCAGGCCGTAGATCGTCTTTCCCAAGCGGTCCGCGTCAGGGTGGGCGTGGCCATACCATTCGAGGTACGACGCCTGGTCGTCGAGCCGGTAGTCGGCGCTGAAATCGACGACCTTCGCACCGGTGGCGAGCACCCTGGGAAGGATCTCGGCGCTGGCGCAGTGCGGCAGGCAGCCGAACACGCAGTCGGCACGTTTCCCGACCTCCTCAGGCGGAAGATCCTCGAGCGGCAGGTCGAGGCGGCCGACGAGGCTCGGATGCACGCTCGACACCGGCGTGTTGCCCTCCTGCCGACTCGTGATGGCGACGATCGTGGCATCGGGATGCCGTAGGAGGATCTTCATCGCTTCCAGGGCCGTATAGCCGGTGGCGCCGAGAATCGCGACCTTGATCATGATGGTGCCTGGTGGTTCGTAAAAGGAACGCGACGCCGATCGCCGCCGGGGCCGTACGAGTGTTCTCGCTGTGTCTCTCGCGACGCTCGATCCAAACGTTCGAAATCCTCGCACCGACCCCCGGCGTTCAGCATCGGTGCGACCTCGCCAGCAGTTTTGCCTCAATGAGGCGGATCAGCCAAGTGGCGACCGATTTTTTCGTGCCTTGTTTCGCCCCGACCTGGTCGTGTGCCGCATCGTAGACGGCGACGGCGGTCGAGTTTGATTCCAGCGCGGTCAGATCGTTCACCACGATGAGGTCGCACTGCTTGGCCGTCACCTTCTCGCAGGCCCGCTTCCCGTCGGCGCCAGGTTCGAGCGCGAAGGCGACGAACCATTGTGCCCGGGCGTCCCGTGGCCGGCGGCGTGTGGAGGTGGCCGCCAGCGTGGCGATGACGTCGGTCGTGGGCTCGAGCGAGAGCGTGAGGCCGGAGCCCCGCCGTGGAATTTTCCCCCGCACCTTTTTGGGCGGCTCGAAGTCGCACGGGGCGGCTGCGGCGATCACTCCGTCACAGCCCGGAAGCGCCTCGAGCGACGCGGCGAGCATCTCGGCCGTCGTCACGACGGGGATCACGGTCGCCCGGTCGGGATAACGGATCGACACGGGGCCGCTCACGATCGTCACCGCATGCCCGCGGGCGAGAGCCGCCGCCGCCAGCGCCGCCGCCATCCTGCCGCTCGAGGCATTGGTGAGGTAGCGGACGTCGTCGATGTATGCCCGGGTCGGTCCGGCCGTGAGAAGGATATGGGCCATGGGGGAGGCTACCGGGCTGCCAGCGCCGTCGCGATCGCGGCGGCGATTTCATCCGGTTCGGCCATTCGCCCGGCTCCTGTGCGTCGGCAGGAGAGCCAGCCGGTGCCGGGCTGGATGATCGTCGCCCCGTCCCGGGCGAGCGTTTCGACATTCCGCTGCACGGCCGACTTCTCCCACATCGCGGCGTTCATCGCGGGGGCGTAGAGCACGGGGCATTCGGCGCACGTGAGGAGCGTGGTCAGCAGGTCGTCGGCCATGCCGTGGGCAGCCTTCGCGAGGATGTCGGCCGTCGCCGGGGCCACGACGACCAGATCGGCCTTCGCCGCCAGTTCGATATGCGCCCCGAGCGGAAATGCATTCGGATCAAAACTTCGGCTGGCCACGGACCGGCCGGTCAGGGCCGCGAACGTGGCCGCCCCGACGAACTTTCGCGCGGCCCGCGTCATCACGGCCGTGACGCCGGCGCCCTGCTGCACGAGCTGGCTCGTGAGGGCGGCCGCCTTGTAGGCGGCGATGCCGCCGGAGACACCGATGATGATTTCTCGACCGTGAAGCATCGTGAGCAGGCGGGTGCCCTCATGACGCACCATCGACGAGGCGGCGGGACGAGGCCGCGGTGAACCGCGGCACCCGCCTCCGGATGCCTCACCGGCGTGAATCAGAGGATGGTGGGATCGAAGTCGAGCGGGCTGCCGGCTTCGGGGGACTCGCCGGTGATCCGAAGGTTCATCGACGTATCGAGAAAGATTTTGTCCTGCTTGATCTCCTCGATCACGATCTGCATCTTGTCGTCGGTATCGACATCGACGAGGGGGCGACCGCCGGCATTGAGGGCGACCAGCCGCTTCTGAATGAGCGTCGAGAGTTTGAACCGGCCTCCGACCTTGTTGACGAGGTCTTCTTCGCGCAGGTCATCGATCATGCGTTGGCTCCTGATGGGGATGGTGCGGGCAGGGATGCGGAATGCGGGGCCGGCGGCAGCCCGGCGTCGGACAGGATTCGTTTAATGTGATCGACCGCCTCGTCAACCTGCTCGTTGACGACGCGGTGCTTGTAGTGGTGGGCTTGGAGGAGTTCCCGCCGCGCCACCTCGAGCCGGCGTGCCATTGCCTCCGGCGATTCCGTGCCCCGTCCCTGAAGCCGCTGAAGCAGCTGATCGGGGTGGGACGGCTCGACGAAGATGGTCACCGCTTCGGGATATCGGGCGAGGATCGAGAGTGTACCCTCGACGTCGATCTCGAGCACCACCCATGATCCGGCGGCCAGCCGGGGGGCCACTTCATCGACGAGCGTGCCGTACCAGTGCTGGCGACCATAGACGCGGCAGCTCTCGAGAAATTCCCCGTTGGCCTTGCGCCGGTCGAAGTTCTCGGGGCTGAGGAAGTGGTAATCGACGCCATCACGCTCGCCGGCACGGGGGGGACGGGTCGTGGCCGACACGCTCGGGATCAACTGAGGCATCTCGGCGAGGAGCCGGCGCAGGACGGTCGTTTTGCCGACCCCGGAGGGGCCTGAAATGACGACGAGCTGTCCCGACTGGACTGCCATCCCGATGTTGTAGCCTGCGAGAAAGTCGGTTGAAAGGCTGGTGGGCGGTCGGCCGTTCAGGCGATGTTTTGCACCTGCTCCCGGAGCCGCTCGATCCGGGTTTTCATCTCGACGACCGCGTGCGCAATGGCCACGTCGGCCGACTTCGAAGCGATCGTATTGGCCTCCCGGGCCAGTTCCTGGGAGAGAAAATCGAGCGACCGGCCGGGGGCCTCCTCGCCGAGCAATCGCTCGAACTGGCCGACGTGGCTTTCCAGGCGGACCAATTCCTCGGCCACATCGGAACGGTCGGCGATGAGGGCGACCTCCCGGGCGAGGTCGCCTGGCGCGATCACCGTGCCCTGAGTTTCGAGTAATTTCAGCACCCGCTCGTGAAGCCGTGCCCGATGTTCTTCGACCGCCGCTGGCACCCGATCGGCAATGCCGGCGGCCAGGCTTCGCAGCGATCCACAGATGGCCCGCATGTCGGTCGAGAGCGTCTCCCCCTCGGCCCGCCGCATGGCATCGAGCCTGTCGAGCGCCGCGTCGATCGCCCGCTCCACGAGCGGCCAGACCTCGGGCGCCGCGCCGGCGACAGACTTCGACTCGACGACCGTTCCGGGGAGGCCGAGCAGGGCATCGACCGATTGCGGCACGGCAATATCGTGCGTCGCGCAGAAGTCCTCGAGGTCGTCGAGATAGGCCTCGAGTTGACGGCGGTCGAGCCGCCGCACGCCCGGCGCCATCGGGCCGCTCACGTCGAGCGTCATCTGCACGGAGCCGCGCTGAACCCGCTTGCGGATCGCGGCCTCGATCTGCGACTCGATTCCCGTGAACGCTTCCTGTGCGCGAAGCGAAAGCTTGAAGAAGCGGTTGTTGACCGTCCGCAGTTCGACACGGCAGGAGTTGGGCCCGTCGGTCGCGACCCCTTCACCGCAGCCTGTCATGCTGAGGGACATGATGCCCCCGACTACTTGGCGGCCGGCGGCTCTTCGGCCGCGGCAGACGGTTGCGTCGCCGCCCCGCCGGAGGCAGCGGATTCGGCGGCCGGCGGGCTCGTGTCGGTTGGCGCTTTTGATTCGGCGGCCGGCGCGTCAGTCGCCGCCTCGGAGTCAGCCGGAATCGTGCTCTCGGCCGGCGTCATCGGGGCGACCGACTGCGGTGCGGCTGTTCCCAGGGAACTGCTGAAAAGCGTCCGCTGTCGGCCCAGCACGTTGATCGCCACGATGCAGAGAATGATCCAGACAGCCGCCACGCCGATCGTGATCTTGGTGAACGTGTCGCCGGCCTTCGTGCCGAAGGCGCTCTGCCCCCCCATCCCGCCGAGGGCTCCGGCAAGACCACCGCCACGCCCACGCTGGATGAGCACCAGAAGGATCAGGAAGAGGGCGGTGATCGAGAGACCAAACCCGAGCAAAAAGCGGACGAAAAAATCCATGGAAGCCGAGCATCTCCGAAAAGGGAACGGTCGTCCGGTGACGGACGGTCCGGAGTATCGTATCGAAAGTCGGTAGGGCAGCCTACCCGGTCATGCGTTGAACGCCTTGGCGATGCCGAGAAAGTCGTCGGCCTTGAGGCTCGCGCCTCCGACCAGGGCCCCGTCGATGTCGGGCTGGGAGGCCAGCGAGGCGGCATTGTCGGGCTTCACGCTCCCCCCGTACTGGATCGTCACCTGCGAGGCGATGTCGGCGGAGGCCAGACCGGCGAGCAAGGAACGGATCAGGGCGTGCACCTCCTGGGCTTGTTCGGGAGTGGCCACCTTCCCCGTGCCGATGGCCCAGACCGGCTCGTAGGCGATGACCACCCGCGCGAGGTCGGCGGCGGAGAGGCCGGCCAGAGACCCATGCACCTGTGTCGTGACGACGGCCTGCGTCCTGTCGGACTCCCGTTCCTCGAGCGTCTCCCCGACGCAGACGATCGGCGTCAGGCCCTCGGCGAGGGCGGCCTTCGTCTTGGCATTGACGATCGCGTCGGTCTCGCCGAAGAGCGTGCGCCGCTCCGAATGGCCGAGGATGACATACCGGCATCCCATGTCGGCCAGCATCGGCGGGGCGACCTCGCCCGTGAACGCGCCGCTCGCCTTGTCGTGCATGTTCTGGCCGCCGAGCCAGACACCCGAAGGGCTGGCGCCGCCAGAGAGTTGCAGTGCGGACGCGACCGTGCCGATGTACACGCTCGGCGGGCAGAGCACGAGTTCGACGCCACCGACTTCGCGGCGCCGGGCGGCGACCGCCTTGGCCAGCGACGTGGCGGCGATCTGATCGAGATTCATCTTCCAGTTGCCGGCGACGATCTTCCTGCGGGGCACAGGGCACTTCCTTTCGATCGGTTCGTGAGAGGGCTCGGGAGCGAGATTAGCCGACGGCGGCGGCAGTGGCGTAGGAGCCGAGGACCACCACCCGCGTGCAGCGTTTTTCGAGGGATGCGATCGCCCGACGGACGCGGAGATCGTCGCGGTGTCCTTCCAGCTCGACGAAAAAGATGTAGCCGCGATCCTTTCCTGGCATCGGGAACGACTCGATCCAGGTGAGATTCAGCTTCTGCTTCTTGGGCACGGACAGGGCGTCGGCCAGGCCGCCCGGCCGGTGCTCGATCTCGAACATCAGCGCCGTCTTGTCGCGTCCGGTGCGGGTGGCATCGGCGTGGCCGATGACGGCGAACCGGGTCGTGTTGTCGGCGACGTCCTCGATGTTCTCGGCCAAGACGTCGAGGCCGTAGTGAACGCCGGCCTGGCGGCTGGCGATGGCGGCGGCGTGGGGCGATCGCGATGCCATCTCGGCCGCCGCGCTCGTGCTGGTGACTTCGATGAGGCGGGCCTGGGGCAAGTGGCGGGCAAGCCAGTTGCGGCACTGCGAGAGCGCCTGTGGGCGGCTGTAGACCTCCAGGATGCGGGACCTGTCGCAGGAGGCCAGCAGCGTGTGGTGGATCCGCAGGGGCACCTCGGCGCAGATCTTGACCGGCAGCCGCGAGAAGTTGTCGAGCGTGTCGGCTATCCGACCATCGGTCGAGTTTTCAAGCGGCACGACGCCGTAGTGAGAGTGACCGGCATGGACCTCCTCGAAAGCGGCGGAAATGCTCGCCACCGGCACGAACTCGACGGAGCTGCCGAACCGGTGCACCGCTGCCAGATGGCTGTAGGTCCAGGCGGGCCCGAGGTGGGCGACTCGGATGTGCTGCTCGATCGCCCGCGAGGCCGAAATCAGTTCGCGGAAGATCGCCTTGAGGCTGTCGTCGGCGAGCGGGCCATCGTTGGCCGACGCGACCCGCTCGAGAACCGTCTCCTCGCGCGAGGGATCGTAGGTGGCCTGACCGTCCGACCGCTTGATGTGGCCGATCTGGCGAGCCACTTCGGCCCGCGCGTTCATCAGACCCACGAGCTCACGATCAATTGCGTCGATCTGGCCGCGCAGCGATGCGAGGCCGGACGGCTTCGCCCGGCGTTCGGAGGATGGCTTCGATGATGGTCTGGCCATGGAATAATCTCGTGTCGGCCAAAATGGCAGGCTTCCCGCGGGCCGTTGGCGGCTGTTCGGCAGCCCATGCCAACTGTACACGGAACGACAGCCGCGTAAATACGGCCAATCCGGCCTCGGGGGGCCGGGGCGTGGCGTTTCTCCGAGGATGCTGACGCCGCTGGCACGGCCTTTGCCTTCCAAAGCGGGTGCAGAACGGCAGTCCAATTCTGGCGGAGGAAAGAGGAAAACATCATGGCAACCAAGCAAGGCGAAAAGATCATCGGCATCGACCTCGGAACCACCAATTCGGTGGTGGCGGTCATGGAGGGCAAGGAGCCCAAGGTGATCGCGAACAAGGAGGGCAACCGTCTCACGCCGAGCGTGGTCGCCTTCAACGACAAGGGCGAAACCCTCGTGGGCGACATCGCCCGCCGGCAGGCCGTCACCAATCCCAAGCGGACGATCTACTCGATCAAGCGGTTCATGGGGCGGCGGCACAACGAGGTCGCCAGCGAAGAGAAGATCGTTCCCTACGAGGTCGTCGGGGGCCCGCAGGACTATGTCAAGGTGAAGGCCGGCGACAAGGAGTTTACGCCGCCCGAGGTGTCGGCGAAGGTGCTCCGCGCCCTCAAGGAAGCCGCCGAGAGCTACCTCGGTCACAAGGTGAACAAGGCCGTGATCACCGTGCCGGCCTATTTCAACGACGCCCAGCGGCAGGCAACCAAGGATGCCGGGCAGATCGCCGGCTTGGAGGTAATGCGGATCGTCAACGAGCCGACGGCCGCGGCGCTGGCCTACGGCCTGGAGAAGAAGAAGGACGAGAAGATCGTCGTGTTCGACCTGGGCGGCGGCACGTTCGACGTGTCGGTGCTCGACGTCTCGAAGGATGGCGTCTTCGAGGTGGTGAGCACCAACGGCGACACGCACCTTGGCGGCGACGACTTCGATCAGATGCTCATCAATCACGTCGCTGATCAGTTCCAGAAGGAGCAGGGAATCGATCTCCGAAAGGACACGATGGCCCTCCAGCGGCTTCAGGAGGCGTGCGAGAAGGCGAAGAAGGAACTGTCATCAGCGCAGAGCACCGACATCAACCTCCCCTTCATCACGGCCGACGCGAGCGGCCCGAAGCACCTGCAGATGACTATCACGAGGGCCCAGTTCGAGCAAATGTGCGATCCGCTCATCGAGCGGTGCCGCGGGCCAGTCCTCCAAGCCCTCAAGGATGCCAAGCTCGATGCGAAGGACATCGACGAGGTGGTGCTCGTCGGCGGTTCGACACGAATCCCGAAGGTGCATGAACTTGTCAAGAAGATCTTCGGGAAGGAACCCCACAAGGGCGTCAATCCCGACGAGGTCGTGGCGCTCGGTGCGGCGATCCAGGGGGGTGTGCTCGGGGGTGACGTGCAGGACGTGCTGCTCCTCGACGTGACGCCCCTTTCGCTGGGCATCGAGACCGAAGGAGGCATCTTCACGAAGCTCGTCGAGCGGAACACCACCGTACCGACCGAGAAGAAACAGGTCTTTAGCACGGCGGCCGACAATCAGACGGCCGTCACGGTGAGCGTCTACCAAGGCGAACGGTCCATGGCCCGCGACAACCGGCTACTCGGTCAATTCAATCTGGAAGGCATCCCGGCGGCCCCGCGCGGCACACCGCAGATCGAGGTGAAGTTCGACATCGACGCCAACGGCATCCTGAGCGTGAGCGCGAAGGACCTCGGCAGCAACAAGGAGCAGACGGTTCGCATCGAGCAGTCGAGCGGTCTGACGGAGACCGAGATCGAGCGGATGCGGAAGGATGCCGACGAGCACGCCGAGGAGGACAAGAAGAAGGCCAGGGTCGCCGAGGCACGCAACAAGGTCGAGTCGCTCTGCTTTCAGACCGAGAAACTGATCAAGGAGAACGACGAGAAGCTCTCGGCATCCGACAAGGCGCCGATCGAGGCGGCGATCGCAAAGGCCCGCGAGGCAGCCAAGGGCGACGACGTCGATGCGATCACGACGGCCCACAACTCACTCGAGCAGGCGGCTCACGCGCTGTCGAAGGTGCTCTACGAGCAGTCGGCTTCGGCCCAGCGTGCCGGGGCGGCGCCCGAGACATCCGCCGGTGGGAAGGGGCCCGACGACACGATCGACGCGGAGTTCGAGGTCAAACAGTAGCGCGACACCGGCCATCCCTGGCCCGGTGTCGCTTGGTCAGCCGGAGGGGAAGCCAAGGTTCCCCTCGGCTGCCGGGCATCGCATCGGGCTTCGCTGGCCAGCAACGCCGGCTCGTGGGGCATGGGCAACCCTCGTTGTCTTCCCGCTGAAAGGACCCGAGGGCCGGTGATCGGGTCGGATCCGTATCAGTCGGTGATGATGGGTGGGGAAAGAAGGAGGATGTCATGCCGTTCCGATTCGACACGTTCACGATCAAGGCGCAGGAGGCGGTGCAGGGGGCCGTCGAGCTGGCGGGTACCCGCGGCAATCCGCAGGTGACCCCCATCCATCTGCTCCAGGCGCTCCTCCATGAACGGGAGGGGATCGTCCGCCCGCTGATCGAGAAAATCGGCGCGGACAGAGGCCACCTCGAGCGGATCGTCGAGGCGGAGCTGTCCCATCTGCCGAAGGTGAGCGGCGGCGCCCAGCCGCAGCCCGACCAGGAACTCATCTCGGTCTTCGAGGCGGCCACGGCCGAGTCGGCCACGATGAAGGATGAATTCGTCTCGACCGACCACCTGCTGCTGGCGCTGGTGAAGGTGCCGTCGAAGGCGAAGAACGTGCTCCATCTCGCGGCGATCGGCGAGAAGGAGCTGCTGGCAGGCCTTCAGGCGGTCCGCGGGTCGTCGCGGGTCACGGACCAAAACCCCGAGGAGAAGTTTCAGGCGCTCGAGAAGTACGGCATCGATCTGACGAAGCGGGCGAGCCAGGGAAAGCTCGATCCGGTCATCGGCCGCGATGCCGAGATCCGGCGCGTGATCCAGGTGCTGTCGCGGCGGACGAAGAACAACCCTGTGCTCATCGGCGAACCGGGCGTCGGGAAGACGGCCATCGCCGAGGGGCTGGCGCTGCGGATCGTCCAGGCCGACGTGCCGGAAACGCTCAAGAACCGAAGCGTCGTCGCCCTCGATTTGGGCGCCCTGATCGCCGGCACGAAGTATCGCGGGGAGTTCGAGGATCGGCTGAAGGCGATCCTCCGCGAGGTCGAGGCGGCCGCGGGCAACGTGATCCTCTTCATCGACGAGCTGCACACTGTGATCGGTGCGGGAGCGGCCGAGGGGGGCTCCGACGCGGCGAATCTCTTGAAGCCCGCGCTCGCCCGCGGTGAGCGGCGGTGCATCGGCGCCACGACGCTCGACGAATACCGAAAGCACATCGAGAAGGATGCGGCGCTCGAGCGGCGGTTTCAGCCAGTCTTCGTCGGCGAGCCGAGCGTGGAGGACACGATCGCCATCCTGCGCGGCCTGAAGCCCCGCTATGAGGCCCATCACAAGGGGGTGAAGATCAAGGACTCGGCGCTCGTCGCCGCGGCCGAATTGTCACACCGCTACATCGCAGACCGGTTCCTTCCCGACAAGGCGATCGACCTCATGGACGAGGCGACGAGCCGGATCTCGATGGAATTGCAGAGCGTGCCGAGCGAGATCGACGAGGTGCAGCGACGGCTCGTGCAGCTGGAGCTGGCGGCCCGTCAACTCGCCGAGGAGACGGAAGAACATGCCAAGGAGAGGCTCAAGGAGATCGAGCAGGAGTCTGCGCAGCTTCGCAAGAAACTCGCAGACCTTCGGCAGCAGTGGGAGGCGGAGAAGCTCGGCGTGGGCAGCGCCCAGGAGCTGCGGAAGCAGCTCGACGAGGTGCAGCACGCCTTCGATCAGGCCGGCGTCCAGATCAAGGAGCGGCAGGCCGCGGGGCAGCCAGTCGGCGAGGAGATGTATCAGCGGCTCTACGAGTTCGACGTGAAGCGGAAGCAGCTGCAGCAGCGGCTCGAGCACGAAGGGAGCGAGAAGGAGGGGAAGGACGCGGCCAAATCCGGCAGCAAGCGGCTGCTGCGTCGCGAGGTCGGCCCGGAGGAAATCGCCGAGGTGGTGAGCGCATGGACCGGCATCCCCGTGACGCGGCTGGTCGAGACGGAGCGTGCCAAGCTCCTGGTGTTGGAAGACCGGCTCCACCAGCGGGTGATCGGCCAAGAGGAGGCCGTCGAGGCGGTGAGCGACGCCGTCCGTCGCAGTCGCTCGGGCCTGCAGGATCCAAACCGTCCGATCGGGTCGTTCATCTTCCTCGGGCCCACGGGCGTTGGGAAGACGGAGCTCTGCAAGGCCCTCGCCGAGGTGCTCTTCGACGACGAAAACGCGATGGTCCGCATCGACATGAGCGAATACATGGAGAAGCACACCGTCGCTCGGCTGATTGGCGCGCCCCCGGGGTATGTCGGCTACGAGGAAGGCGGCCGGCTCACCGAGGCTGTCAGAAGGCGCCCGTACTCCGTGGTCTTGCTGGACGAGATCGAGAAGGCCCACCGCGACGTCTTCAACGTGCTGTTGCAGGTCCTCGACGACGGCCGGCTCACCGACAGCCTCGGCCACACGGTCGACTTCACCAACACGATCGTCGTGATGACGAGCAACATCGGCAGCCAGGTGATCCAGGAGATCACGAAGGAAGGTGGGAGCGAAGAGGAGGTCCGTACCGCCGTGAAGGAGGCCCTCCAGGCCCGGTTCCTTCCCGAGTTTCTCAACCGCATCGACGAGACGATCGTCTTCCATCCGCTCGACGAGCGGCACATCCGCAAGATCGTGCAGCTGCAGGTCGCCAGGCTGATCGGTCAGGCTGACAAGGTGGGGATCACGCTGGAATGCACCGACGCCGCGATCGAGGAGATCGCGCGGCTCGGCTACGACCCGATCTACGGCGCGCGGCCGCTCAAGCGGGTGATCCAGCAGCAATTGCAGAACGAGCTCGCCAAGGAGCTGCTCGGCGGGCACTTCCCGGAGGGGAGCACCGTCCGAATCGACTTCGTGCAGGACGGCTTCACGTTCGCGAGGATCTGATCGGCCGGTGGCCGGGCGGATCAGCCGCGCTTGCGGTCTTCGAGCCCGAGGCGGGCGATCAGATGTTCGCAGCCGGTGGTCATCTTGCGGAGCTTCTCGGCCATCGCGAGCTTCTCGCTCGTGGTCGCCTTCTTGAGCTTCACATTCAACTTCGCAAGCTTCTGTCGGCGGTGCCGTCGCCGCTTGACTTCCTTCATCCGGTTGCTGATGCCGCCCATGCGTGCCTGATTCCTGTCTGGTTGAAAACGGTCTGGTCGAAACTCCCGAACTCTAAAAAATGGCCGCGAAGGAGTCAAAGGCAACGCGCCGGGCTCGCACGTCGGTGCGGCATTGGAGGGGTCGGGACCGGGAGCATAGACTTTCGAAACGACGGCTTCGTCCGGATGGGTGGCAGAGCGGTTGAATGCACCGGTCTTGAAAACCGGCAGCGGCGAAAGTCGCTCGTGGGTTCGAATCCCACCCCATCCGCCTTTTAAGCGAGCCGGTGTCATCCGGTCTCCACATGATCCTCGCGGGTGTGGCTGGTCGGGGCTGCCCACGCCCCGTCGCCCGAGGCTCCCTGCGCACGCGGCACGGACCGTGGTACGTCATTTGCCCCGCCCACCCAACGTGCAACTTTGGGCCGTGTGCCCAGTTGAAGCAGGAAGCGGCGAGTGGCTCGGTGATTTCCAAACCCAGACCGATGATCCGGAGGACGCCATGAACGCGAAGCACGATTCCGGCGGATCGATGCAGAAGGCAACGCACGGCGCACAATGCAACACCGTCCGGGCCGGCCGCCGGCGCCGCGTCCCCTCGCGGTTGCTGGCGACGCCGGAGCGACTCGAGCCCCGGGCCCTGATGGCCGTCGGGGTCGCCGGGCCCCTCCTGGCTCCCCTGCCGACACAGTCCCTCGACGGCACCGGCAACAACGTGGCCCACCCTGAGTGGGGCAGCACCGACGAACAGCTGCTCCGCCGTTCCGTCGCGGCCTATGGCGACGGCATCTCCAGCCCGTCGGGCGCCGACCGTCCCAGTGCCCGAGTCGTCAGCAACCTCGTGGCCGCCAGTCCAGAGGGCGGCATCACGAACGACCGCGACTACACGGCGATGGCCTACGCCTGGGGTCAGTTCCTCGACCACGACATCGGCCTCACCGATAGTGCCACGCCACGCGAGCGTCTGGCGATCACCGTGCCGACGGGCGACCCCTGGTTTGACCCGGCCGGCACCGGTGCCATGACGATTCCGATGTCGCGGTCGTCGTGGGATGCGGCCACCGGCACCAGCGTGAGCAACCCGCGGCAGCAGCTCAATCGGATCACGGCCTTCATCGACGGCTCCCAGGTCTACGGCTCGGACGCCACCCGGGCGGCGGCTCTGCGCGAGTTCTTGGGCGGACGGATGAAGACCAGCGCAGGCGACCTGCTGCCGTTCAACACGGCGGGGCTCGCCAACGCCAACGACGCGCACGTCGTGGCCGACTCGCAGCTCTTCCTCGCCGGCGACGTTCGTGCCAACGAGAACCCCGAACTCGCCTCGCTCCAGACATTGTTTGTGCGTGAGCACAACCGGATCGCGGCGGCCGCGGCCCTCCGAAATCCCGGCTGGTCCGACGAGCAGCTTTTTCAGCACGCCCGCCGCATGGTGATCGCCGAACTGCAGCAGATCACCTACAACGAGTTCCTGCCGGCGCTGCTGGGGGCGAACACGCCCGCCACCGCCGCGCTGCGGGCGTATCGCGGTTACCGCGACGAGGTGAATCCGGGGATCGCCACGGAGTTCTCCACGGCCGGGTTTCGCGTCGGGCACAGCATGCTGGGCTCGGACATCCAGTTCCTCGACGACAACGGCAGACCGGTCCGCGACGAGATGCGGCTGAAGGACGCATTCTTCGACCCGCGGCCCGTCTCGGAAGTCGGCATCGATCCGCTCTTGAAGTATCTCGCCAGCGATCGGGCCCAGGAGATCGACACGAAGGCCGTGGATGACGTGCGCAACTTCCTGTTTGGCGCTCCAGGGCAGGGAGGCTTCGACCTCGTGGCCCTCAACATTCAGCGCGGCCGCGACCACGGCCTCGCCGACTACAACACGGTGCGCATGGCCTACGGCCTGCCCCGAGTGACGAGTTTCGCGGAGATCACCCCCGACGCGTCGGTGCGGCAGGCACTGGAGCAAGCCTACGGGAGCGTCGACACGATCGACCTCTGGGTCGGCGGCCTGGCCGAGAAGCACCTCCCGGGCTCGAGCGTGGGGCCGACGTTCACGAAGATCATCGTGGACCAGTTCATGCGGCTGCGTGACGGCGACCGCTACTGGTATCAGAACGTGCTGCCCGATGCGGCCGTCCGGACCATTCAGGCCACCACGCTGGCCGACGTGATCCGGCGCAACACGAGCGTCAGGAACCTTCAGCCCGACGTGTTCCTGTTCCGGACGTCGGTCGGCGGAGTCGTGTTCGGTGACCGCAACGGAGATGGTGTCCGGCAGTCGTCCGAGTCGGGACTCGCCGCGGCGGTGGTCACGCTCGTCGATGCCACCGGGGCGACCGTCGCCCGCACGCGGACCGACGGCCGCGGAGCCTTCAGCTTCGATCGGCTCAACCTCGGGTCGTACCGCGTGGTCGTCACCCCGGCCGGCGGTGGTGCGTCGACCACGAGCCGGCCGGTGGTGATCACAAAAGGGGGCGAAATCCGGGGGCTCGACGTGGGCCTGGCCGTCGCGCCGCCCCCCACGCCCAGACCACCCGCGGCTCCGAAGCCACCGGGCACCCTGGCGGGCAACCGTCCCGGGGCTCCGGCACCGCGGGCCGCCGCGTTTGCGGCGATCGCCGCCGCATTTCCCTCCGCGTCGTCGGCGGTGACACCGACGACGCCCACGAGGCGGTAACCGGCGAGATGTCGCCGTGTTCGCAGCGGACGGTCCATGCTCTACCGCAGATCGACAGCATCATCCTGCTGCCGGGGGCCGTTACCGCCCGTCGTGAACAGGATGGTCACGGCGGCCATGCCGAGGCCGAAGAGCAGGATCAGGGCGAGGGCGATCCCCATGGCGCAGCCCGCTCGGCCGTCGTCGGCGGTCAGGGCAGCGAGGTGGTTTGTTCCGCCCGCCCCGTCGGTCGTCGCGGCAGCCGAGTCATGCTGTTGGTGACGGTTTACCGAACCGTCGAGCGCGAGCAAAAAGCTTCGAGCGTGCCGAAAGAAGAGCACCGGAAAGGCGATGGCGACGGCCAGGCAGGCGGTCAGTGCCGTCTTGTGTGACACGCCTGCCCCCAGCACGTTCACCGCATACAGCGTCCCGGTGACGATCACGGTGACGCCGTAGTTGATGTAGATGGAGCCGAGGTAGAAGCCCTGCTCGCGACTGAAAGACGCACTGCAGGCCCGGCAGGCCTCGTGCATCCGGAACCAGCCGCGAAACAGCGGCCCCTCACCGCAGGCCGGACAGCGCACCATCGCACCGCGGGTGAACGCCGCGAGGAGTGAACGACCAGCGGCGGCCCGGTTGCTGGGAGGCGTTTCCATGATTTCAGGAGGGATCGTCGCCGCGGCCCGCGCAGGGGTCAATCGGGGGGCTGCGGGAGAGTGGCATCCGCATCGACCGGCCCTGCATGGCCAACAACCCGGCTGGTACCACGTTGGGGGCGGCGTCAACACCCACACGGGCGGCTACACTTGGGCCATGGAAGACGACACAGCGAACCCACAGCCCGGCCAGATATGCGGCTCGTGCCTGCATTGGCGCCCCGAGAAACTCGGGGACAAGACCATTGGGTGGGGGCAGTGCCGTCGCATGCCGCCCGCGATGCCCACGATCCAGGACGACAAGCTCGTACACGTGGGCGTGTGGCCTCATACGCAGGATTTAGACTGGTGCGGTGAATGGCAGGCGACGTCTGGAGCGACCGCGTGACGATGCCCTCGGGAAACCGTCACGCCCCCCGCTTCCGCGTGAGCATGAATTCGTTGCCCTCGGTATCGACGCATATCGCCAGGTGCGGCGGCTCGCCGTTTTCAGGCTCGGGCTCACGGGTGAGCTGACCCCCAGCCGCAAGCACCTCTCGCGATCCCGCCACGACGTCGGCCACCTGGAAGCTTAAGCCTGTCCACGTGCGCTTGCCCTCGCCGCCCCCGTGAATCCCGATCACGGCATCGAGGATCCCCACCTCCACGATGGCGGGGTTCCTCCGCAGGATTCGGCCGCCGAAAAGCGTGCCATAGAAGTGGGCGGCACGGTCCATGTCCGCCGCCCAGATGACGTACTTCACTCGTTCAACGTTCATGATTCACTCCGGCCGGATCGCCAATTCAGGGCCCAGATCGTACCATTCTCCCATTCACACGGTGCCCCTTTCAGACATTCCCGAGGACTTTGCCATGGTTGCAACGATTTCGCCCGCCACGCTCGCTGAACGTCGCCGCACGGGCGAGACACTGATTCTCGTCGATGTCCGAACGCCCGCGGAGTATGGCGAGGTGCATGTCGATGTCGCACGCAACATTCCGCTCGACCGGCTCGATCCCAAGGAGATCGCATCGCTTGCCGGCAAGAACCCGATCTACTTTGTCTGCAAGTCGGGCGGCCGTAGCCAGAAGGCCTGCGAGAAGATGCTCGCCGCCGGGATCCAGAACGTGGTGAGCGTCGAGGGCGGGACGGCGGCGTGCGAGGCGGCTGGCATGCCTGTCTTCCGCGGCCGCACGGTGATGTCACTCGAGCGGCAGGTGCGAATCGCCGCAGGGGCGATCGTGGCCGTCGGCGCGGGGCTCGCGGCCTTCGGTCCCGATCCCACGTGGCAGAGGATCGGCGCAGGACTGGCGGGGTTCGTGGGCTGCGGCCTCGTCTTTGCCGGCATCACCGATACCTGCGGGATGGGGATGCTGATCGCCAGGATGCCGTGGAATCAGTACTGCCGTTCCGGCGCCACCTGCTCGACTCGGACCTGACCTGTTATCCCATGAGTGAGATCCGACGATACGGCGACTCGGCTCGGTGGGCCGACGTGGCGGTGCACCGTGGCGTCGCGCACTGGGTCGAAGTGGCAGAAGACATGTCCCTCGACGCCCGCGGCCAGATCAGGCAGGTCTTGGCTCAGATCGACGCCACGCTCGCGACGATCATGAGCGACCGGACAAGGCTCCTGCAGGTGCTCGTCTACCTCTCGGACCATGCCGACGCCGATGTGCTCAACGAACTCTGGGATGCGTGGGTTCCCCAGGCTCACCCCCCAGTGCGGGCGATGCTTCAGGCCGGGCTCGGCGACCGCTGCAAGGTCGAGATGGTCGTGACGGCCGCGGTCATCGGCGACGCATGATTGCAGTGCCATTTCACTCCCTCGTTCATCCGGAATGTCATGTTACAGCGATGATTTCCAAAACGGCAAAAAGGGCGTTTATTGCATTGTTTATTTTTTGATGTACGCTTCGGAGCGTCGATGCCCCAAAAAGTCTCACCCGTTCCACGCGAGAAGGAGCATGTCCCCTCCCATGTCAGATTCGAAAAGTGCGGTCGCCAAGAAGCCCGGCAAGGATGTCAACAAGTCCGAGGAGATCCGCAAGATCGCGACCAGCATGAAGGCTGAAGGCAAAAAGCCTCGCCCCGTCACGATTATCGATGCCCTGAAGAAGCGGGGCATCGTCGTCTCATCGCCGCAGATCAGCATGGTGCTCAAGCGGATGGGCTTCCGTCCGCGGAAGCGGCGCACGGCAGGCGGTCTTACCGGCGCGTCGCTCTCCACCAACCCTGCCAACAAGGGTGGCTTGCGAGGGGGCACGATCTCGGTCGAGGATCTGCTCGCCGCCAAGAAGGTCGCAAACACGTTTGGCGGTGCCGACCGCGCGATCGCGGCCCTCTCGGCTCTGAAGCGATTCGAGGACTGAAAGCGTCCGACAGGCCTCCGTTGTTCACGTCATGAGCCCGTAGGCGGAGGATAATCCCGCCTGCGGGCTCCGTTGCTTTCCCTGGGGCGAATGATCGCGAGAGCCGGCTGGGCCCTGGTGGCGAGGCCGTTGATCAAGAAACAGGAGGTAATACGAGGTGATCACCCACTGGAAGAGCTGGACGTTGAGCACCCACTCGAGCCCGGCGTGAAAGGCGAGGCCCGCCAGTAGCATCGGCATCCGAAGTCCCGGAAACCACACCAGGACCGGAAAGCCAAACTCGAAGAGGAGCGTGCCCCAAGTCATCGCCTGCGACATCGCCGGCGTCATCACGAACTCCGGGATCGGAAACCGCTGAAACTCACCCAGTTGCAGCACGATGCCCACCGCGGAGCCTTCCCGCCATGTCCGGCCCGTCACCTTCCAGATGCCCGTCGCGAGGTAGAGCAGGCAAAGCTGCAGTTGGAGGATCCGCTGGGGCCAGGCCGGCACCAGGTCGTCCGGGGCGCCATCGATCGGCTGGGAGTCCGCCTTTCGCCGTCGCACGCCCAGCCATCTCGGGAGCGTGAACGCCGCACCAGACCTCGCGAAGATCAGGAAAAACGAGCCCATGCGGATGAGGGCGTCGCCGCCGTGCAGGATGCCGGGGTTCCGCCACGAGTAGCTGGCCGTCGCGAGCCAGGTGCATCCCGCAGACAGACGCGGGCAGATTCCGAGCACGAGCCCGAGGCCACCGACGATTCCGAGGCATCGGATCATGCCGATGGCGACATCGTCGTAGCCGGTGAGCGTGAAGACCGTGAGGCTCGTCCCATCGAACGACCCGCGGTGGACGGCCGGAGGCATCACGCCTTCGTTTCCAAGCCACATCGGCATATCGGGCCACAACAGCCCGATGTTGACGAGGCACAGCACGCCGAACCATGCGCGGAACCATCCGAGCGGTCTGGGATCGACCGGTTCGCGAACCCAGCGGTCGAAACCCTGAGAGCCCGCCGCGAGCATGGCCCAGCATCGCCTCATCGCTCCCATCCCCGGGGCACTCGCCACGCATGAAAGCGGCTGCTGCTGAAGGGTGTCGGCCGCTCATCGGCCCGAAGCCCCGGATGCACAGGCCGTTCGCATGGCCGCCACCAACGCACGAGCTCGATCGACGCGGGATCGTATCCGTCGTCCCGGAGCCTTCGCACGGCGTATTCCGCGAACGGCTGCCAAAGCCCGGCGTTGGTGTCGAGCCGGAGATTGTCATTGAAGAACTTTCGCCAGCGATCCTTCTGCCATCGCTCCACATAGCCCATCGCCACCATGTCGGTGAGCATGAGGCGGTCGCGGGTGCCCTCCCATTCAGTGAAGGCCACTTCGACACAGACGTCGATGTCCCGCGGATCGGGGGAGAACATGTCCCACGCATGCCACAGGGAAAAGGCGGTGAAGGGCACGCGGGCCGCCCGGTCGATCAGCGGCTTCGGCGGGAACACTTTCGGCGGCATCGACCAACTGAAGGCCGCGACCGCGTAGGCGGCGACGAGTATGGTCGGCCAACGATGGATGAGCGACGAAAAGTCAGCCATGACGGTAGCAGGTGCCTCCTTGAGCACGTCGAGGCAATGGCCCCCGCGTCAGGCCGCGGCCTGGTGCTGGCGGTCATGCACCGCGGTGGATCGCAGCAGCACGCATCCCTGGAAGACCTCGGCCCTCCCGGGGCTACCGACGGCTGCCGTCGGGCAGGCGATGAGCCCCGTAAGCCGGTTCCAGGAATGCGCGAGGGCATGCGGCACGGAGCAGGCGCTCACGTTGCCGGTGCGCCTTGTGAGCCCGTTGACAAGTTCACCGGTCACGCCAACCTCCTCGAGCTTCATTCCGGTGAAGCGGACGATCCCCGAGCCGGCCTGATGCGGAACGACGAACCGCACGTCGGCGGCCGAGAGTCCGCTGCCGGCAAGCCCCTTCGCCACGGCATCCGCCATGGCCCGCGGCGCGATCTCGGCGATCGCCATGCCGTCGAGCGAATAGACCAGCCGCTCGTCGGCGTGTGCGATGCCGCCGTCCGGTGCGGGCATCGGCACCCGCGAGGCGACATGAAAATCAAACGCCGGACGCTCCGTCGGCTGCTTCTCGGCATCGGCATGGAGAATCTCGAAATGAACCCGATGCCGGCGGCTCGATGTCGGCGCGATGAGCGTGGCCGAGGCCATGTCGCCAAAGAGGCCCGCCGTCTGGCGGCAGGAGAAGTCGGTGATCCGGCTGATGCGGGTGGCCACGACCACGAGGATGAATTGATCGTGCCGCAGCCCAAGCCGCGGGGCCCAGCGACGCCGCACGAGCGAGAGCGCACGGCTGTAGCCACAGCAGAACCAGTTGATCCCGATCGTGCGACAGCCAGCGAGGCCAAGCCGGCGGGCGAGCACTCTGGCGGCTCCGCCGGGCCGCTCTCGCTGGGCCTCGCTCGGATCGAGATGCCGTCGGGCGACGGATGCCGGTATGAAGGACGGCGACACGAAGACGAGGCCGCGGCACGCGGCGAGGTCGCAGCCGGTTTCCCGCTGGAGTCTCCGAACCGCCTGCTCGGCCATCGTCAGCTCGTCATCGAGCGAAATGCCGCGGGCCTCGATGCCCGTGTGATGGCTGAACTTGCGGGGCATCATGTCGCCAAACCATGCATTCTCGAGATGCCAATCAGGCTCGTGAATCGAGATCGCGGCGATGCCAAGGGCGGGAGGGCGGAGCGTGAGCATGGTGGCAGGCATTTCCTCGAGAGTTACTCGTGCCGTCCGGCGGCAGGCCGGGGCGGTGGGGAATACTGGCGATCTGCGGCGTCTGGTGCCAGCCCGGAATCAGGCGATGCCGTCGCCGCATCGCGCCCATCTTGTCTCGTTCGTGGGGAATTCGCGGCCCACGGCACGGCCGGCCCGTGGCCAGTCACGCAAGCGCCGAACGCAGAATCTCGACCGGGTGCCGGGCGATGCGATCGGTGCCATCCTTGATCTGGTGACGACAGCTGGTACCTGCCGCCGCGATGATCGTGTCGGACGCCGCCGCCCGCACCGCCGGGAGCAGCACGAGTTCGCCGATCTGCATCGACAGATCGAAGTGTTCGGCCTCATACCCGAACGAACCGGCCATCCCGCAGCAGCCGCTTGGGATCACCCGCACCGAATAGTTCGCCGGAAGCCCGAGGGCCGCCACCGCCGGCTCGAGCGACGAAAGCGCCTTCTGATGGCAGTGGCCATGGAGCAGCACCTGCCTGGATTCCGTGGTGAACTGGTCATGGCTGATCCGACCTCGGGCCGCCTCGCTGGCCAAAAACTCCTCGACAAGAAACACACGGCTTGCGAGCCCCTGGGCGGCAGCCGCCAGCCGCTCCGGAACGACGTCGGGATATTCGTCGCGAAATCCGAGGATGGCCGATGGCTCGATGCCCACGAGCGGCTCGTCGTCTGTGATCACCGGCGCGAGCCACTCGACGTTGCGTGTGGCCAGGTCGCGGGCCTCGCGCACGAGCCCCTTTGAAAACTGTGCCCGGCCGCTGTCGCAGTGCCTCGGGATCACCACCTCGTAGCCGAGCCCCTCGAGCAGTTCGACGGCGGCGATGCCGACCGGCACGTCGAGCGTGTCGGTGAATTCATCACAGAAGAGATGCACGCGGCCCTTTGTCGGACCCTTCGGCCGACTCGCGCCGCGCCGACGAAACCATCGCACGAGCGTCGAGCCGGGGAGCGTCGGCAGCGATCGCCGCGTCGAGAATCCCATCGCCCGCTTGAGCAGCGTCGAAATCCTGGGCGCGGTGACGGCGAGGTTGTAGAGCCGGGGGATGGTGGCCGCCCACCGCATCGCTCTCGCCGATCCGGCGATCATCCGCGACCGCAGCGGCACTCCCTCGCGGTCCTGCCGCTGCTGCTCCCATTCGGCCTTCAGCCGCGCCATGTCCACGTTCGAGGGGCATTCGCTCTTGCAGGCCTTGCACGAAAGGCACAGATCCATCACCTCGGCCAGTTCGGGCCGCGTCCAGGGATCGGCCTCGGCAGGGCGGGCGAGCGCCTGCCGCAGCACGTTGGCCCGGGCCCGGGTCGTGTGCTGCTCGTCGCGAGTCGCCATGTAGCTGGGGCACATCGTGCCGCCCATCAGATTCGTCTTGCGGCACTGGCCGACGCCGGTGCATTTCTCGGCGGCGCGAAGAATGCCGCCGGTGTCGGCGAAGCGGAAGACCGTGTCGCGGGCCGGCGGGTGCGTCGATGGGTCGACCCGCAGGCTCGTGTCCATCGGCTTGGCATCGACGATTTTTCCTGGATTGAGGATGCCGATGGGATCGAAGATGCGCTTCACCCGCTCGATGAGCCGGTAGCACTCGTCACCCACCATCGTGCGGATGAATTCACCACGAAGGCGGCCATCCCCATGCTCGCCGCTGAGCGACCCGCGGTATTTCTTGACGAGGTGGGCCACGTCGGTCGCGACCGCACGGAACATCCGCAGTCCATCGGGCGAATGGAGATTGAAGAGCGGCCGCAGGTGCAGCTCGCCCGCGCCGGCGTGGGCGTAGTGGACGCAGTCGATGCCATATTTCTCTGCGAGCAAACGATCGAACTCGGCGATGTAGGCAGGCAGATCCCCCACGGCGACAGCCGTGTCTTCCACGATCTCGCGCGGCTTGGCATCGCCGGGAAGGTTGTTGACGAGGCCCTGGCCGGCCCGCCGCACTTCCCACACGCGGTCGCCGTCGGGGCCAAAGAGCCTTGGAAAGGCGTAGCCGAGTCCGGCGGTGCGGAGCCTCGCTTCGATCGTATCAAGATCGCGATCGAGCCGGCTGCGGTCGGCGTCGCGAAGCTCAACGACCAGCACCGCGCCGGGATCACCCACGACGAATGCCCTGTTGCGGGCATGCTCGAGGTTTTCCTTCGTGCAGTCGAGAATCTTCTTGTCGATCAATTCACAGCAGGTGGGCCGGATGCCCGCTCCCGCGAGATCCACCATCACGACGACCGTCGCCCGCAACGCCTCATCGACCGACTGGCAATGAACGCACACAAGCGCCGCCGGCGGCGGCAGCGGGATGACGTTCAGTTCGAACTCGACGCCCAGAAAGAGCGTGCCCTCGGACCCAGCAAGGAGGCGACATATGTTGAAGTCGGCGGCGATGGCGGGATCGAAGCACGAGGCATGCATGAGGGCGTCGAGCGCGTAGCCGGTGTTGCGGCGGGTCACCTCGGGGCGTGGAAATGAATCTCGCACAAGCTGCCGCGTGTCGGCCGACGCGAGCAGGTCGCGGAGGCCGCGGTAGATCGCCGCTTCGAGCGAGTCACCGTGATCGCAGGCGGCCTGAAACCCGCCAGGGTCGAGGGGGCCGAACGTCGCCTCGGAGCCGTCGGCGAGAAAACCACGCGCCGTCAGGAGATGATCTCGCGTTGTGCCATAGGCGATGGAATTGGAGCCACAGGAGTTGTTGCCCACCATGCCGCCGATCATCGCCCAGCTTGCGGTCGATGTTTCGGGGCCAAAGAAGAGGCCGTGCGGCGCGAGGAAGCGGTTGAGTTCGTTGCGGACCACGCCTGGCTGCACCCGCACCCGCCGCCGCTCGACATCGAGCGAGAGGATGCGATTCATGTGGCGACCGAGATCGACGACGATGCCGTTGCCCACGACCTGCCCGGCAAGCGACGTGCCGGCGGCCCGCGGAATGAGCCCGATGCGATGGGTGGCGGCAAACCGCACAAGTTCCCCCACGTCGTCATCGACTTTCGGGAACGCGACCGCCAGCGGCCGCTCCTGGAATTCAGAGGCATCGGTCGAGTAGACCGTGCGGACGAGGTCGTCGGTCAGCAGATCACCCCGCAGGCGGGTGGCGAGCGAATGCAGGTCGTGGCGGGGTGGCGTCATGCCCTCATGATGCCAGAGAACTCCGCCTTCCGGACACCGGAAGGAGTTCACATGCGCGCTGTCTCTTTTATGGTGTGCGGGTCCCAACGCCTGCCCTCGGGCTTGTTTCGGACACGATTGCCGGTTTTATTCCGCAGATCGCCCCATGACTGCCACCGCCGAAAAGACGCTCGACCGAAGACTGGCCCGGATCGTGGCCGACGATCACCTGGCTGCGTCCGACGCGGTGCGAGCGTATACTGCGATGGTGAAATCGATTGGCATCCCCGCCAGGCGGTCGAGTGAAGAGGATCTCCAAAGGACATCCGCGATTGCAGAGGGAAACGATCAAAACGCTCCGTCATCGCGATCACGGTGCGACCACCTCGCGGCGCGGCTTTTTGGGGGCGACGAGCGCCGCCGCCATGGCGACGCTCTCGACCGCGCGTGCCGCCGACACCGCGACGCCCGCGGTGCACGCCGGCGGATCCGACGAGATCCGGATCGCGCTGGTCGGCTGCGGCGGCCGCGGCGCTGGAGCGGCGGCCGACGCGATCTCCGTTCCCAATGCCAATCTCAAACTCTACGCGATCGCCGACATCTTCAAGCAGCAGATCGACAACAAGCGGAAGGGGCTCACCGAGCAGTTCAAGGACAAGGTCGATGTGACGGACGACCGCTGTTTCGTGGGCATGGAGGCCTACAAGCAGGCCATCGACTGCCTGCGACCGGGCGACATCGCGATCTTTGCCACGCCGCCCGCGTTCCGGGCGGTCCATTTCGCCTATGCCATCGAAAAAGGCGTCCATGTCTTTTTGGAAAAGCCCGTCTCGATCGACGGCCCGAGCACGCGGCGAATCCTCGCGGTCGCTGACAAGGCCGAGGCGAAAAACCTGAAGGTTGGTGTCGGCCTCATGTGCCGCCACAGCGTGGCGCGACGTGAACTCGTCGATCGCCTCCGGAACGGCGAGGCCGGCGACCTGATCACGTTCTTCGGCTACCGTCATCATGCCGCCGCCCAGCCGATGGATCTGTATCCCGGGCCGACCGACGGGATGAGTGAACTCTTCTGGCAGGCCAAGCGGTTTCACGGTTTTCTCTGGGCCAGCGGGGGAATCTTCAGCGACTACTACATCCACCATGTGGACGAGGCGTGTTGGATGAAAGATGCCTGGCCCGTGAAGGCCGAGGCGATCGGTGGCCGTCATTATCAGGGCAAGGTCAACGACCAGAACTTCGACAGTTACGGTGTCGAATGGACGTTTGCCGACGGGACGAAGTTTTTCTACTCGGGCCGCGCGATGAATGACTGCGAACAGAAGTTCGGCCTCTTCGGCCAAGGCTCGAAGGGGGCCTTCACGATCTCCGAGCGTGGCCACTCGCCCGCACAATCGACGATCTACAAGACACAGTCGATGGAGAAGGACAACATCCTCTGGACCGCCGAGCAACCCGAGAAGAATCCGTACCGCATCGAGTGGGAGGATCTGGTGGCGGCGATCCTCTCCAACACGTCCTACAACGAGGCGAAGCGCGGGGCGCAGGCGAGTCTCGTCACGGCCATGGGCCGGTTCGCGGCTCACACGGGCAGGACAGTCACGTTCGACGAGATGCTTGCCTGCCCCGACGACCTGACAGCCGGCGTCGAGAGCCTTGCCGATGGCTCGCCGGCGATCCTGCAGAAGGGGGACGACGGCAAGTATCCGGTGCCGATGCCCGGGCGGTTCATCTACGAATACCGGAGTTGATCGGCGGCGGCGCCCATGGCGGGGCTCCCGGCGATCGGATATTCTTCACACCGGTGTTGCTCCACGATCCCGGCGAGGACGTCCATGCCCGACACGCTCTCCGAAACCACAGCCTGTGATCTCCTCGCCCGCCTGTTCCGGGCCCGCGGGTATTCGATCGCGCGAAACGTGACATTCCGTGAATATGGGGTGTCTTTCCACATCGACGGCTGGGACTCGAAAAAACGGGTCGGATTCGAGTTTCTCACGAGCGAGGACGACGACCACGACGATCTGTCGCTCGCGGAATACAAGGCGCTCATGGACGCCCAGCAGCGGGGCGAGCTGTCGCTCTTCATCATCGACGAGGTGGAGCCCGTCTCGGCGGCCGACCTGACGGCAACGGTCCATGAATTCCTCGACGAAGTGGCGGAGGCCCGCCAGGCACGGGCCCGTCCGGCGAGGAAGTCCGCGGCTGAGACCCGGAAAAAAGCGACCCGGAAAACGCCGACGAAGAAAAAGCTGAGCACGAAAAAATCACGCACGGCGAAGGCGGTCAAATCGAAGGCCCGTGTCGCGAAAAAGATTGCCCGCGGCCGCAAGCTCTCGCGTACGAAGCGGTGAGGCTGATGGACGCGCGTCGCCCCCGCATCGCCATGTTCATTGCCCCCGCAATGGCCATCGCGGGGCTCGTCGGCTCGAGCCTCGCCGACACCTGGCCCCAATGGCGCGGCCCCAACAATGACGGCATCTCGTCCGAGCGGCGGATCCCCGAGTCGTGGTCGAAGACGAACAACGTCGCCTGGCGGACTCCGCTCCCCGGACGAGCCGGCGCGACGCCCTGCGTCTGGGAGGATCGCATCTACCTGACGAGCAGCGAGGGGGAGGACCTCGTGTTGCTGTGCGTGGCAACGGGCGATGGCGCGATCGCATGGAAGCGGACCGTCTGCTCCGGCAACCAGGACGCCCGGGCGGGCGAGGGGAATTCGGCATCGCCGTCACCATCGACCGACGGCGAGCATGTGTGGGTGTTTTTCGGAACCGGCATCCTCGCCTGCTACACGCGGGGCGGTGCCGAGCGGTGGAAGATCGACGTCAATGAGCGATTCGGGAAGATCGACATCCAGTTCGGCATGACATCGACGCCCGTCTTCGACGGCGGGGGGCTCTACCTGCAGCTCATCCATGGAGCGATGAAACTCGGAGACCAGACCCGCACGGGAAAGGTGGTCAAGCTCGACCCGCAGACGGGGAAGACGATCTGGGAGATCGATCGGGGCACCGATGCCGAGTTCGAGTGCAAGCACTCCTATGCGTCGCCCTTCGTCTATCGTGATGGCGCTCGCGAGTTTCTGGTGGTTCACGGCGCCGATTGCACCACGGGGCACGCGCTCGACGATGGCCGCGAACTGTGGCGGTTCGGCGGCCTCAACGGCCCCACGGACACCAACCCCAAGCCCCATGACCAGACGTTTCGATTCGTCGCCTCCCCGGGCGTCGTGCCTGGAACGATCGTCATCCCCACGGCGAAGGAAGGCCCCACGGTGGCCCTACGGGTCTCCGGCGATCTCGTCGGTGATTGCTCGGGGAAAAAGGGGGTCGTACGATGGGTCAACCCGCTGACGCCGGACGTGAGCACGCCGCTCATCGCCGACGGGCTCGTGTACCTGCTCCACAAGGACGGCAAGCTCCAGTGCGTCGATCTCGAGACGGGTGCGGATGTCTATCTCACGCGGACCCACACCGGCCAGCACCGCACCAGCCCGCTGCTGGCCGATGGACGGATCTATGTCGGCTCGAACGACGGCTGGGTGTCGGTGATCCGCGCGGGCCGCGACTTCGAACTGCTCGACTCCATCGACTTCGGTGAATCAATCACGGCCTCCCTCTTCGTGGCCGATGGCACGCTCTACGTGCGGTCCTATGAGGCCCTCTACGCGATTCGGGCCAACTGATTTCCCGAACGGCCATCGTGCCATGGATAGCGCGTCGGTCGTCCCCCCGACGGGTTGACGCACCCCTCCGGCGCGGTAGGCTGCGATCGACGGCTATCTGGCCCGTCGCAAACGTGCAGACTCGTCGAACCGGATTTGAAAGGGATGGCCGTGGCAGGGGCATGCAGGAGCGCAGGCCGGCGTGAAGGCTTTTCGCTCATCGAGGTGATCGTCGTCGTCGCCGTGATCGGCGCACTGATCTCGTTGCTGTTGCCGGCCGTGCAAAGGGTTCGTGAATCGGCTCGGCGGGGCTCCTGCCAGAACAACCTTCGTCAACTCGGCATTGCCGTGCATCTCTTCGGGCAGACCTACGCGGAACGGTTCCCACCCGGTCAGCTCAAAAAGTCGAATTACAAAACGGTGTCGTGGAGCGCCTTTCTCGTGGACTATATCGAGATGCTTGGCATCCAAACGACCTGGGACGCCGTGGCGGACAGCACCCAGCCGGCGGCCGATTCGAGACTCTATCTCAATGCACGAATCAACAGTGTGGTGAATCAGCGGGCCACGGCGACGATCATCCCGCCCTATCTCTGCCCGAGCGTGTCGCGGGAGCATTCCTCGCGGCGTCGCGGCCGGATCATCGACATCAACGGCGACGGCACGCTCGACCCGGTGCAGTACGAAGGCATGGCCTGCATCGACTACGTCGGCAACGCCGGGACCAACGGCGGCTACTCGCGGTATCGGCAGCCGGACGGCAGCATGTATCCCTCCTGGAATGGCGTGCTGCTCAACACCGATGCCTACTCGTACGACGGCGGCATCCAGCAGCGGCAGATCACCGACGGCTTGTCGCAGACGATCCTCATGTTCGAGCTGAGCGGTCGTGGCCTGATCGGATCGAATCCACGGGGCGCCTGGGTGTCGGGTCTCAACTGCAACCCCATCGGGCCCGAATCGACCACTACGAGGATGATCAATCCGCCGGCCGACGATTCGACGACCGGAGCCTGGCGCGATGATTCCAGTGCGGCGCTTTTTTCAGATCATCCGCGGGGCGCGCAGATCCTTCTGTGTGACGGATCTGTCCAGTTCCTGGTCGATACGACGGGCGATGCCGTCGTGACCGGCCTCGCCTCCCGGAACTGTGGCGAAGTGACCGGCTGGAATCGGTGAAGCCCAGGCGCGTAGGATCACTCCGGAGTCAGCCGCATCGACGATCACCCGGGCCAATCACCAGGCGTTATCCCCCGGCATGGACGTCTTCCTTCGAGGAGACCTTCCCATGCACGCAGTCACGTTCGGGAGCGGATTGGTTCCGATGCCGGCCCCCAAGGCCGGCCCCGGGACCGTGCGAGTCGGGCTCATCGGCTGCGGCGCCTTCGCCCGCTTCTCGATGGAGCAATACAGGCAGCTGCCGGGCGTGGTCGTCGCCGCGGTCGCCGATGTCAACCCGTCGGCGGCGGGGCGGGCGGCAGCCGAACTGGAGGCGTCGCGGCGGGACGTGGATGAGATCCTCGCCGCCGACGACATCGATCTCGTCTATATCGCCACGCCCCCGGCGCTTCACTTTCCACAGGCCCGCGCGGCGCTCCTGGCCGGCAAGCACGTGCTCGTGGAGAAGCCGCCGGCGACGACGGTCGCCGACGCCGAGGAACTGGCCCATCTGGCGTCGCGGGTGGATCGAATCTGCACGGCCAACCTGCTTCAGCGGTATACGGCCCTCTCGGAAGCGGTGAAGCGGGTGATCGATTCGCGGTTGCTTGGCGATCCGATCCACGGGCTCTTCATCAACGAGGCCTCCGACGAGGGCCTCGGACGCGACCACTGGTTTTGGAACCGAGACGTCAGCGGCGGCATCTTCGTCGAGCACGGGGTTCACTTCTTCGACCTGGTGGCCGGGTGGTTCGGGCCGGCCACGGTCGTCGCCGCCGCCCGCAGCGTTCGCCCTGATGCCAACGGAGGTCGCCGGCCCGTCGAGGAGCAGGTCTGCTGCACCTGCCGCTACGCGACCGATCTTCCACAGACCGGCGTGCTCGTGCATTACGTTCACGGGTTTCACCAGCCGACGCGGCTCGATCGGCAGGAGATGCGGCTGGTCTTCGAGCGGGGCGAACTGCGGCTCTTCGACTGGGTCTTCACGCACGGGGTGCTGCGGGCCCTCGTCGATGGCGCCGCGACCGACCAACTCGCCGATATGCTGCCCCGGAGCGTCGTCCGCCAGATCGACCGCTTTGAGGGACCGGCGCGGTCGATGCGTGGACGATTCAAGCCCTTCACGGCCTCGAACCTCGTCGAGATCACGTTCGCCAGCGGCCTCGACAAGATGGGGACGTATGCCGCGGCGGTGCGAGACCTGGCTGCCGACCAACTGGCCTGGCTGAAGGATCGGTCGCGATGCCGCCGTGTGACGGCCGCCAACGGCGTGGCATCCGTCGCAACCGCCTGCGAGGCCGACCGGATGGCGTTGGCGACCGGCTGACTCAGGCATTGCTGGAATAAAGGAGTTGCCCCGGGGGAAAAGAGATGGTATCTTCTTGACTGGAATCGATGAGGGAGCGGCCGGCACACGTTCGTGATGCTCGGGTTGCCCCCGCGATCGCATCTTCTCGAAGCGGCCGCTTTCCGCGTTTGACCGGGCTTCCAGCCCGAACGACGTCGAGAGCTTCTTGCCGGGCAGGCAGTGATCCATCGCTGGGATCGCTGTGCCATCGTGGCGTCTGCTTCCAGGCTTCCGCTTGCGTTTTTGGATCTCGACACCTTGGAACCCATTGTGAATACCCCGACCCCATCCCCCGTTTCGTTCGCCGACCTCGGCCTCTCGGAAACCGTCCTTCGCGGACTCGCCGACGAGGGCTACACGACCCCCACCCCGATTCAGGCCAAGGCGGTGCCCCATGTGCTCGCCGGCCGGGATCTCTTCGGCTGTGCCCAGACGGGCACCGGCAAGACGGCGGCCTTCGCGCTGCCGCTCATCGAGCGGATGCTCGCCTCGCCAACCAAGCCCGCCCCGCGTTGCTGCCGCACGTTGGTGCTCGCGCCCACGCGGGAACTCGCCGGCCAGATTCACCAAAGCTTCGTGGCGTATGGCCGTCACACGCGTCTTCGCGCCGCTGTGATCTACGGCGGCGTGGGTCAGCAGCCGCAGGCGCGTGCCATGATGCACGGTGTCGATGTGCTCGTCGCGACCCCTGGCAGGCTGCTCGACCTCGTGGGCCAGCGGCTCGTCGACATCCGGTCGGTCGAGTTTCTCGTCCTCGACGAGGCCGACCGCATGCTCGACATGGGCTTCATCCACGACATGAGGAAGATCGTCGCGATGCTTCCGACCCAGCGTCAGACGCTCTTCTTCTCGGCCACGCTTCCCGCCGAGGTCCGGCAGCTCGCCGACTCGATGCTTCGCGATCCGCTCGAAGTCAAGACGGCGCCGCAGGCCACGGCCGCCGAGACGGTCAACCAGTCGGTGTTTTTCCTCCCGAAGAAGGAAAAGCGGGCGAAGCTCGTCCAGCTCCTCTCGGAGGAGCCGATGCGGCGGGTGATCGTCTTCACGCGGACAAAGCATGGGGCAGACAAGCTCCACCGCGATCTCGACAAGGCCGGCATCGCCGCCGCCGCGATCCACGGCAACAAATCGCAGGGGCAGCGCGAGCGGGCCTTGGCCGCGTTCAAGTCGCCACGCCCGCCGGTGCTGATCGCGACCGACATCGCGGCCCGTGGAATCGACGTCGACAACGTGTCGCACGTAGTGAACTTCGAACTGCCGCACGAGCCCGAAACCTATGTCCACCGCATCGGTCGGACGGGCCGTGCGGGGCAGGGGGGCGAGGCCGTGAGCTTCTGCGACCACGAGGAGCAGCCCCGGCTCCAGGCGATCGAGCGGCTGATTCGAATGGCGATCGAACGACGCAACGAGCCGACGCACGAAGGGTGTGCGGCAGCCCCGCAGGCCGATGGCCCACGGCAGCGCGGACGCCGCGGCTCACGATCGGGTCGACGTGGCGGTGACCGGTCCCGAGATCGTGGCGGGCGCTCTGGCGGCCCTTCGGCGGCCGTTGCCGTGCCAGCCGCCGCTCCCGCGGCGCCTGCGGGCCGCCGAGCCGTCCGAAAGCATCGTCGCGCACTCTAAAGCCATCTGCGGCCGCCGTCGGACCGAGAGCCGGCGGCGGTCGTTGTGGCTGTGTCACGGTGGTCAAAACCGCCGACGATTTGCTACTGTTGCGGGCGCATGCCGCACCAACTCGGGGCGGCCTCGGAATTCGGTCAGGGACGCCCGACGCATGGTCACTCCGGGACAGATTTCAGTTCGTTCGCTCATGGCTCGGCTGACTGGACGCCGCGGTGGGGGCAAAAGCCCGTCGGCCGGCGGCGGCGTGCAGGGCCTTGAACCACTCACGGAGCGGCTCTCCAACCACAAGGTCACGCGGCTGGCCCTTTCGTTCCTCGATGCCAACGACGGCCTGCATCTGAAGGATCTCGCGCTCGAGACGATGGCCGACGACCGTCGGGCAAGTTTCGACGGCCATCACTTCTGGAATTTCGGCTCCGACAGTTTTCTCGGCCTCGACCGGCATCCGCGGGTGCATGAAGCCATCCGGGATGCTCTGCCCGAATGGGGCTCGCACAACGGCGCGTCGCGGGCCTTTTCGAGTCCGCTGCTTACCGACGAGGCGGAGGCAAAGCTCGCCGCCTGGCTCGGCGTGTCCGACACGTTCATCTTTCCGAGCGTCACGCTTGCCAACGTCGGCCTCCTGCCGGCGATCGCGGGCGCTGGCGACCTGCTCATCGTCGATCGCGAGTCGCACGACAGCGTGCACCAGGGAGCCCGGCTGGCCGCGGCGGGGGGCGCCCGTCTGGAACAAGTGCCCGCCCCCGATCCTCGGGTCGTGGCCGATGTGATCCGCCGGGTCGATGCCCGCGGAACCGTGATGGCGATCGACGGTGTTTACAGCATGTCGGGGAAGACCCCGCCGCTCGTCGAACTCGACGCCACAGTCCGCGGGCTCGGCGGCACGCTCTACGTGGACGACGCCCACGGCACGGGCGTGGTCGGACCGCGCGGCCGCGGTGCCGCGGCGGCGGCGCTCGGCACGCTCGACAACATTCTCATGGTGGGCTCGCTCTCGAAGGCCTTTTCCTGCCTCGGAGCGTTCGTCACCTGCACGGCCGACCTGAAGACCGTCCTCAAGATCCGTTCGAGCACCTTCATCTTCGGCGGCCCCGTGCCGCCTCCATACTTGGCCGCGATCTGTGCCGTCTGCGACATCTTCATGTCGGACGAATACGACCGCCTCCTCGAGGCGCTCCGCAGCCGCGTGCAACGGCTCACCGACGGCCTCGACTCAATCGGCCTTTCCTATCACGGCGGCGAGGCTGCGATCGTTTCGGTCGTGGTGGGCGACATCGAGAAGACCTTCGCGGCGGGCAAGAGCCTCTTCGACCGCGGGTTCTACGCCCAATCGGCGACCTATCCCGCCGTACCGATCAACGGCGGCCTGCTGCGGATCCAGATCAACGCCAATCACCCCATCGAAGCGATCGACGGGCTTCTCAATGCCCTTGCCGACGTGGCCCGCGACGTGAAAATCCCGACACGCCACCGCGGTCAGCGTCGTGCGGCCGAATCGTGTGGTGTGTGAGGTCGCTCAGGCTTCGTCCATCGGGGGAAGTCTTCGGACGATGGCGGTTCGAACGGATGCCGGAAGCTGCCGCAGCAGCCGTGCGCCGAAGGCCGTCCCCCGTGGAAACCATGATTCGGCCCGCCTCCGCTCGATCGCCCCCAGGATCATGCGGGCCGCGTCGTCGGCCTGCATGAGTCCGCCCCTGGCGCGATCGTCGTCGGTCACCATCGCCGTGTCCACAAAGCCGGGGCAGGCCGTCGTGACGGTGATGCCCTGAGGCTCGCAATCGATCCGCAGGCTCTCGAGCAGGGCCACGACGGCCGCCTTGCTCGCGCAATAGGCCGCGTTGCCGGGGAGCCCGAGAGCCGCTGCGATGCTCGAGACGCCGCAGAGGTGGCCGCGGCGGCGAAGGATCATCCCTGGAAGCACGGTCGCAAAGAGGTTCGTGGTGCCGAGGAGATTCGTGTCGAAGACATCTCGCGCCCGCGCCGCGTCGAGCGGCCAGGAACTGCGGTGGATCCCCGCGCAGGCGATTGCGACGTCGGTCGGCCCGAGGGACTCCTCGAGCCGTGCCACCGCATCGGCGACGCTCCCCGGTTCGCGGACATCGCAGGCAACGGCCTCGGCGTGCCCGCCGACCGCCTGAATCAGGGCCGTCGCCTCGGCCAGCAGAGCCTCGCGGCGGGCCAAGAGCCCCACGCGGGCTCCGGCCGCGGCGGCGAGGCGGCCCAGTGCGCGGCCGATGCCGCTCGAGCCGCCTGTCACCAGGACCGATTTGCCACGCCAGAAGGTTTCCGAAATCATGCGGTCATCAGACGGAGTCGATCGCCGCTTTGCAACCAATACCCGAGATCCGCCGCGAACGAATCGCCATCGACGGCCACACCGTCGCAGCGGACGTGCACCTGCTGGCCGATGGCGGGCCGCCGGTGCTCTTCGTGCATGGCATTCTGGCGTCGATCGATCTCGCGAGGGAGTTGTTTGTCGATCCGTCGGCTGAATCATGGATCGCCCTAAGCCTCCCCGGGCATCATCCTGGCCGGCTGCCGGACGGTGCAGAGGGATCGGTGCTCGACGAGGCTCTCTTGGCGAGGCTCTACGAAACGGCGCTCGAGCACCTCGTGGGATCGAGCCGGGTGATCGCCTCCGGGTGGTCCACCGGCGGGTTCGCCGCGCTCAACCTCGCCATCCGTCATCCACACCGCGTGGCCGCGGTCGCGAGCCTCGCCGGCTTTGCGAGCGGCCGCGGAATCGGAGGCCTGATGGGCTGGGTCGTGTGGCTGGCCGGCAGGCCGCTGGGCCGTCGCGTCGTGTCGGCGGGGCTCCGAATGGCCGCCGCCTGGCCGTGGCTCCATCGGACCGTGCTGGGCCTGCTGGCGGCCGATGGCAGGGCGTCGGCCTGGATTTCACCCGAGACCGCGCGCCGAATGCACGCGGGGTTTGCATCGCACGATCCTGAATCGCTCGTGAGGGTGCTCGCGGCGCTTCGCGGGCTTGCCATCACCGAGGCACTTGACAGCATCGGTGTGCCCGTATGGATCGCGGCGGGTGGCGACGACGAAGTCGTGCCCCTTCGTGAGACGCAGCGACTCGCCCGCCGCATTCCAGGGGCGACGCTCCGGGTCTACGATGGAGCCGGTCATCTCTTCTTTTGCGAATGGCCGCGGCTCCGCGAGGATTTTGCCGAGTGGCGCCGTGCGCTGTCGTTGTCCTCCTTGGTGCATCCCCTCCCGCAGGGAGAGCCATGATCAAACCCATCGCACGGATCGCGATCACCGGCCATGCCGGTGTCTATGGCAGGGCGCTTGTGCGGGCGATTCGCCGCGAGCATCCCGATGCCGAACTGCTCGGCCTCGACTGCCGTCCGGCGGGGTGTGATCCGCCCGATAGCACGTGGCAGGGGGATGTCCGGGATCCGCTCCTGGCCGATGTGTTCCGCCGCTTTCGCCCCGACACGATCATCCATCTGGCGTATGTCGTCCAGCCGCAGCGGGACCGCGCGGCGATGCGGGCGATCAACGTCGATGGCACGCGGCATGTGCTGGCATCGGCGGCTGCCTGCGGCGCGTCGCGGGTGCTCGTGGCCAGTAGCGGCACCGTCTACGGTGCCTGGCCCGACAATCCGGCCGTATGTGACGAGGCGACGCCACTCCGCCCGCGTGCCGAGTTTGCCTACTCCTGCGACAAGGGGATCGTTGAGCGGCAGCTTGCGGCCTTCGCCGACCATCATCCGCACATCGCCGTCGCCTGGACGCGGCCGGCGATCATCTGCGGTCACGGGGTCAGGAATTTTCTGAGCGACATCTTTCTCACCGTGCCATTCATGGCGTTGCCGGATGGCGCCGACACGCCGCTCCAGTTCGTCCATGAAGACGATGTCGCGGCCGCGACGCTCGCGATTCTCACGAGCGAGGGGCGTGGGCCATTCAACGTCGCGCCAGAGGATTCGATGACCCAGCGGGAGATCGCCCGCGCGATGGGGATCGCGGCAGTGCGGATACCATTTGTCGTCGTGAATGTTGCGAGCAGGCTCTGGTGGTCGCTGCGGCTTCCCTGGGTGGCGACGCCTCCCGGCCTGGCCCATTACCTCCGCCACCCGTGGGTCATGACATCGCAGCGCCTGCGGCGGGAATGCGGGTTTGCGTGTGCGCTTTCGAGCCATGAGGCGTTTCGAACGCTTCTGGAACAACCGTCCGACGGGCCTCATACCCATTCCGCGTGAGGACGCCGGCCAGACGGTCGGCGATCCTCGCATCGAGGGCGTTGTCCCGCGGATGGTCGTTGCGGCGATAGTCACGTTGGGCATCGAGATAGGCCTGCCAGCGAGGCACCGCCGCCTCGATGCCGGGCCAGGCGAAATGGTCGTAGATCGCCCGGAGCACGCCGATCGGATCGGCCACGAGATCCTCATACCGTGTGCGGAACCGCTGCGGCTCCGGCACGGTTTCCCAGGTCGTGCTGATCCGCTGGTCCATGACGGTGATCGAGTCGAAGACCTGCTCCTCGAGATCGCGACAGCGGGACCGCTGCAGGCCGTATTGATCGAACATCCGCTTCCAGAAATGGAGGCACGAGGGAACGAGGTCATGCGGGTCGCGCACGATGTGGATGAACTCAGCCTTTGGGAAGACCGTGCGGATCAGCGGCACTCGATAGGTATGAAGTGGATTTTTGAGGACGAGACGCCCGGGATGTTCGAATTGCACGTGCCGCAGGAAATCGGTCCAGGCTCGGATCCAGCGATCCCGCTCGGCCTCGCTCACCCGTTCGAGGTCTGTATAGAGCGGGTCCGGGGGCGGCTCGTTGGGAAAGGCGACGATCCACCACGGGCTCGGGAACCCGAGATTGCACAGGGCCAGTTCATCTTCTTGAGGCCGCTCGTAGCCCATCGGCATGCCATCCATCGGCCGCCGCTCGGGAAGCAGAAACCCGAGGTAGTCCTGGGCGAACTGCTCCGAGAGGACGAAGTGGCTCGGGCAGGCGCATTGCACGGTGGACGGGGCGACGAGCCGAGGATCGCAGGCGAGCAGTTCGTGGAGCAGCGTCGTGCCGCTTCGCCAGTGCCCGAGAATCACGATTGGGTCGGCCTCGATCCGCGACTGCTCCAGCCCCTTGCCCCAGATGGCCCACTGGATCACCCGCATCGCCTCGCCGGCGATGCTCGCGGCGGTGATCGCGGCAGCCCTGGGCAGCCGCGAGGGTGCGACACGAAACCCGTTGCGAGCCAGCAGCCGCAGCCAGGGCACCAGCCTCACGCCGGTCCACATCGGAAACACGATCGGTCGCCTGCCGGCCATCGGGTCCTCGTCGCGCAGTTTCAATAGGCGCGTTGCCGCCACGCAGAGTACCCTCTGCGAAAGGATTCACGGAAGCGTGCCGTACCACCGCAGCGAGTCGCCGCCCCATGCTCCCGTCCTTCTTCCAGCGGCACTCCCGAACGATCCTCGCCGGATTCGCATGCCTGCTGCCGCTCATGGCGTGGGCGTCGTGGCATGCCTATGACCACCGCGACAACAGCGTCCTCGGCTGGCTTCCCGAGCGGTCGCCCGTGACCCTCGCCTACAACCGCTTTCTGCGGATTTTTGGCCCCGACGAGACGGTGCTCGTCAGTTGGGACGGCTGCCGCCTCGACGCACCATCGCTCGACCGGCTGGTGGCGGCGGTTGACGCACACATGGCCGCGGCCGATCGGGGCGAGACGCCGCGGTGGTTCGCCGCGGTGACAAGCGGCACGCATCTGCGGGACCATGTGGCGGCGGCGGCTCGGCTCCCGGACGACACGGCGGCGGCTCGGCTGGAGGGCACGCTGGTCGGGCCCGACGGCGCGGCCACCTGCTCAGTGATCACGCTCCACCCGCTCGACGATGTCGGCCGCGGCGCCGCGATCGACTGGCTCGTGGATGCATCGGTGACGGCGGGCGTGGCCCCCGAGGCGGTGCGGCTCACGGGCGATGCCGTCGTGAGTGTGGCGATCGACCGGGAGAACGAGCGGACGGCATCGACATGGTCCATCGTCGCGATGGTCGTGGCGCTCCTGCTGGCCTGTGCCTCGCTCCGCAGCGTGCGGCTGGGGCTCATGGTGATCGCGGTCGCCGGCTTCTCGTCGCTTTCCGTTGAAGCGGCGATCTGGCTTTCGGGCGGCTCGATGAACATGCTCGTGTCGCTCGTGCCGGTGGTGACGTTCGTGCTTGCGATCTCGGCGACGGTTCACTTCCTCGGCTACTGGATCGATGCGCTTGCCGAGCATGGCGCGGCCGAAGCGCCCGCGGTGGCCGTGGCACACGGCTGGCAGCCGAGCGCGATCGCCGGCCTGACGACGGTGTTCGGGATGGTGTCGCTGTGCGTGAGCCAGGTGCGTCCGGTCTGGCAGTTCGGGCTTTACGGGGCGGTGGGCACGGTTGTCGCTTTCGCGGCCGTCTTTCTCGCGCTGCCGGCGATGCTGCAGCTTTTCCCACCGCGGCCCGAGTGGTCACCCGCCCATGCGACATGGCCCGGCGTGCAGCGTTTCGTCCGATGGCTGGTACGGTGGCATGCGGTCACGGCGAGCCTCTCGTTCACCGCGATGATCGGGCTCGGCATCGGCCTGCTGCACCTGGAGACGGAGGTTCGCCCCGCGCGGTTCCTCCCCTCCTCCAGCCGTTGGATCGCCGATCTCGACTGGTTCAACGCCCGCATCGGCCCGTTTCAATCGGTTGACGTCGTGCTGGCCTTCGATGCCGGAAGCCAGAGCCCCGGCGACCGGGCGGCACTCGTGCAGGAGGTCGAGTCCAGGCTCCGCGGGATCGACGACGTGCGGGGCACGATCTCGGCGGCGACGTTTCTTCCGGAAGGATTGCTGGGAGCGGCGGAACGGGGACAGGTGCGGTCGGTCATCCGAAGGGGAGTGATCGACGGGAGCCTGCGTCGCAACCGGCCGACGCTCGTGGAGGCGGGGATGGTGGCCGACGAGGGCGACCGTGAATGGTGGCGGATCTCGCTTCAGGTGGCGAACTTCACGGCGGAGAAGGAGCGGCGGCTGCGGGTGGCGGTGGGTGGCATCGTGGCGGATGCCGCCCGCGCGATCGACGTGTCGCTCCCGGCCGAAACCGTCTGCACCGGGGGCGTGCCGCTGGTCATCGCGGCCCAGTCGGAACTCCTCGATTCGCTGCTCGAGAGCAGCGTCACGGCGTTCGCCACGATCGCGGCGGTGCTGGCGATCTTCTTCCGCAGCCTGCCGATCGGCATGATGGCGATGGTACCCAACCTCTTTCCGCTGGCGATCGTCTTCGGCGCGATGGGGTGGCTGGGGCGGCCGCTCGACGTCGGGGGCATGATGACGGCGAGCATCGCGCTGGGCATCGCCGTAGACGACACTGTTCACCTACTCTCGTGCTTTCGCCGGCTCGATGTCGGGGGCGCGACCGTCGCGGAGCGGATCGACGGATCGCTTTCACGCGTGGCCGTGCCGATGATCCGTTCGGCGATCGTGCTGGGCCTGTCCTTCGCGGTCTTCGGATTCTGCGGCTTCAAGCCGATCTCACAATTCGGAATCCTGCTGGCCACGCTGCTCGGTGTCGCCCTCGTCGGAGACATGGTGCAGGTGCCCGCCATCCTCGTCGGGCCGTTCGGGAGCCTCCTCGGTGGATGCGTGAAGCAGCACGACACCGGCGATGATGAGGCCGGTGCCGAAGAGTTTCGTCCAGGCGATACTCTCGCCGAAGAGCGCGATCCCGGCCACGGTAATGAGCGCCGTCCCTAGCCCGGCCCACACGGCATAGGCCGTGCCGACCTCGAGCGCCTTCATCGACACCGACATCAGGATGAAGGTGGAAACATAGAAGACGATCACGCCGAGCACGGGCCACAGCCGCGTCATGCCATCGGACATTTTCAGGCAGACGGTGCCGCAGACCTCCAACACGATCGCGACACCGAGAACGAGCCAAGGGTTGGCGGACAGCGAATTCATGCAGGAAGGGTATCCCCGCCGTCATGATTTGGACAGCGACCCGGCCGATTTACACGGCTACAGCTCCCGGACTGGCATGGGTCGGCCTTCGGAGGTGATAGTTGTCGGCATGACGGGACTCCGGCAAGGGCGACACACATGACGAATTCCGAGGGCAGAACGGCCACCGCGGCGATCGTGGTGCTCGCGGTCGTGGCGGTCGGTGCGGCTTTTACGGTGCTCGGGCCGGTGATCAAACCGTTTCTGCTTGCTGTCTTCTTCTATTACGTCACGCAGTTTGGCGCTCAGACGCTCGAACGGCTCGGCCTCGGCCGCCGCGCGGCCTATCTTGGGCTCCTGCTCCTGGCGCTGCTGGCGACCAATCTCGCGGGGCAGTTGATCTACCGTGAGTCGCGGGCATTCCTGCGGAGCTGGCCGCGGTACGAGGCCAGGATCACGAATCTCATCACGGATCTTCCGCAGCTTTCGGTCTTGATGCCGCAGGCCGCGGCTCCCGCCCCCGCAGGCTCCACGACACCGGCCCAGGCTCCCGTGGCCGATGCCGCCGACCAGCGGCCGTCCGACGAGGAGGCGGCACCGACGATTGACGACGAGGGGCCGCAGACAGCCGACGGCGAAAAGCCGACGACGCGGCCCGCCGACACGGCGCGGTCGAGCATGCTCGTCTCATTCTTCCAGGAGGCTTCGAAGGCGTCGCTCGATTACGTGTTCAAGCACAGCCTCGACTTCGCGGAGGTCTTTGCGCTCGTCTTCGTCTATCTCATCTTTCTCTTCGTGGGCAGCCGCAAGCTTCCGGGCAAGATTCGCAAGGCGTTTCCTGGGGAGCAGGGGGAGCGAATTCTTCTGATCGGGGCGGGGATCACCGAGTCGATGGAGCGGTTCATGGCGGTGAAGACGATCGTGGGAATCGGGATGGCGGTCACGGCCGGGCTTGTGATGTTCGCCTTCCGGCTCGACCACTGGCTGCTTTGGGCATTTCTCTTTTTCGCCTCGAACTACATCACCTACATCGGGTCCATCGCCGCCTGCGTGCCGCCGATTCTGCTGGGATTCGTCGCCTTGAGCGGGACGCTGCAGCCGGTCGCCATGGCCGTGATCCTGATCGTCAACCGGCTCGTGTGGATCGATTATGTCGAGGTGCGGATGTCGGGCCGGCAGCTCAACCTCGATCCGACGCTGATGTTTCTCTGGCTGTCGTACTGGGGCTGGGTGTGGGGCGTGCTGGGGCTCCTGCTCGCCTACCCGATGCTCGCTGCGGTGAAGATCGTGCTGGCCCATGTCCGTGGCAGCGAAGGATGGGCCGTCCTCCTGAGCGAAGAGTGAGCGACGCATGCAATCCCAGCCGCATCCGCAGGCATCGGCTCCGCTGCTCGTGCGCCGCCTGCTCGAACCGGCCGCCTACCCGCACCCCACGGCCGGCATTCACCTTATCGAGACGCACATCTCCTGGGTGATCCTGACCGGCGACTTCGTCTACAAGATCAAGAAGCCATGCGATCTTGGCTTCCTCGATTTTTCGACGCTCGATCGCCGCCATCGCTTCTGCGAGGAGGAGGTCCGCCTGAGCGGCCGGTTCGCGCCGGAACTGTATCTCGGGGTTGTGCCGATCACCGGGTCGGCCGAGGCGCCGCGCATCGGTGGGGCGGGCGAGCCGATCGAGTGGGCCGTGAAGCTCCGCCAGTTCGACGAGGCCGGTCGGCTCGATCGGCTCTTCGATGCAGGGCGGTTTTCGGCCGACGCTTGCGACCGCCTCGGGGTGGAGATCGCGGCGGTCGAGGAACGGCTCGCCGTCGCTGATCACACGGCTGCCTGGGGCCGTCCCGAAGCCCTGGTCGGCATCGTGCGGATGAATCTCGACCAGCTTCGGCGGGCACGGCCGGAGGTTCGTGCCCGTGCCGATCGCCTGCAGGGATGGGTTGAGGGAAAGGTGGAATCGGAACGGTCGGCGATCGAATCCCGGGTGGCAGCGGGAAAGATCCGCGAGTGCCATGGCGACCTCCATCTGGCCAACCTCGTGCTGTGCGAGGGCCGGATCATGGCGTTCGACGGAATCGAATTTAATGAATCGCTTCGATGGATCGACGTCGCGAACGACATCGCCTTCCTGGCGATGGATTTTCATGCGCGAGGCCGGCCCGACTGCGCGGCCCGGTTGCTGAGTAGCTGGATCGAGGCGGCCGACGACCATGACGCGGCCCGTGTGCTCAATCTCTTCATGGTCTATCGGGCGATCGTGCGGGGGGCGGTGGCGGCGATCCGCCACGGTCAGGCGGCCGATTCCGGCGACCGCGACACAGCGGCAGCGGCCCGCGCAGAGAGCGACCGATATCTCGAGCTCGCCGAGCGGCTCACCGCGGTCCGGCAGCCCATGCTTTTCGCAACGAGCGGCATCTCCGGCAGCGGCAAGACGACGGTCGCTGCGCGGGTGGTCTCTGCATGCGGCGCGATTCGGATCCGCAGTGACATCGAGCGAAAACGATTGGCCGGGATGGCGGCCACCGCTCGACCGCGCGACGATGAAGCGGTGCGATCGCTCTACAGTACGGAGATGACGGCCCGCGTGTACGAACGGCTTGCAACGCTGGCCGAAGGCATGTTGACTGCAGGGTGGAGCGTGGTCGTCGATGCCTGCTGCACGGCCCGCAGCCAGCGAGACTCACTCGCCGCCGTGGCCCGCCGATGCCGTGCGCCGCTCGTCTGGCTCGAGTTCGATGTTCCCGCCGAGTTCGTACTCGCCCGCGTGGCTGCCCGGCAGGCTACCGGGACGGATGCCTCCGATGCGTCGGTCGATGTGGTGCGGTCGCAATTGACGACCCGCGAACCGATCACGCCCGAGGAGATCGCGGCCACCCCGCGGGCCCGCTGCGTGACGGTGACACCCTGGGATGCGGATGACCCGTCGTTCATCGGCCGCATTGCAGAACCCGTGAGCAGTTCCCCAACTACCGAAACACCGCGAACGACACCTGGAGCACGCTGCAGATGACCGGCGTCATCAGCCCGTCGGGCGTTCTACCAGGGCACGACAAGCGGCATCGTGATGGTATGGCGGCTGCCGAGGCAGTGCGGCGTGCGTATGCGTCAAAACGGCACGTCGTCGTTGCCGGCCTCGGCAAAAGCGTCGTTGGGGTCGATGGCGTCGTTCTGGCCGTCACCGGTCCGCCCGCTCCCGGACAAGCGTTTGAACGAGAGGCCCTCGGCACTCAGGAAATATTTGGCCTCGCTAGCCTCATCCCGCTGCCAGCGGCGGCCGCTCAGACGATAGGTCACTTCGATCTCGTCTCCCACCGCAAGGTCGTCCACCGCGTCGCAGCCATCCTTCACGAACTCGACGGGAATGAAGTTGGTGAACGTGCTCTTGGACTGCTCGAGCACCACCAGGCGCTTGCGAAAGCCCTTCTGTCCGAAGGTCTTGGTCTCTTCGATCAGGTGGACGACGCCGCGGACGGTCGGGTCTTTCATGGGGTATTCGCCGTTGGTTCTTGAAAGTCAGGAAGGAGTACTACAGGGAGCCACACTCGCTCGGCCTCGGACATGTGATACGGCAAGCGACGGGTGATACGCGAGTGCCGGCAAAATATGCGTGAGGACACCGAAGGGTTTATCGCCGGAATGATTGGGTTTATCGCCGGAATGATAGGGTTTATCGCCGGAATGATGCTGCTCCCAAGTGCCGTGACCTCGCCGACACGCTGATGAAACGCTTCGCGGGGGCAGGAGCGGTCCGACAGGCGGCGATTCTGGTCTGGTGAGCGTGCGGCGTGCAAGGCACGAACATTCTCTCGCACGACCCTGGGTCAAGAGTTTCGGAGCGGGTCAGATCGCGACAGGGAGCGGCGGGTGATCCAGCTCCGGTAGCCGAACATCACAAGCAGGTTCGGCCTCGAGAAGAGAAGACGGGTCACCAGGCCCCACACGCCCCGCTTGTGCTCGAACTCGATGTGCTCGCGAATCTCCGTGAGGTTCTCCGACAGCGGCACGAACGAGTGCGTGTGCTCCCATTTCCTGGCCGGCCCCTCGGCCTGGATATCGGTAAACCCGCGGTCGGACACGTTGCGATGCACGGCGGTCCAGCGGAGGGGCAGGGGGCCGACCCAGAGCGTGAACTTCGACTCCGATCCCTCCGCCATCGGCTCGATCGAGTGGATCTGCACGATCGTCGGGGGCGGCGTGAGCCGCTTGAGGGCCGAGGTGTCGCGGTGAAAGTCCCGCACGGCTGCGAGCGGCGCGGCAACGGTGAACGTGTAGTCGAAGACTGGCATGGTGACGCATTGTAGGGTCTATGAATATTTCGCCACTGCTGACCCCGTTCGACCTCCGCAGCCTCCAGCTCTCCAACCGCATTGTGATGGCCCCGCTCACCCGGTCGCGTGCCGGTCGGGACCGGATTCCAAACGCCGTGATGGCCGAACAGTACGCCCAGCGTGCTTCGGCGGGCCTGATCGTCTCCGAAGGTCGGCCTGGCACAGCCGGCAGGGCGGCGGCGTGATCGCCGACACGTTGCAGATCCACGACAAGACGGGGCTCCGCATGCGACCGTGCCCGCGACAGGGTTGGCGGGGATACCGTACTGCAGTATGATCCGACCGACAGCCGTTTTTCGGAAGCGTCGGCCATCTCCGAGGGCTCGCGGCCGATGGCGGCATCCCCATCACCCTATGGGCCAGGCATTTCGCCTGAGACGAACCCATGCGAACCCTCGTCTTGTCGCTCCTGCTTGCCACGACCACCGCTGCCGCCGAGCCGCCGGCCGGCTTCACGCCGCTCTTCAACGGCAAGGATCTCTCCGGTTGGCAGGGAGCGACCGACGGCTATGTGGTGGTCGATGGCGAACTTCGCAGCAAGCCGGGCGTCGGCGGCAATCTGCTCACGTCCGAGGAGTTCGGCGATTTCGTGCTTCGGTTCGATTTCAAACTCACACCCGGTGCGAACAACGGCCTCGCAATCCGCGTGCCCCCCGTCGGCAACCCCGCCTTTGACGGCATCGAACTGCAGATCCTCGACGACGGCCATCCCAAGTACAAAGACATCCAGCCCTGGCAGGCCCATGGCTCGATTTACGGTGTGGTTGCGGCCGAGCGTGGATCATGCCTGAAGCCGACCGGCGAGTGGAACACGGAAGAGGTGACCGTGCGTGGGTCGAAGATCACGGTGGTGGTCAACGGCAAGACGGTCGTCGATGCCGACACGGCCCCCTTCCGAGACGGCCAGGCTACACCCGACGACAAGCCCCACCCGGGCCTGGCCCGCACGAAGGGCCACATCGGCTTTGCCGGCCATGACGACGAAGTCCACTTCCGCACGATCGTCGTGAAGCGACTCTAAGATCGCGGCATGTGGCGGGCAGGCGAGGTCGGCGTCGATGGCCCCCGGTCTCATGAGCCATCCGAGCGGATGGGTCGTTCGACCCCCGCATGCGGCAGCCGTGCATGGGTGTGCGAACACGGACAGGATGCGGTATGGTTCCTCGTATGATTGGTTTGCCCTCGCTGCCCGTCGCGGCGGTGCTCGCCGAAGCCGTGGCCGCATCGCGAACGGGCGCCGCGGTGATTTCGGCGCCGCCCGGATCGGGCAAGACGATGCTGGTGCCGGCTGCCGTGCTCGACGACCTGCCTGTGGGCCAGCGTGTGGTTCTGCTGCAACCGAGAAGGCTGGCGGCCCGATCGGTGGCCCATCAGATCGCGCGGCTTCGCGGGGGTGACATCGGCGGCGAAGTGGGGTACCAGGTGCGGTTCGATTCCCGCACCAGCCGCGACACGCGGCTCTTCGTCGAGACGACCGGCATCATGCTCCGCCGGCTACTGACCGACATCGTCCTCGATGGCATCGGCGCGGTGATCCTCGATGAGTTCCATGAACGGACGATCGAGATGGATCTCGTGCTCGGCCTGCTCGTGCGGCTGCGTCAGACCGTGCGGCCCGAAATGCGGGTGATCGTCATGAGCGCCACGCTCGCCACGGGACCGGTCGCGACGCTCCTGGGCAAGGGGGGGCCATCCGCGGCGGCATGCCCGATCGTCACGGCAGACGGGCGACTTCATCCGGTCGAAATCCGGTTTCAAAAACGGGAAGATCGCCGCGACCTGCCCGACCGCGTCGCCGATGCGGTGGCCCAGGCGGTCGCGGCCACCGACGGCCATGTGCTCGTCTTCCTTCCCGGTGTGGGCGAGATCATGCAGTGCGAGCGGATGCTTGCCGACACCGCGCGGCGGCAGGGGCATGCGTTGCTCACGCTCTTCGGCGACCTGCCTCCCGAACAGCAAGACCGCGTCCTCGACGACATCGGCGTGCGAAAGATCATCCTCTCGACGAACGTTGCCGAGACGTCGCTCACGATCTCGGGAATCACGGCCGTCGTCGATTCGGGTCTTGTGCGGCAGATGCGAGTGTCGGCGACGACCGGCCTCCCGCGGCTCGACGTGATCCCGATCTCGCAGGCTTCCGCCGAGCAGCGAGCCGGTCGCGCTGGGCGGACCGGGCCAGGCATCTGCTGGCGGCTCTGGGACGAGGCCTCGCATCATCATCGGCCCGCGGCAGACGTGCCCGAAGTGGTTCGCGGCGACCTGTCCGCCCCGCTCCTGCAGTTGATGGTTCTCGGTGAGGAGGAGGCGTTCCCGTGGCTCGATCACCCACCTCCGGAAGCGGTCGCACAGGCACGAACGCTTCTCGAGCGGCTCGGCGCGATCGAGGCCCCGCGCGGGGACGGGGCGTCGCGTAGCCGAGTGACGGTGACCTCGCTCGGCCACGAACTCGCCCGGCTGCCAACGCATCCGCGGCTGGGCCGCCTTCTGATCGCCGGCGCGCGTCACGGCGTCCTTCGCGAGACATCGCTGGCTGCCGCGCTCCTGTCGGAGCGCGATCCCTTCCGGCTCGGGGCTCACGGTCGGCGCGGGCCGCGAGACCGCATCACCGTGCGCACTCGAAGCGATGTCGTCGATCGCGTGATCGCCCTGCAGGCGTTTCATGCGGGCGAGCCCCTTTCCGATCCCGATCTGGAGCTGCATCCGGGCGGAGCCCGTGCCGTGCTCCGCGCGGCGGAGCAGCTCTATCGGCTCGTCGATGCGGATCTCGCTCCGCGGGCTGCCCACCCAGCCATGTCGATCATGCAGTCGCTCTGGGAGGCGTTTCCGGATCGGCTCGCGAAACTGCGGCCGGGAAGTGGTGACCGGGCGACGATGGTCGGGGGCCGTGGGCTGCGGCTCGATGGTGGGTCGCGGGTGCGGCAAGAGCCGCTGCTCCTAGCGATCGAGCTCTCCGACGGGACCGGCGAGGCGAGCGTCCGACAGGCGTCGGCGATCGACATGGCCTGGCTCGACGAAGAGCCTCTTCTCTCCACGAATCTCGCAACTGCCAACCTCCGCACCGTCGAGGAACTGCTCTATGCGCCGTCGCGGCGGCAGGTAGAAGCGCGGCTTCGAACCTACTGGGATGACCTGCTGCTCGACGAGTCGCCGATCGCCATCCGCGACACGTCGGCCGCGGCTCACGTGCTTGCCCGTGAGGCCGCGACACAGCTCGACCGTGTCCTGCCCGGTGCCGATTCGGCAGCCGGCGGTTTCCTAGCGCGGGTGCGGTGGCTGGCTGCCGCGCTTCCCGACCTCGGGCTGCCCTCGATCGACGACCAGGCGCTCGCGGCATGGCTTCCCGAAATCTGTCTCGGGCTCAAGTCGCTCGATGACGTGAAGCAGGCTGATTGGCTCTCGCGGCTTCATGGATCAATCGGCTACGAACGACGTGCGGAGATCGATCGACTCGCCCCAGCCGAGATCGAGCTACCCAATGGCAAGCGCCACGCGATCCGCTATGACTCCGGCGGGCAGCCGATCGTCGCCGTACGGATCCAGGAACTCTTCGGCATGCGCGAAACCCCTCGGATCGGCGGCGGCAGGATCCCACTGCTCCTGCATCTGCTCGGCCCCAACCATCGGCCGCAGCAGGTCACGAGCGATCTCGCCAGTTTCTGGCGGAACACCTATCCCGAGGTCAAAAAGGAACTCCGGCGGCGGTACCCAAAGCACTCCTGGCCCGACGACCCGCTGGCCGCCACGGCCACTCGATCGGCCCTCAAACGCGACGCACAGTGACGATCGCGATGATCATGACGATTCTTTCGATGCGGTCGTGCGGGCTGTGCATGACGAGCCGCGGGTATGCGGCGTATGGGTTGTGTGTGCCGCGCGGGCACAGCCCGGCCAACTTTGGCCTTCGGCCAATGGATGCCGATTCCTCTTCACAACGCCGGGAAAACGGCCAGTCGTCCCACCCCGAAAGGAATTTCCATGACCCGCTTCGCCCTTCTCGTCGCCGTCGTGGCGTCGATGTTCATCGTGTCCTCCGCGTCGGCTGCACAGCCGTCGCGTGGCACCCGTGGTGCCCAGGCTGCCCGCAAGGGGCCCGTCTCCAAGCTGATCGAACTGGAGCGCCGCAAGAACGAATGGCTCCGCGAGACGTTTCTGAACCGGTAAGCCATTTGTCAGAAAGCCAATGCGTTGCGGGGGGGGCGCAGTGACCCCCCCCGCACGCGACTGGGTCGTCGGCCTGCGGGCCTTTGCCGAGAACTATCGGCGAAACAAGCCGCTGGCCGACACCCGGTCGGCGGGCCGCCTCGAGGCGGCCCAGCGGGCGATCCTCGCGGCCCATGTTCGCGTGTGGATCGACGGTGAGTCGGCCGAGATTCCTTCGACCCATGGCATCGCGTTGACGACGTCGGATCTTGGCGTCGCGGTCACCGAAGGAATGTTTGGTGCGGGCGACCCGGTGACCGACGGCCTGCGGCATCGGCTCGCCACTGTTCGCGAGATCGAATACCGGCTTTGGACGAAGGATCACCCCGATCCCGACCATCTGCTGCACGTGAACCACTGGAGCTGGATCAAGGCGCCCGTGCCTCGGCAGCGGTGGCACGAGTTCCGTGAGTTTCCGCTGCACGACGGGGAGCAGTATTGGCTTCATCGCACCGGCACCGCCGGGCCGGGGCCTGCGACGGTGAGATACGCCCACCTGTGGAAGTGGACCGGCGCGCAGGCGGTCCTGCTCAAGCCATTCGTGCAGGAGGGCGTGGATGCATTGTAGTACCCAGCCGGGTTTCGGCTGATTGTTCT
>JBJTOU010000109.1:0-2840 GCA_046074725.1 Planctomycetia bacterium
CGCAGCAGGGCCACCCCGCCGCCGGGCACGATGCCCTCCTCGACGGCCGCCCGCGTGGCGTGCAGCGCGTCCTCGACCCGGGCCTTCTTCTGCTTCATCTCGGCCTCGGTGCCGGCGCCGACCGAGACGATCGCCACGCCGCCGGTGAGCTTGGCGAGCCGCTCCTGGAGCTTCTCGCGGTCGTATTCGCTCTCGGTGCCCTCGATCTGGTTGCGGATCTGCTGAACCCGCGCCTGCACGTCGGCCTGCTTGCCGGCACCTTGGACGATCGTGGTTTCGTTCTTGTCCACCGTGATCGTCTTGGCCTTGCCGAGATGCGAGAGATCGAGGCTCTCGAGCTTGAGGCCGAGATCCTCACTGATGAGCGTGCCGCCCGTGAGGGTCGCGATGTCGCCGAGCATCGCCTTGCGGCGGTCGCCGAAGCCGGGAGCCTTCGCCGCACACACGTTGAGGACGCCCCGCAGCTTGTTCACGACGAGCGCCGCCAGGGCGTCGCCATCGACATCCTCGGCGATGATCAGGAGCGGCTTCCCCGACTGCGCCACCTTTTCCAGGAGCGGCAGGAGGTCGCGGAGGCTCGAAATCTTCTTCTCGTGGATCAGGATCAGGGCATCCTGCAGTTCGCAGACCATCTCGGCCTGCTTGTTGATGAAGTAGGGCGACACGAAGCCCTTGTCGAACTGCATGCCATCGACGAACCGCACGGTCGTCTCGGTCGTCTTGCCCTCCTCGACGGTGATCACACCGTCCTTGCCGACCTTCTCGAGCGCCTCGGCGAGGAGGTCGCCGATGGCTCGGTCGTTGTTGGCGCTGATGGCGCCGACCTGGGCGATTTCCTCGGGCCGTTCTACTCGCTTCGCGATTTCCATCAGCCGGCCGACGGCGGCAGCCACGCCCTTTTCGATGCCACGCCGCACCGCGGTGGGATTGCTGCCGGCTGCGACGTTCCTCGTGCCCTCACGGAAGATCGCACGGGCCAGCACCGTGGCCGTCGTCGTGCCGTCGCCCGCCAGATCCGACGTCTTCGATGCGACTTCGTTGACGAGCTTGGCGCCCATGTTTTCAAAGGCATCCTCGAGGTCCACTTCCTTGCTCACCGTCACGCCGTCCTTGGTGACCGTCGGGCCGCCAAACGACTTGTCGATGATGACGTTACGGCCCGTCGGCCCCATCGTCACGGCGACAGCACCGGCGAGCTTCTCGACGCCCTTGAGCAGCTTGGCGCGGGCGTTGTCGTCGAACATCAGTTGCTTGGGCACGACTTGAATCTCCTCGAAAGACGCGTGAATGGGGGTTGGTTGAAAACGTGACGCGGGCGATCAGGACAAGACCTTGGCGAGGATGTCGCTCTCGCGAAGGATCTTGACTTCGTGGCCATCGACCTCGATGTCGCTGCCCGAATACTTGCCATAGATCACCTCGTCACCGACGGATACCGAGAGCGTCGCCCGCTGGCCGTTCTCGAGCATCTTGCCCGGACCGAGCGCCACGACATGGCCCCGTTGCGGCTTCTCCTTGGCGGTGTCGGGCAGCACGATGCCGCCGGCCGTCCGCTCTTCGGCCTCCACGGGCTGCACCACCACACGGTCGTCGAGGGGACGAATCTTCAGGTTCTTTGCCATCGCTGATGGTCTCCAAAAGGGTTGAAAGGTTTGAATTTGAATCGAGGCACGAACACCATGCACCGAATGGTCACATCATGCCGGGCATTCCGCCCATGCCACCCATGCCGCCGCCCATTCCGCCCATGCCACCACCCATGCCGTGGTGGTCATGACCGTCGCCGCCGGCCTCCTCCTCATCCTTGGGAATCTCGGTGATGAGGGAGTCGGTCGTCAGCAGGAGCGAGGCAACGCTGGCGGCATTCTGCAGGGCCGTTCGCACGACCTTCGCCGGATCGATCACCCCGGCCGCCACGAGGTCGCAATACTCGCCCTTGTCGGCGTCATAGCCGTCGTTGCGGCCCTTCATCTGCCGAACGCGATTGACGACCACTGACCCATCGAGCCCGGCGTTGTTCGCGATCGCCTCGAGCGGATACCGCAGGGCGTTCTTCACGATCGACGAACCGAGCTTCTCGTCGCCGACGAGATCAAGTTTCTCGATCGACTTCTCGCTGCGGAGCAGGGCGACACCGCCTCCCGGAACGATCCCTTCGGCCAATGCCGCCTGGGTCGCGCTCTTGGCGTCTTCGATGAGAGCCTTCCGCTCCTTCATCTCGGTTTCCGTCGCCGCGCCGACGTTGATCTGGGCCACGCCACCGGCGATCTTCGCGAGCCGCTCCTGGAGTTTCTCGCGGTCGTAGTCGCTGGTCGTCTTCTCGATTTCGTCACGAATCTGCCTGGCCCGACCGTCGATCGCGTCTTTCGCTCCGGCACCGCTGACAAGCGTGGTGTTTTCAGCCTCCACGATCACTTTCTTGGCCCGGCCGAGATCGGAGAGCTTCACGGAGTCGAGCGCGATGCCGAGGTCCTTGAAGATCGCCTGGCCGCCGGTCAGAACGGCGAGGTCGCCCATGATCGCCTTGCGACGATCGCCGTAGCCTGGGGCCTTCACGGCCACGGAGTGCACGATTCCCCGAAGCTTGTTGACCACCAGCGTGGCGAGCGCTTCACCCTCGACATCCTCGGCGATGACGACGAGCGGCTTGCCCGCCTTGCTCACAGCCTCGAGCAGCGGAACGAGATTCTTCGCACTGGAGATCTTCTCCTCGAAGATGAGGATGTAGGGATTTTCCAGTTCGCACGTCTGGCTTTCGGCGTCGGTGACGAAATGGGGCGAGAGGAAGCCGCGGTCGAACTGCATGCCCTCGACGACATCGACGGTCGTCTCCGACTGCT
>JBJTOU010000110.1:0-9783 GCA_046074725.1 Planctomycetia bacterium
ATCGAATCGGCCCGCGACTCGTTGGAGCGCCTGAGGGTGCCGTTTCGCTGGTAGCCGTCGGTCTTCTGGGCTGCCTTGTCGACCTTGATCATGCCGCGCCAGACCAGCCACGAACGGTCCTGGAGGGCCCCCTTGTAGAGCAGGTCGCTCTTGCAGGACGGGGCTTCGTGGTGCTGGAGCGTGTTGTAGACGAGGTGCTGCCGCCCCTCGGTGAACATCACGCCGTTGACCTGGGCATCGGCACCACGGCCGACGAGGGCGACATCCTGGGCCACCTGCGAGAGCCGGCTCCCGAGGGCGCCGAGCGTCCACTGAATGCGGCCATGCTCGTGCACCACCGCCTTCTGACGGGCGACATGCCAGACGCCGGTGCTCCAGTTTTGGAGGTTGACCATCCGCAGGAAGGCGCCCTTCCCGACAACGACCTCGGTGCCGCCACAGTGGAAGCCGCCGGACTGGGTGGTCGCGTCGCCGCCGCCGGCTGTTTCGGTGAGCAGCGTCGCCTCCGCGCCCTCGCCGAGGACGACGAGCACGTGCGAGGTATCGACCCCTCCCGGACCGATGGCCGCCATCACATGGAGCGGATCGGCGATCCTCACGCCGGCCGGCACGACGAGCACGGCGCTGGCCCGATGAAAGGCGCCGTGGAGCGCGGCGAACCAGTCGCCGGAGGAATCGATGACGGAGAACCAATGCTGCCTCAGCTGCTCGCCGTGCTCGGCGAGGAGCCGCTCCGCGGAGCCGAAGAGCACGCCACGACGGGCGAGGTCGGGGGCGATCTCATCGCGGATCACGTGACCATCGAGCGAAGCAAATCGGCCGGCGATGGAGCCGCGGGCAACCGGGCGAGGATCGTCGTCGAGCGTCGAGAGGCCAAGGGGCGATTCCGACGCGATCGCCTCGGCGAGGAGCCCGTCGGGGGCTGTCATCACGGCCGGTCGTGGCCGCAGGCCCCACGCTTTCGGCTTGAACAGCCGGAGGTCGGTTCGCATCCAGTTTTCGCTCCGCCGGTCGGGCAGGCCGAGCGAGGAAAGCAGGTCGAACGCGGCTCGCCGACGCTGCGACACCCAATCGGGCGACGCGGAGGACGCGATGAGCTGCTCGAGCGCCTCGCGATCGAAGGCGGCGGCCGGAGCGGCCTGGGCGGTGGCAGACGTCATGGGCTCGCTCCTGATGGGGTCAGCCCACCGAGCCCTCCATCTGCAACTGGATCAGCTTGTTCATCTCGACCGCGTATTCCATCGGCAGCTCCTTCACGAGCGGCTCGATGAATCCGCCGACGATCATCGTGCTCGCCTCGGCCTCCGAGAGTCCGCGGCTCATGAGATAGAAGAGCTGCTCCTCGCCGATCTTCGAGACGCTGGCCTCGTGCCCGACCGAGACATCCTGCTCCTCAATCTCGATGTAGGGGTAGGTGTCGCTTCGGCTTTTGTCGTCAAGGATGAGCGCGTCGCAGACGACGCTCGACCGGCTCTTTTTCGCCCCCGGCTCCACCTTTACGAGTCCGCGGTAGCTCGCCCGGCCGCCGTTCTTGGAGATGCTCTTGGAAACGATTCGTCCGCTCGTGTTGGGGGCGGCATGGACGATCTTCGCGCCGGCATCCTGGTGCTGGCCGGCCGAGGCGAACGCGATCGAGAGGATCTCGCCACGGGCGCCCGGCTCCATCAGGTAGACCGCCGGATACTTCATCGTCAGCTGGCTGCCGAGGTTGCCGTCGATCCATTCCATGAGCGCGCCCTCGTACGCCATGGCCCGCTTGGTCACGAGGTTGTAGATGTTGTTGGCCCAGTTTTGGATCGTCGTGTAGCGGCAGCGGCCATGCTTCTTCACCACGATTTCGACCACGGCCGAGTGGAGGCTCTCGGTCGAATACATCGGGGCCGTGCATCCCTCGACGTAGTGCACCTGGGCTCCCTCGTCGACGATGATGAGCGTCCGCTCGAACTGACCCATGCTCTCGGCGTTGATGCGGAAGTAGGCCTGCAACGGGAACTCGATCGACACGCCCTTGGGGACGTAGATGAACGAGCCACCCGACCAGACGGCCGAGTTGAGGGCGGCGAACTTGTTGTCGGTCGGCGGGATGATCGTGCCGAAGTATTGCCGCAGCAGGTCGGAATGCTCGCGGACGGCCGTGTCGGTGTCGGTGAAGATCACGCCCTTCTTCGCGAGATCCTCCTGGAGCGAACCATAGACGACCTCGCTCTCGAACTGGGCCTTCACGCCCGCGAGAAACTTCCGCTCGGCCTCGGGAATGCCGAGCCGGTCGAATGTCTGCTTGATCGAGTCGGGCACCTCGTCCCACGTCTTGCCCTGCTTGTCGGTGGGTTTGAGGTAGTAGTAGATGTCTTGAAAGTTGATTCCCAGCCGGCCGCCCCACGACGGCATCGGCTTCGACTCGAAGATCTCCAGCGACTTCAGGCGGAAGTCGCGCATCCACGCCGGCTCCTTCTTCATCTCGGAGATCTGGGCGACGATCTCCGCGTCGAGCCCCTTCCTCGCCTTGAAGACGGCGGGGGCGTCGGTGCGGAAGTCGTACTTGTTGATCTCGCCGAGCGTGACGTCGGAGGATTCATCGAGTCCAGTGGCCATCGGTGTTCTCCTTGGTCGTTCGTCAGGTCGAGGCCAGTTCGGCCCGAGCGTCTTCCATCGCCTTCTCCACGGCAGCCGCCTCCGGATAGGCGGCACGAATCCGCTCGTAGCCCTTCTTGTGCAATTCGGCGGCGAGCTCGGGCCCGCCCGATTCGACGATCCGACCGCCGAGCATGACGTGGGTCCTGAGCGGGATATTGTGCTCGAGCAGCTGCTCGTGGTGGGTGATGATGAGGATGCCCATCTCGGCACCGCCGATCCTCGCGATGCTCTGGCTCGCAAGCCGCACCGCGTCGGCGTCGAGGCCGCTGTCGGTCTCGTCGAGGATCGCGAACTTCGGCCGCAGCATCGCCAACTGCAGAATCTCGGCACGCTTCATTTCGCCGCCGGAAAACCCGTCGTTGACATACCGCCTGGCGAATTCGGAATCGATGGAGAGATCGCCCATCTTCCGCTTGAGCTCGTCGCGGAATTCCCGCATCGGCATCAACTCCTCCCCTTCCTTGCGGTCGGGGTTGCGGACGTTGGTGACCGCATGGCGGAGAAAATCGGCCAGCCGGACGCCCGGAATCGACATCGGCCTCTGAAAGGCGAGGAAGATGCCGGCACGGGCACGTTCATCGGGCTCCATCGAGAGAATGTCGAGACGGCTCCCGTCGGCCTTGACCAACGCGATCGAACCGGCCGTGACCTCGTAGGACGGGTGCCCCATGATGCAGTAGCCGAGCGTGCTCTTGCCCGAGCCGTTGGGGCCCATGAGGGCGTGCACCTCACCCCGGCCGATCGTGAGATCGACCCCCTTGAGGATCTCCTGCCCCTCGACGGCCGCGTGGAGCCCCGTGATGACGAGTTTTTCGGCGGCAAGTGCTGGTGCGGTCATGGGTCTTCGGTCTCTCGATGAATCTGTCGGAATCAGGCCTGAACCTTCTGGTGATCGAACACGAGCTCGCCGTCGCCGACGGGCGAGACGACATAGCCGGAGTGGTGAGGCACGGGAAGCTCGTCGTCGATCTTGCCGACGCCATCCTTGCGCTTCGCGATCCGCTGGCCGGCGATCTTGTCCTGGATCCGCATCAGGCCCTCGAGCAGGCTCTCGGGCCGCGGGGGGCAGCCAGGCACGTAGACATCGACCGGCACCACGAGATCCACACCCTTCACGACGTGGTAGCCCCACTTGAAATAGGGTCCGCCGCCGGTGGTGCAGGCACCCATCGCGATCACGTATTTCGGATCGGGCATCAGGTTGTAGAGGCGTCGCACGCGACTGGCCATCTTGTAGGTGACCGTGCCGGCCACGATCATCAAATCGGCCTGACGCGGCGTGGCCCGGAACGCGCCCGCTCCGAAGCGGTCCATGTCGAATCGACTCGCCCCGGCGGCCATCATCTCGATGGCGCAGCACGCCAAGCCGAAGGTCATCGGCCAGATGCTCGACTGACGAGCCCAATTGATCGCCTGCTCGACGGTCGTCAGCACCAGGTTCTCCTCGAACCGGCCTTCAATCCAGGGTTGCGTCATGTCCGGGCTCCATACGTGTGGGGTTCATGCGAGGGGCAGTGGGGAAACCGCACGGCATTCGATGCTGCAACGCCCATTGATTCAAGCCCCCGCGTGCGTCGTGGACCCATCGTCAACCCCGATTCCCGCCGTGAACCGGCAGCACCCGGCCCCATCGAGCCGGCACTCGGAGAGCTGGACGGGCACCCCCGCCAGTTCCTCGAGCATCTGTCGCTCCACGGCACAGATACCGCGGTCTTGCTCGGCAAGTTCGGGGTAGGGGCATGTGTAACTGGTCAGCACGGGTCGGCCAGCCTCATTGTCGGAAACACCGCACGAAATCTGCCGTTCCCGAAGCATCTCGGCCGCCTGCTGAAGCCGTTCCTGCGGCGTGCTACCGCGAATATTCCGTCGATAGAGCCCCGCCATGGCCGAGCCGATCCGCCCCAGCAAGCCGCGGCGGATCTCGGGGTCCCGAACACCCCTGATTTCCCGCCACAAAACCAGGGCGAGATCCTGGAAATTGTCGCCCCCGAGCCGTCTGCCCTTCTCGGTGAGCGAGTACACATGTGAGGGACGGCCGCGTCCATGGGAAACGGTTTTCCGTTCCACGATTCCGGCTCGCATAAGGCGGTCAAGTCGCTGCCTGACGGCCGTTGCCGTCACGCCGAGCCCCGCTTCCAGTTCGCTGATGCCGGCACTTTCCTCGACCCGCAGCATATCCAGCAGCGGGGCATCCGAGGCAAGCGGCTCTGAGTGGGTTTCGGTCTTCATCTCGCCCCAAGTGTAGCGCCGGTTTTATTTTCGACAAGCCACATAGCGAAAAATCGGTCCTGCGAGGCCTGCGTGAAGCTCGGGCCTGCCCATGCCATTCGCCGGACGCTCGCTTCGGGCATCCTGCCCTCCGCTCACTCGATGCTGGCTTCGCTCTCGCCATCCATGGCTCCGCCGACCAATCCGCCTGTGGCGGATCGGTGCCCGATCAACGCCGGCTCCATGGCACGGGCAGCCCCTCGCGGAGGCCCCAAGCAGTCCGAGGCCAGGATGGCGAGGACTGCGTACAACTCGCCCGCCCGGATGGCGGGGACTGCGTACAACTAGCCCGGGAACGCCATTCGCACGGCGTCGAGGAATTCATCGCGGGTGATGACGCGGGAGACGCGGCCGCGGAATTCCCTCGCCCCGGGGATTCCCTGGGCGTAGGAACAGGCGAACTTTCGCATCAGGAGCGTGCCTCGCTCAACGCCGAAACGGCGGCAGACGAGGTCGTAGTGATGCAGCACGATCTCCCGTTGCTCGGCAAGGGATGGATCGGAGGGAGGCGCTTCGCCGCGGAGCAGGGCGGCGCACTGCGCGAAGATCCAGGGCTTGGAGAGGGCCTCGCGGGCGATCATCACGCCGTCAACGCCCGATTGCCGCAGACGGGCCACGGCCGTTTCGGCCGAGTCGATGTCGCCGTTTCCCACCACCGGCATTCGCGACACGCTTCGCTTCACCTCGGCGATCGAATCCCAGTCGGCGCGTCCTTTGAAGAACTGCGATGCGACGCGGCCGTGAACCGTGAGGCACGAGGCCCCCGCCTCCTCGATCCGCTGCGCCACCTCGACGGCCGTCCGGCAGGTGTCGGCACAGCCCAGCCGAATCTTCGCCGTGACGGGCGTGCCGTCGCAGGCCTCCACGACGCGGCTCACGATCGTGCCCACCCGTGCCGGATCGCGAAGCAGCCATGAGCCGCTGTGGGCTTTCTCCGTCACCTGGCGGACCGGGCATCCAAAGTTGAGATCGACCACGCTCACCCTGAACTCTTTGGCCAGGCGTCGGCCGACCGCGGCGAGATTGTCGGGGTCGTTGTCCCACATCTGCACCGCGAGTGGCCGCGGCTCGTCCCGCACGCCCCAGAGCCTGTCGGGATGCTCGCCACGGTGTGTCTCCAGCCAGGTCGCGCTGCGAGCCGCGATCATTTCGGTGGCGAGCAGGCCGGCCCCCCCAAACTCGCGGACGACCTGCCGGTAGGCATAGTTCGTGTAGCCGGCCATCGGCGCCTGGAGCACCGGCGGATCGACGACGACGTTGCCGATGGCAAGCGGCTTCGCGCCGGCGCAGGCAGCGGGCACGGTGGCGATCATGGCGGATCAGCGGGAGGATGAGGCGTCGGGGGCCGTCGCTCCGGCCGGCACGACCTGACCGGGGCCCCGCCACTGGATCGGCGTGCCGATGAGCATCGATACGAAGCGATCATCGGCCACCGACGCGTCGGCGACCGACATCGCATACTCGGCGATGTCGAGGTTGTAGGCGAGGGCTGCGGCCAGGAACTCCCGCTGCTGGGCGGCGAGCATCGCCTGGGCTGCGACCACAGATTCGATGGGCCGCCTCCCCTTGGCATGGTCGGCCTCCACCATTTCGAGGGCGGTCTTCGCGGCCAGCACGGCAGCGGCACGGACCTCGATCGCCTCGTGCTTGCTCGGGAGCATGCGGTCGATGGCACGGATCCGTCCGGTGGCCGGCCGTGATGCGAAGATGGCATCGAAGTGAGTCTGGTAGGGCGTCGCGAGGGGCCGATCCACCGGCCACGGCGGCGTTTCCGAGACGGGCAGGCGGATCAGATCGACCAGTTCCTGCTGCGCGGTGACCAGACCTGCACGAGCCTCTGCCAGGTCGGCCCTCGCGTCGGCCGCGGCGACGTCGAGCGCGGCACGATCGTGGGGGTCTCCCCCGGGCGCGATCAGTTCAAGCCGACTCACCGCCTCCGCCGCGAATCGGACCGCCGCGAACGCCGTCGATAGCTTCCAATAGGCCTGCGCGATCCAAAGACGACGCGTGCGATCACCGGAACGCTCGAGAGCCTCAAGCAACGAAAGAGGCCGTGCGTAGAGCCCAGGGTCGCCAGCGCGTCGAGCATCGAGTGGCTCGAGCGCAGCCGAGAGCAACTCCGAGGCGGGCCCGGTGGCGAGCGGCTGCGGTGGGGGCTCGGTCGCCGACGGGGCCGTGGGTGTCCGAGTGGACGGGACGACCACGGAGATCGTGCCGTCGGCCGCAGGGGCCGCCGGCTCGTCCGCCGGGCTTCGGTCATGCAACGCGACAAAGGCCACGAGGCCCACGAACGCGGTCCGTCGGATATTCATGAAGGAAAGGCTCACACACCTCGGGCGGCCAGTCAACGCCGAAAACACATCGTACGGCCTCCGCATGATCTTCAGGCCGGTTCGAGGGCTGGGCTGCCCGTGCCTCATCGCCGGACGTTCGCTCCGCCCATCCTGGTCTTCGCTCACTCGGACCTGGCTTCGCTCCGGCATCCATGCCTACGATCGCCAGCTACGCCGGCTCCTGGGGCACGGGCAGCCCAGCCTGCGACGCGGTCGAGACCCATGTTCTTCGTGGGGGGCGGGGGGCTTTGGAGATGGAGAAGACGGTCACGAAGCGGCGTCGAGGTAGGGGTCTTGGCTCATTTGGATGTGGGCCTCGGCACGCTGCCGTTCGACGTATTCCAGAACCCGGCGCTGCCGCTGGTGCCTCGCCTCGATTCGCTTCTGCGCATGATGGAAGACCGCCAGGACGCGTTCCGGGTTGCCCTTCAGCTGGCCTCGTAGCCGCGCTGCGATCCGCTTGGCCCGCTTCGGGCCGTAGCCAGAGACGAGAATCTCGTCATCGAGCGCCACGTACTGCCGCCAGGTGCCGGGGTCGCCCTGCCTCCCGCATCGGCCCACAAGCTGGCGATCGATCCGCGCCGAGTCGTGCAGTTCGGTGCAGATGACATGGAGGCCGCCGAGGTCATGCACGCCCTCTCCCAGTTTGATGTCGGTGCCGCGGCCGGCCATGTTCGTCGATACGGTGATCTGGCCGCGCTGGCCGGCCTGGGCGACGATCTCGGCCTCCCTGGCAATCTGCCGGGCGTTGAGGACGGTGTGTGGCAGCCCGGCGTTGGTGAGCAGTACGGAGATGTCCTCCGACTTGTCGATCGACCGGGTGCCGATGAGCACGGGCCGGCCGATCGCATGCATTTCCTTGATCTCCTCCACGATCCGCTCGATCTTCTCGCGATAGTTCTCACAGACGGCAGGCTCGAGCCGTCGGCGGACGGCCGGCCGGTTGGTGGGCACCGTCGCCACGGCGACGTCGTAGGTGCGAGAGATCTCGCCGGCACTGGTTGCGATCGTGCCGGTCATGCCCGCCAGGTGCGGCCAGCGTGCGAAGAGGTCTTGGATGGTGATCCGGGCGGCATGCCCGGAGCCCACCGTCACCTCGACGTTCTCAGTGCCCCCTAGGTTTTCCTTGGCCTCGACCGCCTGATGCAGGCCGTCTCTCCACGACCTTCCTTCGGCCGCTCGGCCGGTGAACTCGTCGATGATGACGATCTTGCCATCGCGGACGACGTATTGCCGATCTCGCTTGAAAAAGATCTGGGCCCGGAGTGCCCGTTCGACCGCGTCGTACATCGCCAGAAGGCTCGTCGCCTCGAGCTCCGGCGGACGCACGAGGGCGCGGACGCGGCTGCGGCCCCGGCCGAGCAGTTCGCAGGACTGCTTTTGCACGTCGGACTCGAAGTCTTCATCGACCTTGAGCTCTTCCGCGGCCGCGGCGGCGAATCGGAAGAGGGCCTGCTCCGTGGCCTGCGCCTCGCCCGCCGGCGACGCGATGATCAGGGGCGTGCGGGCATCGTCGATGAGGACGTTGTCGGCCTCGTCGATCAGCGCGAACCAATAGGGCCGCTGCATGAGACGCGGTCCGCCGGCGCCGTCCCGGCCGCTGAGCGTCGCCCCCAGGTCGCTGCGGCCTTCGACGATCTCGCGGTTCATGAGCCGGTCTTTGAGGAAATCGAAGCCGAACTCCTTGGCGGTGCCATACGTCACGTCGCAGGCATACGCCGTGCGCCGGGCGTCGAAATCCATCTCGGCTTCGATGATGCCCACCTTCATGCCGAGGGCTTCGTAGATCGGCTCCATCCACTCGGCGTCGCGGCGGGCGAGGTAGTCGTTGACGGTGGCGAGGTGGGCTCCTTTGCCGGCCAGCGCATAGAGAACCAGCGGCAGCGTGGCGACCAGCGTCTTCCCCTCGCCCGTCTGCATCTCGACGATGGCTCCATGGACGAGCGCGACGCCGGCGAGCAGCTGCACGTCGTAGTGACGCATGCCGAGCCGGCGGCGGCCCGCCTCCCGGGTGGCCGCGAAGGCATCGACAATGAGCGAGTCGGGATCCTCGCCCGCCTTGGCCCGGTAGGAGAGCGCCCGGCCGAGCCGCTTGAGCGCGACATCGTCGAGGGCTTCCATCTCGGGCGCGAGGGAGTCGATCCGTTCGACGGTCTTCCAGGTCGACGCATTGATCGCGGACCGCGACCCCGGCGTGAATCCTGACATCCATCGAAACATGGGGTCGAAACTCCGCGTGGCTCGCACGAGGACACGATTCTACCACGGCATACTCACCGGGGGTGATACAGCGACCAGTTGATTCTCACGCGTTTCGTGGGTCGGGGCTGCCCACGCCCCGTTGCCGGACGTTCACTCCGGCCCTCCAGGCCTCCGTTCACTCGATGCTGACTGCGCTTCGGCATCCATGCCTGCGCTGGTCAGCAACGCCGGCTCTCGGGGCATGGGCACCCCTCCCGTGAGCCGTTTCGGCAGTCGTGCCGAACCCGCCGCACCGCGGCGGCCACGGACGCCCGGAGGTGCGTCCGCGATCATCGGGCGAGCAAAG
>JBJTOU010000111.1:0-4582 GCA_046074725.1 Planctomycetia bacterium
GCCAAGCGGCGACGACGGCGGGCGGACTGACAAGGGAACCGAACCAACCGCGACACCCCACTTTCTCAGGGGAGATCGACACCACCCAGCGCCACCATTTTCGACCGCCCCGCGCCGCCGTTTTCAACCGCCGTCAACAACTGGCCGCTGGTGGGCGAAGTCGCGAAGAAGCTGGCTAAGCAAGACCGCCAAGCGGGGTGATGCGGCCGGGCCAGCGCTCGGACGACCCGCGTCTACCGGTCGCTCGCGGCCGGTGATTCCCTTGGGCAAGAACTGAGCCCTCGGTCTCCGGAGGCACTGCACCCATGCCCCCCAAGAGGGCGTTAGCGTGAGGGCTGCCGCCGCGTGCCGGACACTTGGCCAACCCCGCCACCAGACCCCCTTCGCCCGGTACAGATTTGAGGATTTTTGAGGATTGGTGTCGTGGCGACGAAACTATGTCCTACCTGAAAAGAGAAAGGCACTGGTTTTCCAGTGCCTTTCAGTACGCCCGCCGAGATTCGAACTCGGGACCCTGGGATTAGAAATCCCATGCTCTATCCAGCTGAGCTACGGGCGCGAAAGGGGGTTTCGGGGTCCGGCGGGCTGTCTGTCAGCCATTTTGTTGGCCAGTCGGGCTCCAAGGCCCCTTCAAGAGTCTACATCGGCCGTTCGCCGGGCTCCGAGTCCGCTTCGGTTTCGCGGCCCGTTGTGGGGCCACATCTCGGCCTACTCGGGCACCGCTCGACGGGCACGATCGCCTAGGCGGCGGTCGCCGGCTCTGAGACCTCGCCGGCCGAGTCGGCGGCGCTCCCGGGCATCCCGCCGCTCATTTTCGCCCGACCGGCAACGACAGACGGACTTCGGCGCCGCCCAGGGGAGAACGCCCGAGCTCGATCTTGCCGCGGTGGTTTTTCACGGCGGTGCGGACCACGAACAGGCCGATGCCGCTGCCGCTGTGTTTGGTCGAGCCGAGCGGTGCTTCATCGGGGAGCGCGGCCGGCCATCCCGGGCCACTGTCGCCGACGACGACGTCGACGTGCTTTTTGCCGACCTTGACCGCGACCGAAATCTCGCGGCGAGCGCAGGGAGCGACGGCCTCCACCGCATTGCGGAGGACGTTCACGATCGCGATCTGCAGTTGCTCGGCGTCGCCCTTGAGGCGGGCCCCGTGCTTCTCGATGTCCGCCACGAGCGTGACGCCGTGGGCGGTGAGCAACTGGTCGACCTGGAGCAGCGAACTCTTGACCACCTGTCCGAGATTGAGCGGCCGATGCCCGGTCTGCACGTTGCGCAGGAGCACCTTCATGCGTTCGATCGTACGCACGACGAACTCCGCCTCGGCAGCCAGGGCCTCCAGGTGCTCCCTGTCGGTGCTTCCACGTTCGAGGGCCATCTTCACGCTGAGCAGGATCGAGCTCAGCGGCTGGTTGATTTCATGGGCCACGGCCGATGCGGTGAGGCTGGTCTTGAGCTTTCGCTCGAGCTTTCGGCGGGCGAGTTGCTCCCTCTTCCGCTCGCGGGCGCGGGCCAGCTCCAGTTCCGCCTCGGCCTGTTTTCTGGCCGTGATGTCGGTAACGACTCCTTCCCACGCCACTTCGCCGTTCGGCAGTCGGCGCGGATTGGATTCAATGGTCACCCAGCGGATCGTGCCGTCCTGCAGCCACCGGCCCTCCCAGAAGTAGCGGACGCCCGCGGCATTCCCGGCGATGTTGTGGGCGATGGCGGCTTCGCGGTCGTCGGGGTGAACCACCGTGAAGTAGTGGCTGATGTCGGTCATCACCTTGGCCGGGTCGAGCCGGGTCATCTCGAGCCAGCGTTTGCTGAGAAACGTGAACCGCTGCGGCCCTTCCAGCGGACTGAGCAGAACATACGTGCCGACCGGGATGTTGTCGGTGAGTTCCAGCGCCGTCTGCGGGTTGGCCGTGACGATCGGCGTGGCGGGAGGTGTTTGCATGGAGGCCTCGACTCGTCACTCGCCCGGTCCCATGTCCCCGGCCATCCGCTCGTGGAGTTTGACGGCTTGCAGCGTGAGGTGTGCGCCGCGGGTGCCGAGCTTGGCGGCGATCGATTTGCGATGAGCCTGCACCGTGTGGCCGGAGATCTTCAGCCGCTCGGCGATCTGTTTCGTGCGCAGGCCCTGACCGACCAGCAGCAGGATCTCCCGCTCCCTGAGCGTGAGCGGCCTGGCAGCCTTCGGCTGCTTCGTGGATCCGGTCGCCGCGCCCTGGGAAGCATCGCCGGTGCCGGCGAGAGAGCGCAGGGCCGCCTGCAGGACGTCGAACGCCTGTGTCTTGGCCACGACGGCGTGGATGTGGCCGTTGAGGAAGGCCGGGCACACGAAGGTGCTCGCCTGCCCGGAGAGGACGATGATCTTCGCGTGCGGGTTGATGGCCACGAGCGCCCGCGCGATGGCCTGACCGCGGCCGTCGGGCAGCGCGAGGTCGAGAATCAGGAGGTCGGGGCGATGCTGCTCGCAGGCCGCGATCCCCTCGGCCACCGTGCCTGCCGTCGCCACGATCTGAATCGGCAGATTGCTGGAGACGCCCAGCATCGTGGACACGAGTTCCGCGACCATCCGATGATCTTCGACGATGACGCAACGAAGCAGAGTGGCAGGGCTCTCCATGCGGGTCATTATTCCTGTCCCAGTCGGCCACGAATACCCTGTCGAGGGGATGGCGATCGACTCGGTGCCGGGGCGATTCGCCCCAGCCAGCCATCGCGCCTGGGGCGATGCGCCCCAGGCGCTCGGCTTGGGCGGGGCAAACGGTCTCACCTCGCGCGGGTAGGCGCGCCGGACACCTGCGTGGGCTGAAAAAGATCGTGGACCTCCGAAACCACCGTTTTTCCGAGGCGCGAGGCCCGGCAGGCAGGTGATCTCGGCGCGGCAGTCATGCCTCTGGCACGGCCATTGCATTCCTTGTGCTCGGCGAGGGACTGCGCACTCGCCTGAGACATCGACCCTGGGTGTGGACCGAGATCGCCCCTTCGTATTCGCAAGGACTGCTCCATGAAGGCCCGTCTGCCCCGCTGCGCTCCATCGTCCCGATTGACGGCTTTCGTCCCCATGGCCGCCGTGCCGGGATACTTGGCCGTCATCGCCCTGGCCTTGTTCGCGCCGAGGGCCCACGCCCAGACGGCGGTTCCCGCCCCGATTTCCTACTATTCGTTCGATGAGGCGGCCGGCTCGACCACGCTCTTCGACAGCATCCGCGGCACGTCCGGCAACGGAACGCTCTACGGATTCGGCGGGAGTGGCGGCGCGTTCGTTCCGGGCCTCGTCGGCAACGCCCTCCGTTTCAACGGGTCGTCAACCTACGTCACCGCTCCACTCGCCGGCGGCGGCCTCTCCGAATACACGTTCTCGGCGTGGGTCAACCTCGACTCGTTGACGAACTGGGCCGTGGTTCTCTCCAACTGGGGCAGCACCAGCGTCGGCGCCAATATCCTCGCCCGCCAAGACAACGGCACGAACTGGGCCGACTTTATCGGGCTGTCAAGTGGCTCCTATCTGTTCGCAACGACGCCGTCGGGCGCCGTTGTGACGAACACCTGGACGAACCTGATCACCACGGTGTCGCAGTCTTCCGGCCAGGGCAAGCTCTACCTCAACGGCACGCTCGTCGACACGCAGTCGTTTTCGGGCAGCATCAACAGCTCCAAGCCGATCATGTCGTTCGGCATGAAGCTCAACGACGCCAACAACGGCCCCGGCGCACCGCCCGGATACCTCGACGGCCGGCTCGATGAGTTTGCGTTTTGGGACTCGGCCCTGTCGGCGTCACAGGTCGCGAACATCTACTCCAGCGGCACGAGCGGTTCGACCCCGATTCCCGTCCCTCCGAGCACCGCCTACTGGGCGCCCGGCGCGGGCGCGGGCGGCACCGACACCTGGAGCGGGAGCCAGGGCACCACGTTCTGGGCCCCGAACAGCGACGGCAGCGGCACCAAGCAGCCGTGGAACAACGGCCTGGCCAGCAGCGTCGCGGTCTTCGGCGGCACGCCGGGCACCGTCACGACGAGCGGCACCGTGCAATCCAACCAGCTTTCCTTCACGACCAGCGGCTACACCGTCGCGGGTGGCAGCGGCTCCCGGATTGACTTCATAGGCTCGAATCCGGCGATCCAGCTGGCCAGCGGCGTGACGACGACGATCTCGGCGAATCTGGGGGGCGGCGGCCCGCTCGCCATCACGGGCACGGGCTCGCGCGGCACGGCCACGCTCGGCGGCACCGTCACCACGACCGGCGGCGTCACGGTGACGAATGCGCTGCTTTCGCTCTCGGGTACGGTGCAGGGCAACGTGTCGCTTGCGGCGAGTGCCGCCCTCGGTGGCACGGGACGGATCAACGGCACCGTCAGTGGCGCCGGCACGGTGGCCCCGGGCAACAGCCCCGGGATCCTCACGGCCACCTCAATCAATCCGTCGGGCGGCATGGACTTCACGTTCGAGTTCAGCGGCACCGCGCCGAATTACGCGAGCGGCACCGCGAGCATCAACGACGTCCTGCGGCTCACGGGCACGACGCCGTTCGGGGCCGCGCTCACGTCGGCGAACACGAAGACGCTGTTCCTCAACATGACGAAGGCGGAACTGGGC
>JBJTOU010000112.1:0-22777 GCA_046074725.1 Planctomycetia bacterium
GCCGACCGCTCTCGGATGCCCAGCTCGACTACGCGCTCGACGACGTCCGTCACCTCGAAAAAATGTGGCGAAAACTGGAACGGATGCTCGAGACGACAGGACGCGCCGCCTGGATGCAGGCGGAGATGGCGGCCTGGCAGGACGAAGTGGCCGAGTCCTTCACCCGGAAGCGGTGGCGGCGGGTATCGGGATTGAGCGGTCTCTCGCGGCGCGAGCTGGCGGTCGCCCGAGAGCTCTGGCACTGGCGGGATGCCGTGGCTGAGCAGCGAAACATGCCGCCCAAGCGGGTGCTTCGCGACGACTTGCTCGTGGAACTCTGCAAGCGGAAGAGCGCCGACCCCAGGCAGATCTCGGCGGTGCGGGGCATGCAACGGTCGGACCTTCGTCACATCCTCCCCGGGCTCGCGGATGCGATCGAGCGCGGGCTGTCGCTTCCGGAGTCGGAATGTCCGGGTGGCGAGAAGCACCGTGCGCCTCCGTCGCACCTTGCGATGCTCGGGCAGTTCATGGCGACGGCGGTGGCGGGCATGTGCCGACAGATGCAGATCGCGCCGGCGCTGGTCGGCACGGCTTCCGACATGCGCGACCTGCTGGCCTGGAAGCTCGGCTATCGCGACGGCGAGGAGCCGCCCCTTTTGGCAACCGGATGGCGGCAGGAACTCGTGGGCGACCTGATCGACGACCTGCTTTCCGGCAAGGCCGCCCTTCGGATCGGCGATCTCGAGTCGCACGATCCGCTGGTCATCGACCGCGGATAGCGATGAGCGGAGGGCATGGGATTCGAACCCACAACCCCTTTCGGGGCATCTGATTTCGAGTCAGACCGCTGGCCAATTCGCTTACCCTCCGAATCTAGCCACACGGAATCGTAGAGTGCGGGCCGCCACGGCTCAAGTTCGGCCACCTATCCCCGGTTGAACCGGGCCTCGGCCGTGACCACAATCGGCCCCACGGCAGCCACGCTTCCGGCTGCGGCTTTCTCCGGCTTTCTCAGGGACACGGACGACATTCGTCGGCGCAGCATGCTTTCTCCCGCCGGCTCTCATGCGTCGCTCCTTCCCGCGACCGGGCTTCCGCTCACCGCATTCGAGGAGTTCATGCTGGCCGACGATCGGCCGTCGCACCCGATGGTGATCGTCATGCGGCTCGATTTCACCGACGGGCCGCCCCCCTCCTCCCTTGCAGAGGCGTTTTCCGCCACGATCAGCGAGGAGCCGCTGCTCGCCGCCCACGTCGTTCGTAGCCGTGGCCGCTCCCGCTGGATGCCCGCGCCCTCACCTCCCCTCTTTCAGGCGGAGGACGGCTCGGCATCGGCCGATTCGACAACGCTCGCCCCGCCGCTCCCACGGATCGATCCCAAAATCGGCCCGATGCTGCATGCCTCGGTGGTCACCCGCCAGACAGGCTGGTCGATCGTCGTGGCCGTTCATCACGCCGCCTGTGACGGCCTGGGCATCGTCGGCTTCATGGAACGCTGGCTGCTCCGCGCCACCGGAAAAGAAGCCCGACGGCCGCGCGGCTCGGCGGAGGCTGTCACGGCGCTCGGCAGGCGTGGCCGCGTGGCCGGGTCGTGGCGCGAGTTTTCCAGCATGCTTCCAAAGCTCGCGAAGGGCCTCGAGGGCGTGAAACAGTTCGTCTCTCGGGACGTCGTCGATCTCGGGCATGCGCGGCCCACCGCTCCGGAAACGGTCGAGCCCGCTCCTTTGACACTCTGGCAGCCGACCATCATCGCCATGACACTCGAAGAGAGTCTCGTGGAGCGACTTGAACGTCGCGCGATGGCGACCGAGGTCATGGTGAATGACATGCTCATGGCCGCACTCATGACGACGCTCGGCGAGCATGTCGATGGCCGGGCGGTGCCGGCCGATGAGAAGGCGTGGATCCGTCTGGCCACGCCGATGAGCCTGCGAACGAAGTCTGATCACGCCCTTCCGGCTGCGAACCGGGTGAGCATGGTCTTTCTTGACCGGCAGCCCGGCGATCGGCTCGACGCCCCGCAACTGGTCCGCAGCTTCAAGGACGAGATGGATGTCATTCGCGGCCATTCACTCGGCCACATCTTCCCGCTCTCACTCGCCGCGAGCCGCCTCATGCCGGGCGGGCTGAAACGCACCACGAACAGTCCCACACCGCAGGCGACGGCCGTGCTGTCGAACCTCGGCCGGTGCTTCCACCGTTCACCCCTGACCGACGATGCGGGGACCATCCGCGTGGGCGACAGCCGGCTGGCCGGCTGGTGGATCGTGCCTCCAGTCCGACCGGGCACAGCCCTCGCGGCCGCCACGCATGAGACCTCGGGCCGGCGGACCGTCGCGTTTCACCTCGACGGCAGCCGCGTGCCGCTGCCTGTCGGCCGCGGATGGCTCGATGGCATGTACGCGACCCTCGAAGCGCTGGCCGAGGGTTTGCGTGTGCCCTCCCGAAACGCGGAGCCGATGGTGTCATGAGCATGGTTGCTTCCATCCCAGTCTTGTCCGCCTCCCCCGGCGTGCTCCTCGCGATCCTCTGGGTCTCTCTCGTCGTCCCACAGGTCGTGCTCACGCTTTGGTTCCTCGGCATCGTGCGGCACCGCACACGGGCGTTCGTGGCGAGGCTTCCGCACCGTGAGGAATCGGCGGGGGTTCCGGCCGAGGTGATCTTGTGCCTCCGGGGCTGCGATCCGACGCTCGACGATGTCTTCACCGCCCTGGCGAACCAGTCCCACCGTGCCTGGCGGCTGCGGGTCATCGTCGACTCCGTGGACGACCCGGCATGGAACGTGGCGCAGGCGGCGGTCAGCCGGCTTGCTGCCACGGCGCCGTCGTGGAGGGGGCATCGCGTCGAGCCTCTCGCGTCGCGGCCCTCGCGTGGCTCGCTCAAGTGCGCGTCGCTGCGACAGGCGCTGCGATCACTCTCGCCTGAAACCCGCGTGGTCGCCTTGATCGACGCTGATTCGGTCGTGCACCGCCACTGGCTTTTGACGATGGTGGACGAGTGCCTGCGGCCCGGCGTGGGTGCGGTCTCCGGGAACCGCTGGTACGACCCCGTCCGCGATACGCCCGCCGCGATCGTGCGGGTTCTCTGGAACGCCGGTGCGATCGTGCAGATGACGACGTTCGGCATTCCGTGGGGTGGCTCTCTCGCCGTGCGGCGAGAGGCGCTCGACGACTGCCGCTGGGCGGACGTGATCGAGGGCACGCTCTGCGAAGACACGGCGCTCGCGGCACCGCTCGCCCGATCCGGTTGGAAATATCGTTTCATTCCGGCGCTTACGGCGATTGACCGCGACGACGACGTCTCCTTCGGTCCACTCACCCGTTGGATCGCCCGGCAATTGCTCACCGCGAGACTTCATCATCCATCATGGGGAATGGTGGCGATCCACGGGATCGCCACGTCGATCGCATTGGCAGCCGCCGTAGTCGGGTGCGTGCAAGCGGGCGTCATGGGCAACAGGCCCCTTTTTGCGACTCTCGGAGGCAGTTTACTGGCGTATGAGGCCGTCAATCTGCTTCTGCTTTTTGCTATCGCGAGGGCGATCAGGACCGCGACGGGGGCGGTGGAGCAACGGCCTGAGCCCCTTGGCCGCGGTCGGGCCCTGCGATGGGCGGCGATGATCCCGGCGACGCAATGCGTCTACGCGATCGCGATGGCCTCCGCGATCAGCACACGGGCGATCGAATGGCGGGGGATCATCTACACGATCAAAAAGAAAAACGGATCGATAGAAGTGGTGGTCGGATAGAACGTTCTCGCCTGTCAACAATCGGTTGGCTCGAGGACAAAAACAGGCTGGCGCGAGTAGTCTCCGCGTCGCCCCTTCACAAGGCGGGCTTCGTCGAAGCCGAAAGCAGCGAGTTGCTTCCAGCCGGCGAACAGTCGCGGCAGGCGAAGCGGACCATAAATCCGATGGGCATTCCAGACGACGACATCTGGGCCGACGGGCACCGAAAGGAATAGTTTCCCGCCTGGATTGAGGAGATGACGAAACTGCTCCATAGCGCGGAGGTCGCCATCCGGGTTCAGGGGGTCGCCATATCGCCCCAGACCATCGTGCTCGATCGATGAGATGGAGATAACGGCATCAAAACGCCGTGGTTGACGCGCAAATTCATCCGGCGTCAGCACACGCAGGCCAGGAATATGACACTCGACCGAACGATACTCGATCGTTGTAACTGCCGCACCGAAGCCGGTGGCAATGCACTCGTACCACGGAAACTCAGAGCCCACGATCACGACGCTTAAACCGTCGACGGGATGCTGCTTGATCGCTTGATAAAGAAACGTGTCGGTAGATCCGTAATATGACAGCCCACGTTGCCGGACCTTTTCCGGCTTCCACCACCGTGATCGCGGCGTCCAGACGAGTGCGCCCGACTTAACGTCGTTGAGGTACCACCGCATAAGCGGGATGGTTCCGCTCATTGTATAGGCCGACCGCAACTCCTCAGGCACCTCGGCAGGTGGCCAGCGTCCCGTGCAAAGGCCATTCCACATGCTCGTGACGGAAAGCCAGGCATGGACGACGGCTCTGGGAATGGCCATTGGAGACTTGTTCCTAAGTTGATTGATCGCGACGACGCTCGGAGTACCATACCATGCCCCAAACAGCGAGTGTTCCGTGAGTCAATCACCCACCATCGCCTTCGTTGCCGCCCCCAAGCCGTTCCAAGGGCATACGGGCATCATCCAGCGAAACGCACTACGCAGTTGGCGGGCCTTGGGGGAAAACATAGAAATCGTGCTTGGCGGGACCGTCGATGGGCTTGATTTGATCGGCAATGAAATCGGTGCGATTGCCATCGGCGAATTGACCTCCGGAACCGACGGCCCGCCGCGGGTCGATGAGCTTTTTTCGAAAGCCCGTGGCGCGAGCTCAGCCGATCTCCTCGCATACATCAACTCGGACATCATCCTTCTGCCCGATTGGCTGCAGGCTGTCCGCACCACAGCGGCCGCCCTCTCCGAGGAATTTTTGATCATAGGGCGCCGCATCGACACCGACATCTCTCACGAGATCGACTGGCACCGACCCGACACAGCCGCGCTCGTGGCCTCGCACGCTCGCAAACAAGGCCGGCTGGCGGCGCGGGTCTGCAAAGATTATTTCGTCTTCCCTCGCGATTCGTATCAGCACGTTCCGGCCTTTCGTCTCGGCAGGGCGTTTTGGGACAACTGGATGGTGCACGATGCCCACGCACGACGTGTGCCAGTGGTCGATGTAACAGCGGCGGCAACGGCGGTGCATCAAAATCACGATTATGGACACGTGCCAGGAGGACGGCTTGCCGCCTACCTGACAAGCGACGGAGCGCGAGGTAACCGCCGTCTGGCCGGGGGGAGCCGCATGATCAGCGGTGCAGTCGCCTCGTGGCGACTCGACCGCCTTGGGAAGATTCGGCGACGTCGACTGCCATTTTTCGTCTCTTTCATGTTGGATGTACACCGCTTCGTCGGCCTCACGGCCGATGTAGTCGGCCTTAAGGCACGACGGCGCCCGTTGCGCGATGTCATTTCCCCGGAAGATTGATCATGAAATCATGCCTCCTCCCCACAGGCGAGCGAGTTCATTTTCGCTCGCAGGCGGACATTGATCTTCTCCTACAGGAGAGCGCCGCCGAGAACCACGTGTACGCCCGACACGGGATTCGTCTCAGTGAAAACGCCGTTGTCATCGACATCGGTGCAAACCTCGGATTCTTCACGCTGTTCGTGGCCCGTTCCCTTCGCGAGGCCACGATCGTCGCCATCGAGCCTGTGCCTGAGGTCTTCGAGATGCTCCGCCGCACGGTCGAGTGCAACTGCCAATGCGATGTGAGGCTCGTTAACTGCGCTATCGGTACCGTCGCGGGCACGGCGGACATCACCTACTTTCCGCGAGTGAGCGTCGCTTCGTCGCTGCACCATCAAGATTCTCCCGCCTTTCGATCCAATTCCCGCCGTTTTGTGCTCGGCGAATTGGCCCGCCGATCACCCCTTCTCGCCCGACTGATGACGGTTTCCCCCGCGTGGCTCTGGGTACCACTGGCGGAAACGATCCGGCGGTTCTTCCATGCCTCGCGACGAGTCCGCTGTTTAGTCCGGCCACTGGCCGACGTTCTCCAAGAGGAACGGTTGTCCCGTATCGATCTGCTCAAGGTCGACACCGAGGGTTCCGAAGACGACGTGCTTGCGAGCATAGCCGCCGACCAGTGGCCTCACATACGGCAGGTCGTAGTCGAGGTTCACCACGGTCCGGAAAGTGCCAGACGCATGCGGTCGTTCCTTGAAGACAAGGGGTTTCGCACCGCGGCCGAGCCTCTTCGTGACGACGCACCACACCTCTTCGTTGTGTATGCGGTTCGCTAACCGAGGCTCAGATGGAGGCAATCAACCCCTTCTAGTCCCGCGATGCACGCTGCATCTTGTCGACACGTGCCTTGAATCTCGCGAACCCACCGTTGAAGCATCGGCACGATCGAGCTCTCCCTTCAAAGACTGCCGACCGCTGCCCCTCCGACGGGCCGCCGCTCGCAGCGACCACCCATGAGAGCCATGCGATCAGGATGCCGCCAGCGAACAGGAACTCTCCTGTGAAACCGTCCGACTCTCGTCGCGCCGGTCGCCCGAGATAACTGACGTTCCATTACGATCCTGCCCAGCTGCAGGAACGACCTGCCGCACAGACGCGGCCTCGAGCGTGAACGCACGCGCACCGTCCTGGCAGCCTCGCTCGAGACGGGCACCCGACTGCGTCGAGCGGTGAACCGTCCACGAACCGCCACCCGGTCCGATGACGTCCAGCCCGATGGCGGCTGGAGGGCTGGCGGACGCTCCTCCCGCCACCGCGCGGGCGAGCGAGACAAGCTCGTCGGACGACAGCGACTCCAGGAGGTCTCCCACCCAGGCATCGACCGGCGGCTTCGGATGCTTCCGCTTGCCCCAGCGGTCGGCGTCGCCATACGCGAGAAAGCGGTGGATCATCGCCTCGTCGATCACCGGACAGGGAAGATCGGGGACCAACCGCCGGAGATTGCCGGTCTCGAAGACGGGATCGGTCTGCTCGTAGGCTTCGTAGAGTCCCTTGCCGCCATAGGCGAAGCTCTCGACGTCGTTGAGATCGTCGGGCTTGCGGGGCCCGCAGAACTCGAGGCCACCGGAGTTGAGATACGAACTCGTGAAGTCGATGATCTGGCGGATCGTGATCGGATGCTCCGGCGCGAGGTGGAACGTCTCGCCCCGGGCTGCGGGAGTGCCGATCAGCCGGGCGATGACCTCGGCCACCCAGTCGACCGGGATCATGTTGCGCTTTTCGTCGCCGGTCATCGACAGCCGCAACGACACCTTTCGGAACCCGGTCTCATCGGCCGGAAGGCTGCGGACGATGACGGTCATCAACTGCAGCATCGCCATCAAGCCGTGGTAGGTGGCCGTCGCACCGGTCCGTGAATCGCCGACGATGACGGCGGGACGATAGAACGTCGGCCGGTTCAGGAAAGGTGCCAAACGCACGAGCAACTCGGCCTCGTGCTTGCTGGCCTCGTAGTCATTGCGGAAGCCGTGGGCCCCATCCGATGGGCCTTCGGCGATCGGCCCGGGCGAAAAGCCGCAGACATAGGCCGTCGAAACATGATGAAACTCCGCCAGGCCGGCGGTCTCGGCCAGCGACAGAAGCGATCGGGTGCCGCCGACGTTGGTTCGCCACGGCTCCCCAGCACGGTCCGCGCCGATGAACTCGAGCGAGGCCGCGTTGTGCAGGACGCCCGAGCATGATCGGCGTACCCATGCGATATCCGCATCGTTCAGGCCGCAGAGTGGGGCGGTCAGATCCCCCTCCAGCACGACCGGACGCGGCAGCAGCCGTCCGCTTGCCTCCTCCTCACGGGCAAGGATCGCCTCGATCCGTTCCCGGCCCGATTCCTTGGCGGTCGGCCGCACCAGCACGGCAAGCCGATGCCCACGCTCCAAGAGCCTGGCCATCATGTGGCCACCAAGCAGCCCGGAGCTGCCCGTCATGAAAAGGTGCCGCATCGGACGTCCTGCCGGAAAACCGGCCTGTTGAGATAGCGAATCTAGGGGGGATAGGAGACCGTTCCGGAGGCTATTTCAGCGGGGAAACAGTGTCAAGGAGCTGGAGACCACGATCGGCCGCTTCTTTCCCTGGCCGGATTCCGCTTGTACCGCTCCTCCCAGACACGCCGGAAATGCCGTGAATGCCCACGGTGTGCGTCGCGACGCCCACGGCGGCGTTCGTGGAGGGAACCGCCCCTCGGGCCCGATCCTCTCACCCTGTCGGGATCGGCGCCCTGGCCGGCCGGACGATCTCACTTGGAGCACACACCGATGGCAAAAGAGACATGGCGGGTCGTCACCCGCGGCATCGACGGCGAACTGATCATCCACGACTTCGACTCGCCGGAGGCGATCCTCCGCACACACCTGCAAGTCGGCACCGACGACTGCAGCACCTACCTTGCCCTCCGCGGCGCCCCGGTCTTCCGTTCACTCATCGGACCGATGCCCGAGGGCAACGGCATCGTTCGCTACGAGAGCCCGGAGGTGTTCGAGACGCTCACCCGTGAATGGGCGATGCCCCGGTCGCCGAAGCGCCGCACGCGGAAGAAAGCCGACGCCCAGCAGGCTACGCCGTCTGACGAGTGATCCCCGGCACACGACGCCATGGCCCAGACCATCTTCTCGCGGATCATCGCTGGCGAGATTCCGGCACGAATCGTCCACGACGACGACCGCTGCCTCGCCTTTCATGATGTCGCCCCGCAGGCGCCGACGCACGTCTTGGTCATCCCCAAGCGGCCAATCGCATCACTGGCCGACACACACGACGACGATGCATGCCTGCTTGGGCACCTGCTCGTCGTGGCCTCCCGGGTCGCACGGCAGCTCGGCCTCGCCGACGGCTACCGGCTCGTCGTCAACTGTGGCCGTGATGGCGGCCAGACGGTCGATCACCTCCACGTCCACCTTCTCGGGGGACGGGCCATGGGTTGGCCCCCCGGCTGATGCGCCTGCTCTGCATTCAGCGGCACGTGGGCGACGAGAAACCGCGGCCAGAACGAATCGAGCAGTTCCGCGCACCCGCCGAGATCGTCCGCCGCCAGCCGCTCCTCGGCCCGGGCGATCGTCTGCGCCAGCCGAGCCCGCTGCGATGCGTCGAAGGCCACCCCAAACACCCGCACGTCGTCGATCTGCACCGCCCCCGGCCCCATGAGGTCGAACCGCACCCGCAGCGACTCGAGCCCCTCCGAGGGTAATTCGTCGATTTGGAGTACGAACTGGGACCAGGCTGCCCCCACCGGCGAACCGCCAGGCAGCCCCCCGACGGGCGCGAACCGGTAGTACTCGCCGGTGCGATCAAGCCCCTCCACCGCCACACGGAGCGGCGGCTGAGCGCCGCCACCGGCGAGCCGAAGCCACGCTGCCACACTCACGCGGCCCGTCGGCGGTGGCGGAAAGGGATTGCTTCGGAGCGTCGCGAGCCCGTTCGTCGAGGAGAACACGACCGCCCTGGCTCCCTCGGCACGATCGGACGGCACGCTCACGACGCTGCCTCGCTGCCGCTCCACGATCTCCCAGCCGGTGACCGCGCCGTCTTGGCCGGGAAGATCGAAGTCGGGATTGTCGAGCGCGGCCAGGGCGGGCGGCTGCGCGATCGCGTCGCACCGCTTTCGAACATCCTCGAGCCGGGAGGCCACTGCAGCCCGCACCGGTCCCTCGAAGACGGCCTTCGCCGTACAAGGACGAGCACCGGCATCCACGACGATCGACCGGATGCCCCACGGCTCGAGCGGCACCGACAGAATGCCCGCTTCGCTCACGGTGAATCGACCGCCATCGACCGCGTCGGCGGCGATCGCAGGCTTTGTCGAGAGCCCCACATCGGCCTGTACCGGCGAATCGGATGCGTTGACTACGATCATCGCCGTTCCGCGTTGCGATTCGCCGCTGCAGACCACGATGGGTGACTGGCGGGCTTCGACCATCGCAAGCCGCCGAGGCGGCAAGGCCGTGAAGGCCTGCCGCATGACGACGCCTTCGAGCGAGGGCTGGGCATACATTAATCCCATGTCGAAGATCGTCTCGACGTCGCCAGAGAGGAACGCTTCGGCGAACGGCCGCGAACTTTCATTCCCGCTCCGCACCGCATGCACCGCGATCGCCCCGTCGGCCGCCGCCGAACCGAACGGCCCGTGTGGCACCACATCATCGATTCTCGCGCGCATCGGAATGTCGAGGGCGACCACGCCCCGCCGAGCCGCCGACGCCACGCCACGGACGATGGCGGGCGACCGATTCGCCTCGTCGATCGCACCCCGCTCCACGAGACCGCCGGCACCGTCATGCACATGCGGCGATAGAAACATGATCCTGGAATCGGCCGTCAGCGACTCCGGATCGACGCCGATCTCCCGCCAGAGACCACCGTTCTCCCGCCCGGAGAGCGATGGCCGCAGCCGCGCGGCGACATCCCCCATCGCCAAAAGCGTGGTGGGGGCCACGTAGAGGCTGCGGTGCGCCGCATCCTTCGTGACGATCGCCGCCAGCCGGGCATGAAACGATGCAAGTTCGCGGATCCGCCACGCGAGCCATGCCTCCCTGAGCGGACCGGCGACGAGCGATGCGCGACGGGCATGCCGATCGGCCCCACGAGGAGACTCGACCCCCGCCGTGGTCGCAAACCGACCGAACGTCACGTCGTCGAGGCCCCACTCGACTCCGGGGAGATGGAGCCATCCGTCGTGGCCGAGCAGGATCGCCACGCCATCGACCGCATCCGCCTTCCGAAGACGGGCGGCGAGTTCTCCCACGATCGACTCGACCGCCCCCTGAACCCGGGGATCGAGGATGTTGTAGTGGATCGACGACGGACTTCCCGCGAGTCGCCGCGGCCTGCCGTCGGCGCCGACCGTCGCGATGCCCGTGGCCGTGCCATCGTGCCGCGCGAGGGTGTCCTCGAGGGCCGGCAGTGGCGCGTTGAACGACAACGCAGGCACGACTCGAAGCCCCTCGCGACCATAGACGCGACAGACGACATCGAGCACGTCTCGCCCCGATGTCTCACCGCCGCCGCCATGCCATCGCGGCGAGCCCTGCGTGCATTCCGAAGGCCAGATCGCCCCGCCATCCCGATAGACGGTGATCATCGCTCCGCCGACCCCCTGCGCCGTGAGCCACTCCGCCGATCGGCGCACCCCCATCATGATGCCGTTCCAGTCCTCCGGCAGCCGGGCCGCATCGGCACCGACGCTTCCTCCGGCCCCGAATCCGAGACCGGCCGGCGTGGAGACAAACCCGTGAACGCGCCTGGCCGTGCGGGGATCGACGCCCGGCGGCGCCACCGCGATGGAGTGCATCCGAGGCACACGCGAGGGGCCGGCGAACACCCGCACCTTACCGAAGAAGGCCGGCATGTGCGGCGAGACATTCATCACCATCACGACCGGGTTGCGGGTCGATGGCCAGAAGATGAATGAATGCCGACCGAGTGTCTTGGCGTCGGACGACGGCCCGGGAGGGACGACCTCGAAGCCTCCGGCATGCCGCTGCTGCACGAGCGATCCGCCGGCATTCGTTTCCAGCACGCTGACGCCAAACATTGCCCGCCGGTCGAGCGGATATTCGATCTCGACGAAGTGCGGCATCCCGATCTCGACACCGGCGATGACGATGCCCTCCCACGCCGGCTCGTCCGCCGCGCGGGCTGGCGGCAACTGCAGCATGGGGCCGAGCGGGTGCGGTTCGACGGTCGAATGGCCGCTCAAGAGCAGGCCGCTGATCCGAGGAACGATCGCAGACACCGACGGCAACGGCACGGCCGGCAGTTTCGCCCGCGAAAGATCGGGCCGAGCGAGAGACGGAAACGGCAACTGCGGCAGCTTTACCGCCGGCATCGGCAGCGACGGCATCGAGATCGACGGAATGCTTCCCGACAGCCGGCGAAGCCGCTCGTGCAGGCGGGGGCTTGCGGGATCGAGTTCGTAGAAGACCTTCCAGTCGCCCGTCGGGGCCGATGACGGTTTCTCCGACACCGCCACCAATTCGACGGTGCGGCTGGCCACCGGCCGCGACCACCGCAGCCCTCCACGCTCGATCAGTTCGAGTGTCACGGCACAGACGGCATCGCGGTCGGGAAGGGTCACCTCGAAGGCGACCGGCTCGAAGGCCTGCGCGGACAGCCCGTCACCCACCGGCACGGCATCTCCCGTGCGTGGATGAATGAGCTGCGACTCCGACCGAAGGTCGGTGTTGGCCGTCACATCGCGCACCCGCATCGAGAGTTCCCGGGGCGCGGACGATCCGGCCCTCGAGACGAGCAAGGGATGAATCTCGAGACGGACGGTTTCTCCGGGACGGCGCACGGAGGAGATGGCAGGCCAGCCGCCGCCCGCATGCGCCACGCGGATCGCATCTCCATCGGCACGTCGGATTGTGAGACGGTTGCCCTCGGCGTCGAGCGGCCGGGGCACCATGTCGGCGAGCACCTCGGCCACGCTGACGTCGATCTCTGTGACCGACAGGGGCTCTCCGGCCGGCGCGATCCGCGCCACAATCCGCGCCGTCTGCCATCGCTGCACGACGCACTGGATGCCGTTGGTGTCGCGAGGCCGCGGATCGTCGAGATGGAGCATGTCACCGGCGGCACGAATCGAGGCCGCCGCATCCGCGTCGGCGCAAAGCGACTGCCATAGGATGCCGTCGCCCGCGGGCCCCTGCGGCTCATCGATGACCCGGATCGTGCCCGCCCACGCCCGCGGCCGACCGCCCCCCCACTCGACGCGAATCATCACCGGCGGCTCGGCACCGAGGCCCCCCTGCGCGGCCGGCACCGGAGCCATCGGAAGGATGGCCGCGACGAACGGAAGCAGGACGCGGACAAGACGCGACACCAGACCGATATCCCTTCCGGAGAGGCTCGGAAAACGGCACGACACGGATCGATGGACGGGCCGCGGATGCTAGCGGCCGCCGCGGCCGCGGGAAAGGTGCGATTGGCCCTGGTTTTGCAGCTTTTTCAGCCCTCGGAGGGGGCATTCCCGGTGGGGGCGGGAATCGGCGTCCGCCAGGCGTCGTCCGAATCGTCGGCACCCCCACGACCGAGGACGGCGGCCAGGGCGTCCACGACACCCCCACATCGATCGGCGACGTCGTTGCATTCAAAGAAATCGTCCGGCTTGGAGAAGAGCATCTGCCGGTGCCCGCCGCCTTCTCCGCGCGCGTCGATCAGCTGCCAGGACGGCGTGACGATCGCGTCTCCCGCAGGGGTCCGCACCACCACACGATCGCGGGGATCCATCCGCCACTCGCGCACGAGAGAGACGAGGCTTTTTCCCTCCCACGGAGCGCTTGGAGGCACGACTCCCGCCGCCGTCAGTTCGCGGAGCGTGGCTCCGAGATCGGCGGGAACGACCAGCCCCCCGAAACGCTGCCCGGCCATTCGCCCCTCGGCATCGACGAGGATCGCCGGAACGTGCGTCGATTCGCTGAACGGCAGCCGATCATCGGCCTCCGCGCCCGCACCGCCCATCCAGCCATGCAGCCCCAGCGGCATGCCCCGGAGGCCGGCCACGAGGATGATCGATCGCTTCCCCATCGTCGCAGCCAGCCGGCCAATGCAACGATCGAGCAACGTGAACTGCGCTGCGAAGACATGCCGCAACGATACGAACAGATCAGGGTCGGCTCCCGCATCGACCCCATGATTCGGGACGGCGGCACCGGGCGGCGGCGCCGGGTCGTCGGGATCGAGGTATATCTGGCGAAACTCATCGGGCGCGTCCCATGCGACCCCGAGGCTTCCCGCGTGGCACCAGATCAGGTCGTGCCGGCGCTCCGCGGCCACATGCGCGGCTGCCGCGAAGAGCCGGCCGAGATTCGTCGATGCCTCATCGGCCGCGATGTCACGCGGACAAACGGCCTCGACGATCGTGCGGTCCACCGACGCACCAGCCGGAACGGCCTCCACGATGGCCGGCTGGTCGGTCACGATCGCCACGCGGCGGCCCTGCGCCTCGGCGATCGACAGGATCGACATGCCTCCGGCCTCGCCCAGCAGCTCACAAGCCGTCTTCCGCGGATCGAGCGAGGGCGTGATCACGCGGTCGAAGGAGAGGCCGCCGGCGGCAAGGGCATCGAGGGCCGGCATCGCCACCCAGGTCGCCCCCCAGGCCGAGAGCATCCAGGCAGGAAGCCGATCGACCGTGACGACGAGAAGCCTCGGGGACGGCCCGCATGAATCTGCTGTTGGCGGCATGTGGAACATTCTCCACATTATCGACGTTCAAGCCACTCTCGGCCCCCGTCCCAGGTTCCCTCGAGCTGCCGCCATGACCGCCTCTCCCCGATATCGTACCAAGCCGGCCGCCACGACGACGATGCCCCGAGGCATTCCCTTCATCGTCGGCAACGAGGCGGCCGAACGGTTTTCGTTCTACGGCATGAAGTCGATCCTCGTCGTCTTCATGACGCAGCACCTGTTCTCGAGCGCGGGGCTGAGCGACTTCATGAGCGAGACGGAGTCGCGCGAATGGATGCATCTCTTCGTCGCCAGCGCTTATTTCTTCCCGGTGGTCGGCGGGATCATTGCCGATGCCTTCCTCGGCAAATACCTCACGATCCTGTTGCTCTCGCTCGTCTACTGCGCGGGCCACCTCTTCCTCGCGCTGATGGACATGCCGGGGCCTTTTCTCGCCGCCACGCTCGAGCCGAGAGGCTGGCTGCTCGCCGGCCTCGCCCTGATCGCGATCGGATCGGGGGGCATCAAGCCATGCGTGTCGGCCCACGTGGGAGACCAGTTCGGAACATCCAACCGTCACCTGCTCGAACGAGTCTTCGGATGGTTTTATTTCGCGATCAATTTCGGCTCGTTCTTCTCGACGCTCCTCACGCCCTGGCTGCTCGAGCACCACGGGCCGGGCTGGGCCTTCGGCGTGCCAGGCATCCTCATGGCGTTGGCGACGGTGGTGTTTTGGCTCGGCCGCAACCGGTTCGTGCATGTCCCTCCCCGCGGCACGGGCTACTTCCGCGAGACCTTCGGCCACGAGGGGCTGACCGCGATCGGAAAGCTCGTGCCGCTCTACCTACTCGTGGCCGTGTTTTGGTCGCTCTACGACCAGACCGGCGGCGCGTGGGTGCAGCAGGCCGAACGAATGGATCGACGGTTTCTGGGGATCGACTGGCTCGAAAGCCAGATCCAGGCGATCAACCCGCTCCTGGTGCTCCTCTTCATCCCGCTCTTCGGCACGGTGATCTATCCGGCTGTGGCCCGGTGTGCCGACTTCACTCCCCTTCGCCGGATTCTCGTGGGGTTCGTGTTGGCGGTCGCCGCCTTCGCGATCTCGGCGCGGGCCCAAGGTCTCATCGACGCCGAGTCGGCCCGGCTGGCGGCGGCGGGCCTCGGGCCGGAGGCGGCCCGCTGGCCATCGGTCGTCTGGCAGCTCGCCGCGTACGTCGTCATCACGGCGGCCGAGATCCTCGTGTCGATCACCTGCCTGGAATTCAGTTACACGCAGGCGCCGCCGCAGATGAAGTCGCTCGTGATGAGCCTCTACCTGCTAAGCATCTCGCTCGGCAACCTGTTCACGGCAGCGGTGAATGCCTTCACGAGGGACGCCTCCGGTGAATCGAGCCTGACGGGAGCCTCCTACTACTGGTTCTTCACCGCCTGCATGGCGGTGGCGACGCTGCTGCTCGTTCCGGTAGTCTTGCTCTACAGGCCGCGGGAATACATGCAGGCGGAGGCCGACAGTCCTTCCACAAGGTCCCCGTGAATGCGGCCTCGTGACCAGCGAAAGGATCCTCGCATGATCGGCTCGCTCCGCTCCCGCACCACCCGCCGCGGTTTCCTCGGCAGCTGCGCCACCGGCATGCTGGCCGCCGCGCCGCCGCAGGCCGCTCCCCCCGCCGCGCAGCCGCTCTTTCGCATTTCGCTGGCCCAGTGGTCGCTGCACCGCATGATCTTCGCCGGCGAACTCGACACGCTCGACTTTCCCAAAACGGCCAAACGTGACTTCGGCATCGATGCGGTCGAGTACGTCAACCAGTTCTTCAAGGACAAGGCCCAGGACGCCGGCTACCTCGCCGATCTCGCCAAGCGAGCCGACGACGCGGGCGTCCGTAACGTGCTGATCATGTGCGACCGTCTCGGCGATCTCGGCGCCCCCGACGGCACCGCCCGCACGAAGGCCGTCGAAAACCATTTTCCATGGGTGGAGGCGGCCAAGCGGCTCGGGTGCCATGCAATCCGCGTCAACGCGGTCAGCCAGGGCAGTTTCGAGGAGCAGCAGAAGCTCGCGGCCGATGGTCTCGGTCGGCTGGCCACGTATGCGGCGCAGATGGACGTGAACGTGATCGTCGAGAACCACGGCGGTCTCTCCAGCAACGGCGCCTGGCTTGCCGGCGTCATGAAGATAGTCGGCGCGCCCAACTGCGGAACGCTCCCCGATTTCGGCAACTTCCACGATTACGACCGCTACCGTGGGATGGAAGAATTGATGCCGTTCGCCAAGGGCGTCAGTGCGAAGAGCCACGAATTCGACGCCGACGGCAACGAAGTGCGGACCGACTACCGCCGGATGCTGCGGATCATGCTGGACGCCGGATACCACGGCTGGGTGGGCATCGAGTACGAGGGCAAGGGACTGTCGGAGCCGGAGGGCATCCGTGCGACGAAAACGCTCCTCGAGCGAGTACGCGCGGAACTGGCGGGGTGAAGGCCCGGGCCGCTTCACGTCTCATTGACCGCGCCCCAGGCGATGGGTAGAGTTCGACGTCTGCTTCATCGCGACGATTGATTCCCGCCTGCCATCATGCCCGACAGCCACCAGCCCTCCGCCAACGACACGAGGGCCCCTCACTCCTCCGGCAGCGCCGGCGGGCAGGTCTTGAAGCCCCGCCGCCGCCGTGAGGCGGCCGATGGGTTCGCCAAGCTGGTGAAAGTGGGCCAGACGCACGTCGGCCGAGGCGTCTTCGCCCGCCGATGGCTCGCGCCGGGCATCGTCATCAGCGAGATTCGCGGAGAGGTGATGGACCACCATCCCGAGGATTCGCAGTATTGCATGGAGTTGCGAAGCGGGCGGCTGCTGGAACCCGGCCCGCCGTTCCGGTTCGTCAACCATTCTTGCGATCCCAACTGCGAAATCTTCTATTGGGATGACGACGACCCCAGGCAGGAAGACCGGCTGTGGCTTCAAACGATCCGTCCGATCGAACCGGGAGAGGAACTGCTGATCGACTACTGCTGGCCGGCCGACGCGGCGATTCCCTGCCAATGCGGGGCGCCGAACTGCCGGGGGTGGGTGGTCGATCCGCAGGAACTCCACATGCTGGAGGCGAAGAGCCGACCGGCCGATGGCGATGGTGGGCAACCCTCGCGGTAGCCGCCTGCACGCTTCTGGCCGTCATCGGGATCGCCCGCCTCCGTTTCAACGACGATCTGCGGTCGTTGCTCCGCAGCGTCGATTCGGCGGGGGCCGCCGACGAATTCCGCAGGATCGACGAGATCGGATCGCGGTTCGGCGCGGCCGACAGGGACTGCATCGTGCGGGCCACGAGCCGCTCGAGTGGCCTCTTCACGAATGCATCGCTCGCCGCCCTACGCGAACTGACCGATCGACTCGCCTCCCTTGATACGGCCGCCGAGGTGCTTTCGATCTTCGACGTCCGCCGGGAGGGCGTGGCCGGCGCCCTGCTGCCGGTGATCCCCAACACGACCGATCCCCTCGGACCCGAGCGACTCGCCGAAATCCGGGAGCGGGCGCTGCATCACCCGCTGATCGGCGGCCACCTGCTCACGGCCGACGCCTCCACGACGCTCGTCATCGTCCGGCTGACGGCGCAGGCCGACACGACGCCGGCGCTCGGACACGCGATCGCCGCCATCGAGCAGTCGCTCGATCGATCCCGTGCGGCCGCGCCAGATCTCGTGTTCGACCTGACCGGCCTGCCCGTGCTCCGACACGAGGCGGCCCAGTCGCTCCGCCGAGACATGTTGATTTTCAACTCGCTGGGGCTCTCGCTGGCCATCGTGCTTTCCGCCACAGTGGCCCGAAGCCTGCGATCGACGGTCGTGGCCTGCGTGCCGCCGACCGTCGGCGCGGTGTGGGCGATGGGGCTCGTCGGGCTTTTCGGCCTCCCCGTGAACATCCTTACCTCCGTCGTGCCGTCGCTGGCTCTGGTCGTCGGCACCTGCGATTCGATTCACTTCATCGAGGACATGCGGCGAAGCCTGCGTCGGGGAATCGATCCGTTCGCGGCATCGACGGCGGCGCTCGGTCGGGTGGGCACCGCCTGCGGCATCACGAGCCTCGTCACGGCCGTCGGATTCGCCTCGCTGGCAGCCGCGAAGATCGAAGCCGTGCGGACATTCGGCATCGCGGCGGCCGCGGGGGCGATCGCGAGCTTCGCCGCCGTCTCGCTGCTGACGCCCCTCATCGCCACCACCCGGTTGTGCCGGGGAATGCGGCTTGGCCGGTCCTCGCGTCTGGCCGGCCGCACAGCGGCCGTGCTGGCGGGCTTTTCGGTAAGGCATGCCCGGCCGATCGCCGCCGCCGGCATCCTCGCCACGCTGGGGCTGGCTGCCATCGGCCTGCGGATCGATGCCGACAACCGCGTCGTCGATTCACTCCCCCGGAAAGCCCCGTCATCCCTGGCGCTGCGGCGCGTCGATGCGGAGTTCGGCGGGACGATGGGGATCGACGTCGTCGTCCAGTGGCCCGACGGCGTCGGCTGGCGGGACGACGCCCTGCTCGATGCGCTCGACGACGTTCACCGCGTGCTCTCAGAAGCCGGCGGCATCGACCGGGCGATTTCCTATGCCACCGTGGCCGGCTCGCTTCCCCCGCGGGCGCGCCGCCGGCTCGAGCCGGATCTCGTCGATGACGTCATCGACCCGGCAAGCCGCACGGCGATCGTCCGAGCCAGGGTGCCCGACCTCGGCTCCCGGGCGCTCGAACGGATGTATGACCGAATCGATGCGTCCCTGGCAGGCCTCTCGGCGACCCGAGCGGGCTGGATGTTCGAGCTCTCGGGAATGTCGGTCGTCTCGGCCCGCAACATCCGCCAGCTCGTCAGCGACCTGGGGGCGAGCCTGCTCCTGGAAATGACCGTCATTGGCGGGATCATGGCGTTCGCCTTCCGATCGCTGCTCACCGGCGCGATCAGCATGCTGCCCAACGTCTTCCCGCTGGCCGTCATCGCCGCAGCGGTCGTCCTGGCTGGCAGGTCGCTCGACCCGGCGACGGTGATCGTGTTCAACGTATGCCTGGGCCTGGCCGTCGATGACACGGTGCACGTGCTCTCGGCCCTCCGCCGTCATCGTGGCGCCGGGATCTCGATGGCCTCGGCCGTTCGCCGGGCGATCGCGGAAACCGGCAACCCCGTCGTGCTCGGTGGCGTGGTGCTTCTGGTCGGCTTCGCATCGGTGACGGTAAGCAGCGTGCCCTCGCTGGCGGGCTTCGGCCGGCTGGCCTGCGTTGCCGTGGTGGCGGCGACGGTCGCGGAACTGGTCCTGCTGCCGGCGCTGCTCGTGGCTGGCGACGACCTGCGGCAGCGGATCGCGGCGGCGATGACGAGCATCGCCGCCGGAAGGCTGTCGCCTGGGGCCAAGCCTCAACCGGCCAGCAGTTTCCGCAGCACGTAGGGCAGGATGCCACCGGCACGGAACTGGTCGAGTTCGACCGGCGTGTCGATCCGCACGAGGCACGGGATCTCCTTCACCGTGCCGTCGGGCCGGGTGGCCTTCACGACGACGGTGGCCCGCGGCGCGAGCCCCTCGAACGGAATGTCGAAGGTCTCCTCGCCCGTCAGACCGAGCTGCTGCCATGACTCGGGGAGCACCAGCGGCAGCACGCCCATGCCGACGAGATTCGAGCGATGAATCCTCTCGAAGCTGGCGGCGAGCACCGCCCGCACGCCCAGCAGCATCGTGCCCTTGGCTGCCCAGTCCCTGGAGCTTCCGGTGCCGTACTCGGCGCCGGCCAGCACGACCAGCGGCGTTCCGCTGGCCTTGTATTCCATCGCCGCATCGTAGACCGGCATGACCTCGGTGCCAGGCAGGAGCCGCGTCACGCCCCCTTCCGTGCCCGGCGCGAGGAGGTTGCGAATGCGGATGTTGGCGAATGTTCCCCTGGTCATCACGCGGTCGTTGCCTCGACGGGCCCCGTAGCTGTTGAAGTCGGCCGCGGTGACGCCATGCCCGATCAGGAACTGCCCCGCCGGGCTCGCCTTCGCGATGCTTCCGGCCGGCGAAATGTGATCGGTCGTCACGCTGTCGCCGAGCGCGAGCAGCACGCGACCGCCACGGATACTCTGCGGAGGCTGCGGGTCGCGGGTCACCTCGGCCAGGAACGGCGGCTCCTGGATGTAGGTGCTCGTCTCGTCCCAGTCGTAGAGTTCGCCCGAACTGGTCGGCACGGCATTCCACCGTGCGTTCGACTCCCACACGTTGCCGTAGCGGGCCTGGAACTGTTCCGGTGCGACGCTCGCGTTGACCGTCCTGCGGACTTCCTCGGCCGTCGGCCAGATATCGCGGAGAAACACGTCCGACCCATCCCGCCCCTTGCCGATCGGTTCGCGGTCGAGATCGATGTCGGTGGTGCCGGCGAGGGCGTAGGCGACGACCAGCGGCGGGCTGGCGAGCCAGTTGGCCTTCACGTGCGGATTCACGCGGCCCTCAAAATTGCGGTTGCCGGAGAGAACGGCAGCCGCGACGAGATCGCCCTCGGTGACCGCCTTGGCGACCGGCTCGGGGAGCGGACCGGAGTTGCCGATGCACGTGGTGCATCCGTAGCCCACGGTCTCGAAGCCGAGCGCGTCGAGATCCTTGTCGAGGCCGGACCTCGCCAGATAGTCGGTGACCACCCGCGATCCGGGCGCGAGGCTCGTCTTCACCCATGGCTTCGTGGAGAGCCCCTTGGCGACCGCCTTCCGCGCCACGAGGCCGGCGGCCACCATCACGCTCGGATTGCTGGTGTTGGTGCAACTGGTGATCGCGGCGATCACGACCGACCCGTGGTGGATCGTGGAGGACTGCCCGTCGCCACCGGTGGCGGCCCCGTGTACCGTCGCGCTCGCGTCGAGCGCCGCAGGCTCGAGGGCGAAGCCTCGCCTCGCCGTGGGCGCGGTCAAGGCCTCGGCGAAGCTCCGCTTCACCTGCGAGAGCGGCACGCGATCCTGCGGTCGCTTCGGGCCGGCGAGGCTCGGCACCACGCTGCCCAGATCGAGCGAGAGCCGCTTCGTGAACTCCGGCGTCGGCGCCGCAGCGGTGCGGAAGAGACCCTGCTCCTTCATGTAGCGTTCGACGAGGGACACCTGTTCGGCCGGCCGTCCGGTGAGCCGCAGATAGGCGAGCGTTTCGTCATCGACCGGAAAGAAGCCCATCGTGGCGCCATACTCGGGGGCCATGTTGGCGATCGTGGCACGGTCGGCCAGCGACATGCCCGAAAGGCCCGGTCCGAAGAATTCGACGAATTTGCCGACCACGCCTTCCTTGCGGAGGATCTCGGTGACGGTGAGCACCAGGTCGGTGGCCGTCGTGCCGGCGGGCAGCGTGCCGGTGAGTTCGAATCCCACCACCTCCGGCAGCAGCAGCGAGAGGGCCTGGCCAAGCATCACGGCCTCCGCCTCGATGCCCCCCACGCCCCAGCCGACCACTCCGAGACCGTTGATCATCGTGGTGTGGCTGTCGGTGCCGACCAGCGTATCGGGCACCGCCACGGGCAGCGTCCGCTTGCCGCCCGGTTCGCGGTGGTCGGGATCACGGAGGAAGACGCAGCCAGCGAGGAACTCCAGGTTGACCTGGTGCACGATCCCGATCGCGGGCGGCACCACGCGAAAATTCCGGAAGGCCTGCTGGCCCCATCGCAGAAACGCATATCGCTCGGCATTCCGCGCGAACTCGATCTCGACGTTCTTTTCGAGTGAATCGGAGGCACCGAAGAAATCGACCTGCACGGAATGATCGATGACGAGATCGACCGGCACGAGCGGATTGATCTTCGTCGGATCGCCACCGAGCCGCCGCATCGCCGCCCGCATCGCCGCGAGATCGACCACGCACGGCACGCCGGTGAAGTCCTGCAGCACGACCCGCGCCGGCTTGAAGGGGATTTCCGTCTCCGCTGGAGCGGCGGCATTCCAGGTGGCAAGCGCTCGGATGTCGGCCTCGGTCACCTCGTAGCCGTCGCAGGTTCGCAGCAGCGCCTCGAGGATCGTGCGGATCGAATAGGGGAGCCGCGAGGTGTTGGTCACGCCTGCGTCGTCGAGGGCGCGGATCCGGTGGAGGGTGGCGGGGCCCGATCCGGTTTCGAACGTGGCGCGGGCGGAGAAGGGATCGACGGGTGCTGGCATGGCGGAACCTGGGTGATGACGGGGTGATGATGGTCCCGACGCGGGGGTGCCGCCGGGAGAAACGATGTCGGGTGTCGCGTAGCGTAGCCGAGGCGCCCGGCGTTTCAGAAGTGGCCTGCGTTCCTTCCGCAAAACCGTGCCCCGGGCTGAACCGTCCACCCAGTTCCGTGGCCGGCGGCCACGGGGAAACCATTGGAAAACAGGGGAAAAACGACCCTCACACAAAAATCGTGAATCAGGATTCGACACGCCCGCAAGGAGCGGGTATGGTTGCGGTGGCCCGAGTCAGCGTTCTCGAGGCCCGACAAAACACTCAGGATCTCTTCAGCGGCTGTTCCCCCCCCCAAAGACCCACACCTCGATAGCCGCACCGGGCCCGTGGTTTCCCCAACCACGGGCCCATTTCTTTTTTAAGGCTGCACGGCCATCCATGGCCCGTGCAGCCTTAGGC
>JBJTOU010000113.1:0-2950 GCA_046074725.1 Planctomycetia bacterium
ATTGTTTGACGGGGGAGGTGGGGTGGTTTTGGGGGAGGTTGGGGTTGGTGATCCCGGTGAGGACCTGGGCTCCCCGCGGTCACGATTCGCAGAATGCCGTCGAGTGGCCATGAAGGGATCACCCCGTGAGCCGGTCGGCGAAGCAGTTCGGCCGCGGTGGACGTGGGAGGAATATACCGGGTGAATCGGCGTTCCGGGCGCAGGTCCGGGCGCTGCCGCCGCGGTTGCGGCGACCCGGCGAGGCCGAATGGTAGATTCTTGATGACACGCGGCCGCTTCCCTGGCGGCGATCGGCACTTTCGCTCTGGGCGTCATGTTCGTCTCACTCGTCATTCCGGTCCTCAACGAGTCGGACAACGTGGAGGTGCTCTGGTCCCGACTTCGGGAGGTGGCAGCCGGCATCCCGGCCGTCGATTTCGAGGCCGTCTTCGTGGACGATGGCAGCACCGACGACACGGCCGCACGGATCACCGGCCTCGCGCGAACCGGCAACCTCCACTGGCTCCTAGTGCGGCTCTCTCGGAACTTCGGCCACCAAGCGGCCATCACGGCAGGTATGCAGCACGCGAACGGCGATGCCCTCATCTTTCTCGACGCCGACCTGCAGGATCCGCCGGAACTCATCCCCACGTTCATCGAGAGGTTCCGCGAGGGACACGACGTCGTCTACGGCGTCCGCAAGAACCGCAAGGAGCCGATGTGGCTAAGGTTTTGCTTCGCGACGTTCTATAGGCTCTTCAACTCCATCGCCGAGCGGCCCATCCCGCTCGACGCGGGCGACTTCGGCCTCATGAGCAAGCGGGTGGCGAAGCTCATCTCGGAAATGCCCGAGCGGGATCGGCTCATCCGCGGGATGCGGGCCTGGGTCGGCTTCCGCCAGGTCGGCGTCCCGTACGACCGGCCGGGAAGGTACGCCGGCACGACCCACTACAGCGTCCTTCGGCGGATCGAAGGCGCACTCGACGGACTGTTCGGCTATTCCCGCGTGCCGATCAGGCTCTCGTTGCTCCTCGGCATGTTCGTGTGCTTCGTCGGCGCGGCCTATCTTCTCTATTCCGTGATCGGAACACTGATTTGGCGCGGCACGCCGGAACGCGGCTGGACGTCGCTCATCGTGCTGGCATTCATGCTGGGGGGGGCAAACCTCATCGCCACGTCGATCGTGGGTGAGTACGTCTGTCGGATCTATTTTCAGGCCAAGCATCGCCCCCTGTTCATCGTGGCGGACGTGCGCAGGGCGGAGGCTGGGAATCATTCGGCGGCCACGTCATGAGAATCTCCATGATCACGTCTGCCCGAAACGGCATGCCGTATCTGGAACAATGCCTGGGGAGCATCGTCGCGGCGGCCCGGGGACTCGACGCGGAGATCCTCTACGAGGATTGCTGCTCGACCGACGGCAGCGCGGAGTGCGCCAGGCGCCTTATCGGCGCCGGCCACGTCAACGTGGAGCCCGACGAGGGGTTCGGCGACGCGGTCAACCGCGCTTTCAGGAAGTGCACCGGTGACATCGTGGGAGCACTGCCGGCCGATGACATGCTGGCCCCGCAAAGCCTTCGCCGCGTGGCGGAGGCGTTCACCGCGCACCCGGAGGCCCGTTGGGCCATCGGCATGTACGCGATCATCGACGCGGACGGCAAGCCTACGAGGCACCTGCACACGGCCTACAAGAACTTCGCGGTTCGGCATTTCAGCAGGTGGTGGCTGATGGCCGAGAACATCATTCCCTTCGTGTCGTTCTTCATTCGCCGCGATTTCCGGCAGGAAATCGGTGACCTCCTGAACGAATCGCAGTGCCTCGCGAACGACTACGACTACTTCATCCGGTGTGCGAAGCAGTCGCGGCCACTCGTGATCCCGCATGTTCTTGGGCGTTGGCGATACCATGCCACCTCGCAGACGGGCAGGAACATCAGGCGCATGAGTTGGGATGCCTGGCGGGTCTGCCGGCAGCACACGCGCAACCCTCTCCTGCTGGCCGCGAATGCGGTGTGTTCGTTGCGGAACGCCCTCGTATTCGACAAAGTGGGCTGAAGCTTGGCGGTATGGCGGCGGCCACGACCGGACGCTGACGTGACTGCCGTCACCCCGAAGTTCCGACTGCGAGGCGAACGACATGACGACAGCACCATCGCGAATCCTTGTGACCGGGGGCGCCGGCTATCTCGGTTCGGTGCTCTGCGAGCGGATGCTCGAGGCCGGGCACTCGGTCACGGTGCTCGACAGCTTCATGTTCGGGCAGACCTCACTGTTCCACCTCTGCGCGAACCCGCTGCTCGAGATCATCCGGGGCGACGCGCGTGACCAGGCGACGGTGGCCCGGCTCGTGAAGCAGGCCGACGTCGTGATCCCGCTGGCGGCCCTCGTGGGGGCGCCCCTTTGCGACCGCGATCCGCACGCGGCGACGGCCGTCAACCGCGATGCCATCCGGCTCGTGAACAAGCTGCGGTCGAAGGACCAGTTGATCGTCTATCCGACGACCAACAGCGGCTACGGCACCAAGTCGGGCGCCCAGTTCTGCACGGAGGAGTCGCCGCTCGAGCCGATCTCGCTCTACGGCCGCACGAAGGTCGAGGCGGAGGAGGAGGTACTCGCGAGCCCCAACTCGATCACGCTGCGGCTGGCGACGGTTTTCGGCACGTCGCCGCGGATGCGGATCGATCTGCTCGTGAACCACTTCGTCTATGCGGCTGTGACCGACGGCTATCTCGTGATCTTCGAGAAGGACTTCAAGCGGAACTACATCCACATCCGCGACGTCGCGGACTGCTTCCTGCACTGCATCGCCCACCACGACCGCATGGTCGGCCGGCCCTTCAACGCCGGCCTCGACGCGGCGAACCTCTCGAAGGAGGAGCTCGCCCTCATTCTTTTATATAAAGCATTATTTCACTTTGGGTTTTCCAATCAACAAGAGTCAACTGCAGCAGATGACACATTAAGACTGATT
>JBJTOU010000114.1:0-12946 GCA_046074725.1 Planctomycetia bacterium
CCATGGCGCTCGGCGGTTACATGCAGCTGCGCTGGTTCGATTTCGCCCGCGACGCGACCACGTTCACCAACGCCGCAGGCCGCCAGATCGACATCCGCAACATCGACACGTTCAACATCAATCGCTTTCTGCTCTCGTTCCACGGCCACGTCGTCGACGAACGGCTCGTCTACAACTTCGCCCTCTTCGGCACGACGAACGTCGGCATCCGTTCGGGCGTCGTCCCGATCGGCATCCTGGGATGGAAGTTCAGCGATGCGGCGACCGTCGGCGGGGGTATGTCGCCGGTGCCTGGCACCCGCGAATGGATCGAATCGTCGCCGTGGACGGTCGGCATCGATCGCAGCATGGCCAATACCTTTTTCCGGCCAGGCTTCAGCCCGGGTGTGGCCTCGCTCGGGTCGCTCTTCGACGACACCGTGCACTACCAGGCCGGGGTCTGGAACGCGATCGATGGCGGCACGACCGGCGTGCTCCGCCGGGGAACGTCGATGGCGTGGGCGGGCAACACGTGGTGGGAGCCGTGGGGGCCGTTCGGCCTCGGGTGCTCCGACATGGAGCACCACGACGATCCGGTGATCCGCATCGGCATGAGCGGCGTCTTCGCCCGCACCTATGCCGCGGTGCTCCAGGGAAACAACCCGGAAGACACGATCGTGAGGCTCTCCAACGGCATGCCGCTGTCGGCGGAGGGGGCCTTGGGACCTGGCACGACCGTCGACCGCTTCAACTACAAGCTGGCCACGGTCGATGCGGCCTGGAAGCATCGTGGGGTGGGGATCTCGTTCGAGTATTATTTTCGCATGCTCGACGACTTCTTTGGCGAGGGGCCCTTCGATCGCTCGAGCATCTTCGATCAAGGGGGCATGGCCTACATGTCCTGGTGCTTCGTGCCGAGGACCTACGAGGTCTACGGCCGATCGAGCGTGGTGACCGGCCCGTTCGGCACCGGCCAGGAATATGGCGGCGGATTCAATTGGTACCTCAAGCAATCACGGCAGGCCCGGCTCACGATCGAGGCCCTCACCATGAGCCGCAACCCGGCCCAAAACTTCCTCTACCCCTACCGGGCCGGCTACAGCGGGACCGCGATCCAGACGCAGTTCGTGGTCGTTTTTTAGCGGCTTGCGAGGGCCGAAGGGCTGATACAATCGTCGGTTTGGCCGCTTGCCCGAACGGCATCGACCGACTGCATAGAAGGATCGTTCGCCACGTGCCAACCCCCTCCATCAGCAAAGCCCAGCAGAAGGCGATCCAGAAGGCCGACACGCTCATCGAGGCCCTCGGCTGGATTCGCCGCTTTCGCGACACCACCACCGTGATCAAACTCGGCGGAAGCGTCGTCGAGCATCCGGAATCGCTCCGCCACCTCCTGATCGACATCGTCTTCCTTTCGACGCTCGGCATGCGGATCGTCGTCGTCCACGGCGGCGGCAAGGCGATCAGCCGGGCGATGGACCAGGCCGGGATCGAGCCGCGTTTCGTCCAGGGGCGTCGGTATACCGATTCGGCCACGCTCGCGATCGTCGAGCGGGTGCTGGCCACGGACGTGAATCACGACCTCGTCGCCAAGCTCGAAGAGTATGGCGGTCGGGCGATGTCGCTCAACTTCCTCTCCACCAACGTGTTGTTCGGTGAAAAGCTGACGCTCGAAGGCCCCGACGGCGCGGCGATCGACCTCGGCAACGTGGGCGAGGTGACCCGTGTCGATCGGCTGACGATCGACAACCTCACCTACGCCGGACAGGTGCCGGTGATCCCGTCGATGGCCCTCGGCCCCGACGGCGAGAAGCTCAACGTCAATGCCGACACCGCCGCCACGGCCGTTGCCGCGGCGATCGGTGCGGAGAAGCTCGTCGTGCTGTCCGACATTCCCGGAGTGCTTCGCGACGTCAACGACCCGGAAAGCCTGGTCCACTCGCTCACCGCGTCGGAGGCCCGCCGGCTGATCGCCGACGGCACGATCTCCGCCGGCATGATCCCGAAGATCGAGGGCTGCCTCGACACGCTCGAGCAGGGTGTCAAGAAGATCCATGTCATCGACGGCCGGCTGCGGCATTCGCTGCTGCTGGAGATCTACACGACCAGCGGTGTGGGCACGGAACTCGTTCGCGACGATGCCGTCGCACCGTCCGCCCGAGCCTCCGCCGCCGTCGGCGCCCGCTAGGCCCTTTCCACGTCTCCCGAGGAGTCAGTGCCATGGCCACCATCGAGTCGTCCTCTTCGATCGGCGCGAAGACGCGGTCGGTCATCGACGTCTTCGATCGATACGTCGTCCCCAACTACAAGCGGTATCCCGTCTGCCTCGTCCGCGGCGAAGGCTCGAAGGTCTGGGATGCCGAGGGAGCAGAATACCTCGACCTCTTTCCCGGATGGGGCTGCAACCTGCTGGGTCATTGTCCGGAAGATGTCGTTCGTGCGGTGCAGGAGCAGGTCGCGAAGCTGATCCACGTGCCCAACACGTGGTACATCGAGCCGCAGGGGGAGTGGGCGAGGCTCCTCTCGGAGCGGTCGTTCGGTGGCCAGGCCTTCTTCTGCAACTCGGGCACCGAGGCCAACGAGGCGGCCATCAAGCTCGTGCGGCTGCGTTCGGATGGGAAGCGGTACAAGATCATCACCTTCCGGGGCGGCTTTCACGGGCGGACGATGGGAAGCGTGACGGCGACCGCGCAGCCCAAGTACCACGAGGGCCTCGGGCCGATGCTCGCCGGCTTCCAATACGCCCCCCATGGCGACCTCGAAGCGGTGGAGCGGCTGATCGACGAGCACACCGGCGGCATCATGGTCGAGCCGATTCTCGGCGAGGGGGGCGTGGTGCCCGCCCCGCCGGGGTTCCTCCAGGGGCTGCGGCGGATCGCCGACGAGCGTGACCTACTGCTCGTTTTCGACGAGGTTCAGTGTGGCTGCGGACGGACCGGCGCCTGGTTCGGCTACCAGCATTTCGACGTCACGCCCGACGTCATGACGCTCGCCAAGAGCCTCTGCGCGGGCGTCGCCGGGGGGGCGATGCTCACCACGGTCGAACTGGCCAAGCACCTGCGGCCAGGCATGCACGCCTCGACCTTCGGCGGCAATCCGATCGCCGCTGCAGCGGGCATCGCGGCCATCGATATGATCGAGCGAGACAACCTGCTCTCCCACGTCGGCACGGTGGCGGCTGTCTTCCGCGAGCGGCTCGGGCAGTTGCGCGAGCGATGCGACGTCGTCACGGATGTCCGCGTGCTCGGGATGATGATCGGCGTCGAATTGTCGATCGATGGCACCGCGGTGGTGCAGGCCTGCATGGATCGCAAGCTGCTCGTGAACTGCACGCAGGGACGCGTCATCCGGCTGCTCCCGGCGATGACGATCTCGCCCGACGAGGTCCGCGACGGCTGCGATCGTCTCGCCGACGCGATCATCGAGGTCGCGTCGCGGGGCTGATGTCCCTCGTTTTTCATGCAGTGCATCCCATGCGTCACGTGATCGTTCCCGAGGATCTTTCGGCCCAGGAGGTGGAGGCGGTCTTTGCCGTCGCCGCCGACCTGCAGGCCAAGCACGAAGAGGGCCGGCGCGAAACGGTGCTGCCCGGGCGGGTGCTGGCGCTGGTCTTTGAAAAGCCGAGCCTGCGGACCCGGGTCAGTTTCGAGGCGGCGATGGTGCACCTGGGGGGCTCGAGCCTCTTCCTCGGCGAGGACACGGGATTCGCATCGAGCCGAGAGAGCATCGCCGACTTCGCCCGCGTGCTTTCGGAATACGTCGATGTGATCGTCTGCCGGTGCAAGGCCCACGATACGATCGTGCGGCTGGCGGCGGCCGCCGAGGTGCCGGTGATCAACGGACTCACGGACTACTGCCATCCCTGCCAGGCGCTGGCCGATCTCTACACGCTCCAGCGGCACGTGGGCAGCCTGGCCGGCCGCACGCTCGCCTTCGTGGGGGATGGCAACAATGTCGCCCGATCGCTGGCCATCCTCTGCGGCATGCTCGGCATGCGGTTCGTGCTGGCGGCGCCGAAGGCCTACCAATTCGACGAGGCGTTTCGCAGGCACCTGGAGAAGGTCGTGCCGAACGCCCGGATCGAGGAGACGACCGATCCCGTGGCGGCGGTGACGGGTGCGGCGGTGGTCTATACGGATGTCTGGGCCAGCATGGGGCAGGAAAAGGAGCGGTCCAAGCGGCTCGGCGATTTTCGTGCCGACCAGGTGACCGAGGCCCTCATGAAGCATTGCCCCGAGGCCCTCTTCATGCACTGCCTGCCGGCCCGCCGAGGCGAGGAAGTGACCGACGGAGTGATCGACGGTCCGCAGAGTGTAGTCGTCGAGGAGGCCGCCAACCGCATGCATGTGCAAAAGGGGCTTCTGGCCTGGTTGTTGAGGTAGACCGCAGGACGTCGCCGACCATGCCCTATGACCACGAGCGGTATTCGCGGCAGGTGCGGTTCGCGCCGCTGGGAGAGGATGGCCAGGAAAAACTCGCCCACAGCCGCGTGGTGATCGTCGGGTGTGGAGCGCTCGGTGGCGCGAGTGCGATGGCCTTGGCGCGGGCCGGCGTCGGGAGCCTGCGGCTGATCGACCGGGATCTTCCCGAGATCAGCAACCTGCCGCGCCAGGTGCTCTTCGACGAGCAGGACGTGCGCGACGGGTTGCCGAAGGCGGTGGCGGCGAAGCGGCGGTTGGAGCGGATCAACGGCGGGGTGGCGATCGAGGCGGAGGTCGCCGACCTGACGCGGCATACCGCCGACCACCTGCTCGGCGGCGCCGACTGCATCGTCGATGGCACCGACAATTTCGAGGCACGGTTTCTGGTCAACGAATTCGCCTGCCGGGAGGGCATCCCCTGGGTGCACGGCGGCGCCATCGGGGCCGAGGGGCGCGTGCTTGCGGTGCGGCCGGGCGAGACGGCCTGCTTGCGGTGTCTGATTCCCGAACCACCGGCCGCCGGGGTGCTGCCGACCTGTGAGACCGCCGGCATCCTCGGGCCGGCCGCGCTCGTTGTCGGGGCCGTGCAGGCGGCCGAGGCGATCAAACTCCTGGCCGGTGTCCGACGCATGGGCAACTCACTTCTCGTCTGCGATCTCTGGGAGGGGCTATGGCGGACGATCGACCTCTCGCCCCTGGCCGCGACGGGCTGTCCAACCTGCCGGGCTCGTGACTTTCCGTGGCTCGAGGGACGAGCAGGAGGATCTGCGGCCGCGATCTGTGGGCGTCATGCGGTGCAGCTTGGCGGGGGGGCCGCGGGATCGATCGATCTCGCGTCGCTTGCCGAACGGCTTCGGGCGATCGGGCCCGTCACCGCGAACCCGTGGCTCGTCCGGCTCGATGTCGAGCAGGGCATCCAGCTGTCCGTGTTTGCCGACGGGCGGGCGATCGTGAGCGGCACCCGCGACGAGTCGAGGGCCCGTGCGATCGTGTCACGGTATGTGGGGACGTGAGGTGTGGCTCGGGGTTGTCCACGCCCCATCGCCGGACGTTCGCTACGGCCTTCCAGGCCTCCGCTCTCTCGATGCTGACTGCGCTGCGGCATCCATGCCTCCGCTGGTCATCAACGCCGGCTCACGGGGTGTGGACAACCCCTTCCACGACATCGTTCGTCAAGAACGCTCTTCCGCGAAGCTCGTGGAGAACCCGTATCAGCCACCGGAGGTGGCCGCTTCCATGATGTTTTCTTCAGTCGCCTCCGACCTCGGGAACTCGGCCGTCAGCCGCCCTTCTGCGAGCACGATGATGCGGTCGGCCAGCGTGAGCAATTCCGGCAGTTCGCTCGACGTCAGGATCACGGCCAGCCCGTCACGGCAGAGCCGGTCGATGAGGGCGTAGAGGTCCGCCTTCGCGCCGACGTCGATGCCGCGGGTGGGGTCGTCGAGGAGCAAGATGCGCGGCCTCGTGAGCAGCCACCGGGCGATCAGGCACTTCTGCTGATTGCCGCCGGAGAGACCGGTGATCGGGGCATGCAGGCCGGGCGTCTTCACGCCGGTGTCGCGGATCGGAGGGGCCACGAGGGACTCCTCGCGGGTCCGGCTGACGAGGCCGCCCTGCGCCGCCTCGTGGAGGCTGCAGAAGCTCACGTGGGCTGCCACGTCGAGATCGGGAAAGATCCCGAGCCGCTTGCGATCCTCGGTTACCATGCCGATGCCTGAGTCGCAGGCCTCGCGCGGATGGGAAAACCGGACGCGGGAGCCGGCGAGGACGATCTCGCCGGTCCAGTTCGGCTCGCCCGATCCGAAGATCGTCTCCAGCAGTTCGGTGCGGCCCGCCCCCATGAGGCCGGCGACGCCGAGGATTTCACCGGCATGGAGATTGAAGGAAACATCCTGCAGCCGGTATCCGCGCGGATGGCCCGGCCAGGGAAGGGAGAGGCCGCGCACCTCCAGCAGCCGTTCGCCGCGGGAACGGGCCTGGTGAGCATCGTGACCGGCGATCTCCCGTCCCACCATCCAGCCCGTGATCTCGCGGGGCGATGTGGCCGAGCGATCGACCGTCCGGATATGCCGACCGTCGCGCAGGACCGTGATCCGGTCGGCAAGCCGGAACACCTCGTCCATCTTGTGGGAGATATAGAGGATCGTCGTTCCTCCCTCACGAAGCCTTCGAATCGTCCGTTCGAGCCGGGCCGACTCGGCTTCGGTCAGGGCGCTGGTCGGCTCGTCCATGACCACGATCGAGGCATCGAGCGAGAGCGCCCTGGCGATCTCGACGAGTTGCTGGTCGCCCACGCGGAGGCCTCCGACGGATGCCAGCGGTGAAACGTGGCATTCGAGCGACGCCAGGAGTCGCGAGGCTTCCGACGCCATGCCGTCGTCATCGAGCAGACCGAGCCGTGTCCGTCGCTCACGGCCGAGGAAGATGTTGGCGGCGACGGTGAGTTGCTCGACGAGATTCAGTTCCTGATGGATGATCGCCACACCGGCTCGTTCGGCGTCGCGGGTGCCGGCAAAAGAGACCGGCCGGCCGTGGAGCTCGAGCGTTCCGGAATCGGGCACGAACACGCCCGATAGGATTTTCATGAGCGTGCTCTTGCCGGCGCCGTTCTCGCCGCAGATCGCGTGGACGTCGCCACGGCGGACATCGAGCGAGACGCCGTCGAGCGCCACGACGCCGGGAAACCGCTTGGTGATCTCCCGCATCTGGATCGCTCGATCGGCGACTGGAGCGGTCATGCGGGCCTCGATGCGGTCGCCTGCCTGCCTTCACGGAATCGCAGGGCAGCCAGCCCGATGAGCGTGGCAATGCCGACGGCGATGCCCGTCCGCGGCGACGCGGTCATCGCCACCACGCTTCCACACATGATTGAGAGCGCTGGGATGACGCACAGGCCCACACCGCCGGGCAACAGCCGACGGCCCCCCTTCGCCACCTGACCGGCCTGGGAGAACGTGACAGCGAGCACGACGACCACGCCGACGATCAGCCCCTCGTAGGTCTCGGCATCGGTCTTGATCACCTTCGACACTCCGTCGATCACGACCCGGAGGAACACGGTGCCGAGCACCGTGCCCGGCACCGTGCCGAGACCGCCGGACAGCGAGCATCCGCCGACGACCGCCGCCGCGATCGCGTTGAGCTCGTGGCCACGGGCCTGGGTGGCCGGCGCGGCGACCGACTCGTTGGCGACGTAAAAGAGCCCCGCCAGGGCGGCAGTCATCGCGGCGTAGCAGTAGGCGAACCACTTTACGGTGTCGGTGCGGATGCCGGCCAGCCGGGCCGCCTGCTCGTTGCCGCCGAGCGCGTGCACGTGACGGCCGAGCACGGTCCGCGACAAAAGAAGCCAGGTGACGAAGGCGAGCAGGCCGAAGACGGCGACCGGCACCCAGACGTTGTCTCGGATGAACTTGAAGATGGGGTCGTAGACGTTGATCTGGCTGTTCCGCGTCGGCAGGATCGCCGCGGTGGTGCTGGCGGCCAATGCCCGTGCCAGACTCCGAAGGCCCACGAGCGTGGCGAGCGTCGCGATGAAGGGGGGCAGCCGCACGGCCGTGATGAGCCACGCGTGCAGCGTGCCCACCAGGAAGCCAGTCAGCAGGCTCGCCAGGCAGCCGGCGGCCACGACCATGCCTCCCACCGGCTTGAATCCCATCATCTGCTGCGGCGACAGTGCGAGCATCGTCGCGGCACAAACCGTGGTCGAGAGGGCGATCATCGAGCCGGCTGAGAGGTCGATGCCCCCGGCGATGATCACGACGGCCGCACCCAACGCGAAGATGCCGAGCATGGCCGTGCTCCGGGCGATGTCACGGAAGCTCGAGAGCGGTTGGAACCAGTAGGAATGGTTGGCGTCGATGATCGCCGTGAGCACAACGGCGACCAAGATCGCGACCAGCAGGGCCCATTCACCGCGTCGCAGCAGGAAGCCGCCCGATGGAGGCGGAGCGGAGGCGTCCATGTGGTGACTCCGTGGGGCGGGGCGGCCGAATCAGGAACTCGACAGTCCGTACATCGCCAGCCATGCACGAAAGGCCGAAAGCGGCATGTATTCGAAGCCATCCCCCGCAAGGTCGGACTGTTTCACCGGCGGGTTCTCGTCGGGCACGATCAGCCGTAGTCCCGTCGTGTGGATGTCGCCATCGGGCTGGCCGGCGTTCGGAAACATCTCTTGGATCGTCGCCGCGTCTCCCTCGTGCATCGCGAGCAGGAGGCGGACCGTCTTGATTCCCATCTCGAACGGATTCTGGACGACCATCGCGTCGATCTGGCCAGCGGCCATTCGCTCGATCGCCACGGCCTGGGCGTCGAACGTCACGACGGTCATCCGGTCTCGAAGCTTCCGCTCCTCGACCACCTCCGCGATCGCCGGCGCGTTGTAGGCCCAGATGCCGACGAGGGCCACGAGGTCGGGATGGTTGACCAATGCCGTGCGGACGTTGTCGCGAGCCCGTGCGAGATCCATCTCGTCGCTCATGCGATCGGCCTCGTTGAATCCGTCGCCGATCGCCTCCTTGAATCCGTCCATACGGGCACGGGCGTTGCCGTTGTCGGTGAAGCCGGCGAACTGCACGTATCCGCCCGATGTCTTTGCCCGCGCCGCCAGAGCCGCCTTCGCAGCGGCGCCGAGAAGCCGCCCGCCGACGATGTTGTCGGTACCGATGTAATAGGGCCGGGCATCGCGGAACATCGCCCGGTTCACGTCGCCATCGACGGTGATCACCTTCACGCCCTTGGCGGCAAGGTTCTTCATCTCCTCGACGATCGCGGCGTTCTCGGCCTGGATCACCGAAATCGCCACGCCGGCGACATCCGGCTGGCTGGCGAACTGCCGCAGTTTTTCGATCTGCCCCTGGGCCGTGCCATTGCCTTTGTCCATCGCGGCCAGCAGGCCCTTCGCCGCCAGCCCGGAACGCTTCGCGCCCTCGACGAGCCCGGCGTTGCAGGCGTCCCAGAACGGGTCATCGCCATTGCTGATGAAGACGAACCGCTTGACATCGGATGGCGACGGTCGGGCCGCCGGATTCGAGCCGGGGGCAGCCGCCGGGCCGGAACAGCCGGCGATGAAGAGCGTCAGGGCAACGAGCAGCGAACCGTATCGCATTCCTGCAAAAACCCTTGGGATAAAACCGGTTGGGATGAGACCGGATTAGTATCGTAAACCATTCTTTCGCATGTGCACCAGCGGCGGCTCGGAGCCCGCGGCGGCCGCTGCAGCCACCTCCGCGAGCACCACGACGTGGTCCGTGATATCGCCCCCCACGCGTCCGACGGCCCGGCATTCGAGCCAGCCAACCGAGGCGACAAGCACGGGCCCACCACCGGGCGATCGGGAAAGGTCGAGACCAACGAAAGGGTCGTCGCCTTTGGAGGACGGACGGCCGAACCGGGCGAGCAGGGGCCGTTGCGACTCGCCGAGGATGTTGACCACGAACCGACAGCCCCTTTCGATGGCGGCGACAAGATCACGGTCAACGCCGACCGCGACGGTGATCGCCGGTGGTGCGAATCCCGCCTGCATCACCCAACTCGCGAGCATGCCACGGGCGCGACCTTCGTCCTGCCAGGTGACGATGAACAAACCGCTGGGGATTCGCGCCAGTGCCGCCGCGAGCGGGGCGTCGTCGGTTGCGGAAGGCTGGGAGGGGGACTCGGAGGAATCGCGAATTTGGGTCATGGTCGTGAGGCCGTGAAGGAGGGGCGGGGCGGCAGGCCAGGAAGTCGGGAAAACCGCCCCTCTTGCCGTCGCTCGCGCCCGTCGCGTCGAAAGCGGATCGTTGCTCGTGAGAACGGCCCGCTGCGGCCGATCTTCCTGTGTATTCGGAACGAATGGTGCGTAGAGTGTCGCAGCGCCCGCCACGATCCGCAACTCGCCGGCCCCTCCCGGTTCGATCTCCATGACCCGCCCCTCGACGCACCGGTTGCTGATGACGGCCATGCTCGTGGCCTCGGTCATGCCGAGTGCCGCCGCGCAGTCACTGCTCGAGCCCCCGGTACCGCCATCACCCGATCAGGAGATGCGAATCCTGACCGCTCCGGCCCTTCCGGACGGTCCCGTCGTGCTCGACGTTCCCTACGAGGAACTCCCCGCCACTGCCGACGGCGATCTCGTGCCGGCCACACGTTTTCCAGATGGGTTCGACGATCTCTGGGCACCTCGTCCTTGGTTCTGGCAGATCATGCCGAACAACCTCATCTACACGAGCTACCTCGCCGGTCCGAAAGAGCCTCGGATCGGAACGGTCTGGTACGACGACACGCAGCCGGACATCGTCAACCCGTCGAAGCAGGAGGGCTGGCTGTGGGACACCACGCTTGGCGGCCGGGCTTCGATTCTCCGCTATGGTTCCGACGCGGTCGTCCATCCCCAGGGCTTCGAGGTCCAGATCGAGGGCGCGGCCTTCGTGCGGCTCGATCCGAGCGACGATCGCGACCTGCGTTCGGCCGATTATCGGTTCGGTGTTCCGCTCGTCTACGGGATCGGCCGCTGGCAGACCAAGCTCGCCTACTACCACAACAGCGCCCACCTCGGGGACGAGTTCTACATCAAGCACCCCAACGCCTATCCACGGTTGAACTATGTGCGGGACGTGATCGTGTGGGGCAACTCGTTCTATCCACTCGACTGGATGCGGATCTACGGTGAAGTCGGCTGGTCGTTCTTCAACGACGGCGGCTCCAAGCCGTGGGAATTCCAATTCGGCACGGAACTCATTCAGGCCCGTCCGACGGGCATCCACGGAGCGCCCTTCCTGGCCGTCAACGGAATCTCCAGGCAGGAACTCAACTGGGGTGGGAATGTCTGCGCCCAGGCCGGGTGGGCGTGGCGCGGCCGTCGCAGCGAAAAACTCTATCGCATCGGGTTTGAATACCTGTACGGCTCCGATCCGCAGTTTGCATTTACGCCCCGCATCCAAAATCGAGCGGGAGTCGGGATGTGGTATGACTACTAGCTATACGTCTGCGAAGCCATCCATGGCCTTCGCAGACGAGGGGCGGCCGGAGGGAAAGCCAAGGTTTCCCTCGCCCGCCACGCTCGCCATCCCGGCGAGCGGCTGGATCAACGCGAAGCCATCCATGGCCTTCGCAGACCGACTATTCCCATGCCGCTGTTGGCCATTGAATCAACGTGCGATGAAACCGCGGCGGCCGTGATCGGGCCGGCGAGGAATGTCCTTTCGAGTATCGTCGCCAGCCAGGAAGCCCTGCACGCCCGGTGGCGCGGCGTGGTGCCCGAGGTGGCGTCTCGAGCCCACGTGGAGCGGATCATCCCGGTCATCGATGAGGCGGTAAGCCGGGCCGGCGTGGCCCGCGACGACCTCGTGGCCGTGGCCGTGGCGGTGCGGCCCGGCCTTGTCGGGTCGCTGCTCGTCGGCCTCTCGGCCGCGAAGGCGATCGCCGCGGCGCTCGAGATTCCCCTCGTGGGATATGACCATGTCGCGGCCCATCTCTACGCCTGCAAGCTCGCTCATGCGGAACGGGTCGAGTATCCGTGTGTGGGGCTCGTCGCCAGCGGCGGCCACACGTCGCTGTTCCATGTCCATGGTCCGCTCGCTCTCGAGCGGCTCGGCGGCACGATCGACGACGCTGCCGGCGAAGCATTCGACAAGGCGGCGAGCCTTCTGGGCCTCGGGTATCCGGGTGGCCCGGAGATCGAACGGGCCGCCCGCGATGGCGATCCGAAGGCCTTCCGCTTTCCGCGGCCCCTCGCCGCCGATCACGACCGGCTCGACATGAGTTTCAGCGGATTGAAGACGGCCCTTCGCTACCAGGTCCGCCCTCCCGGCGCTCCCGAACACACGCAGCCTCCGACCGGCCGACGGCGGGCTGATCTCGCGGCCTCGTTTCAGCAGGCTGTGATCGACTCGATCCTCGCCAAGGTGGCCCTCGCTGTCGAGCGGACCGGCTGCCGATGTGTCATCGTGGGCGGCGGGGTCGCGGCCAACACGCTCCTTCGGGAGTCGCTGGAGCGATGGGGTACGGCGAAAGGCATCGATGTCATCGTGCCGCCGCGGTCGCTCTGCACCGACAATGCCGCGATGGGGGCGATCGCCTGGGAACGGCTCGACCGCGGCGACCACGACACTCTCGAACTCGACGTCACCGCCGGCACCGACCGCCGGGCACGGTGATCATTGGGGGCTTGGGTGGGTCTGGCCGGTTCTTCGTGGGACGGGGTGCCCGTGCTCCATCGCCGGACGTTCACTACGGCCCTCCAGGCCTCCGTTCACTCGATGCTGCCTGCGCTCCGGCATCCATGCCTGCGCTGGTCAGCAACGCCGGCTCATGGAACACGGGCACCCCTCACGAATTCTCGTGAGGGGTCTGCTTCGGCTTCCGCGAGGCTCGCCTGGAGGGCGAGCCATCGCGGCTCGAGGCAACCTTGGCTTGCCTCGCAGCCGCGGAAGCCTGCGGGGGCCATGGAGGGCACTCGCGTTCGCGCCTCAGCATCCCTTCGGGCCTGCTTCGGCTTTGGCGAGGCTCGCCTGGAGGGCGAGCCATCGCGGCTCGAGGCAACCTTGGCTTGCCTCGCAGCCGCGGAAGCC
>JBJTOU010000115.1:0-13617 GCA_046074725.1 Planctomycetia bacterium
CCTGCTTTCTCCTCGGTAGTGAAAAAACTGCCTGATCATGAAGCCATCGGGCGGGGTCGCCGCCCTTGGCCGAAGCTGCTGATGGGACTTGAACCCATGACCTCGTCCTTACCAAGGACGTGCTCTACCAACTGAGCTACAGCAGCGGACGAGCGCCGAGGCCGATGGTGTGAACGGGCTTTTTGTGTCGATGTGCGTTGGGTGGATCTCGGTATGGCTGGTGTCAAAAGCGGGTGAAGGGAATCGAACCCTCGTCTTTAGCTTGGAAGGCTATTGCTCTACCATTGAGCTACACCCGCGACGGCGAAGGGCGCGACTTGCTGGTGGCGAGACTGGGGAGTGCAGGATTCGAACCTGCGAAGGCATAAGCCATCAGATTTACAGTCTGACCCCTTTGACCGCTCGGGAAACTCCCCTCTGTCGTGGTTGGCCTTCGTGGGTGGTGAATGTGACGCTCGTGACGTTCGGCCGGTCGCGTGATGCCGCGCCCGCACCTGTTTCCCGCGGTTTACGGCGGCAGGACGATTCAGAAGGCCGGGCGAACAGCGGGCCTTCCGATTCACCGGCCTCCGGAATCGTCGTGCTGAGCTAGCGGCGGGAGTTGAACCCGCAACCTGCTGATTACAAATCAGCTGCTCTGCCAATTGAGCTACGCTAGCGGCCGGTCGAAACCGCGAAACGCCCTAGTGTACGGATTCGCTTTTGCCATGCAAGACGGCGAAAAATGTCCCGTTCCAGCCGGGTCACACCTTTTTTCGGGGCCGGCATGCCGGCGTTTCGGCGAGGGAGAACACCATCAATTCCTCTCCTGTGACCGTTGAAATGTCGTGGTGGACGCTCACCAGCCGCACTCCCACGGCGGTCTCCACGATGTCCGCGAGCCGCTGCCGCCCGGAGGCCACCATGTGTGACCGCACCTGCTTGAGCAGGGATCGACCGTTTCCGTGATCCGCGCCGTTTCCGGAGTGGTTGCCGTCGGCCGCCGGGGCCTCTTGCCGGGGAGCGATGAGCTGCCGCTCTGCCGGCGTGAGAACCCCCTGCAGCCGCACGACCAGAAGCGTGCCGATGAGGTGGGAGTGGATGTCCCGCGGTCCGCGCCCGATGAATTCCTGCTGGAATCTCGAGATGCCATCGCAGACCGCGGCCTCGATCTCGCCCTGGGACTTCATGATCGCGGCCCCGCGTCAGCCGATGTCGCGGGCGGATGGAGCCCGTGAGGGAACGCGGCTTCGCTCCACCATCCCATCGACCACGCGGGCCGGCAGCGAGGCTGCCGCGGCATGGCCGTTGCCGTTGCAGATCCGGTCCCAGACCTCCCGGCGGTGGATCGGCATCTTGCTGTCGGCCTGGAAGCCCAGTCGCACGCGGCCCCCCTCGATCTCCAGGATCGTGATTTCGAGCATGATCTCGAGATCCTCGGGACGGCCGATCACCACGCTTTCGCGATTCTTTCTCGTCAGCACCAGCATTGGGGCACCTTTTCTTCGTGAATATGGGTCCTTCCGGGAACATCAGTGGTGGACGGGTCCGATGCCGTCCGAGCCATGGGCATGAAGATGGACGTTCACGGGAACGCCGAGTCCGGGCAGCCCGTCGCCAAGCAGGAAAAGTTCGATGGTGGCATGCGTGGAGAGCGTCTTGAGCAGGCTTCCGGTGGCCGGCTCCACATGCGCCATCCCGCTTTGAAGCGTCACGCCGGTCGCCTGCCGCACATGATCGCGCAGCGCATCGAGCGTCGATTCGAAGAGTTCGCGATGGTATTCCTGGACCCTCGTGCGACCGGCCTCATCACGGGCAAGGCGACGCTCGAGCGGGGAGAGGGATTCATGCACGTTCACGACCATCCACTCTTCGAATGCGACGACGGAGACGCTCGTGGGAGCCCGTCCGAGGAGCAGGTGTTCGAACGACCCCGCGGCCAGAGCCACCTGCCTCGCCAATCGTTGATCGACGGAAGGTGCCGGCCAGAAGGACGCATATGGGGCGTGTCTCCGTGCGGTGAACGTCGCAGTCATGGCCATGAGAGGGCTCCGCGGGCATCGGGTGTCGAAACGAAAAAAGCCGGCGGGGGAGGACGCCCAAAGGCTTCCTCTCTCGCCGGCTTACGCTGCGACGGACCACCCGGAAAAACCGGACTGCCCCTCGACTCGTCTTCCGTCAGTTTTGTTGGTTTTGACCGATCATCAGCGGCTTTTCAGGGCTCGGCTGCCAATCGATCGCGGCAAGTATAAGTGGCAATCTGGGTAAGGCAAGAAAAATTTTCTGCCTCCATGCTCATTGCTGATTTCCGGTCGCCACACCACCCGAAACCCACTGTGGCAGAACCCCCACTTCGTGGGGGTCGGCGTGAGCGGGCATCCGAGGGGGGGCCATGAAATCGCAGGGGCAGATCGAGGCAGCCGTGTGCGATGCCGTGGCGCGATTCCAGCAGGAGTATATGGGCCGCGGTCCGCGCAACGTCCACGCCCATCTCATCGAGAACAAGATTTTCGTGCATTTGGAGGGAGTACTTTCCGCGGCCGAGCAGCGGTTGATCGAGGGCCAGGGGGCGGGAAATGGACGCGGCGCCGAACTTCTCAAGCAGCTTCGCAGCCATCTTGTGCTTGCAGGACGCCCGATGCTCGAGTCGCTCGTGATGGAGGCGACCGGCGCGCTCCCGGTGAGCGTGCACCACGACATCAGTGCGGCGACAGGCGAGGAGGTGTTCGTCGTCACGCTCTCCTCGTCACCGGCATGCCGGGAGAAGAGGCGGCGATGAAACAGGGGCATGCACTGCGCCACCCACGATATCGACGAGTGTTCCCAGTCGGTGGCCGAAGGCGTTCGGTTCATCGAGCAGTCGGCGGAGCGGGGTCGGGGGGAAGGGCCCGATCCCGCCCGCCGGCCGTCTGATGGCACTCCTCGACAAGGGGGGGGGCTTGGGCAGTGGGCGGCACGCACATCGCCCCGAGGCACGCGCGTGGAAGGAACATCGATGGATGGTCTGCGGAATGGGAATGAATACCCGTGGTTTACGGCAGGAGATGTTCTCGTGGTGCTTGCAACGCTCATGTTTCTCGTGTTGGGCATCATTCGGCACGTTCGCGCCGAAGGCCTCGAGACACGGCGGACACCGTCTGAAAAGAGGTCGTCGGTCGGCCCCTGAGGCGGCATGGCGACGGGGGGACGGTTTGCAGGAATAGCGGCGTCGAAGTTGAATGGTGTTCCGCCCGCCGAGGAGCACCCCATGGCCGACACGCGTCCGCGTTCGCAGAAACAAGCTGTCGATATCGAGGGGCTGGGCGTCTTGTACCTTGGCCGCACGGTCGATCCTGCGACGGGGGCGGTGAACCCCGAGCCGCTGCTGGTCGATGCCAAGCGGTTCACCACCCATGCCGTGTGCGTCGGCATGACGGGCAGCGGCAAGACGGGCCTTCTCATCGATCTGATCGAGGAGGCGGCGATCGACGGAATCCCGGCGATCGTGATCGATCCGAAGGGCGACCTCGCCAACGTGCTTCTGTCTTTCCCCGCTCTCGCACCGGCGGACTTCCTGCCGTGGATCGAGCCCGATGCGGCGGCCCGCGAGGGCGTTTCCGTTGAAGAACTCGCTGCGCGGACGGCGCGCACATGGTCGGAAGGTCTCGCAGCGAGCGGTCAATCGCCCGAGAGGATCCGGCGGCTACACGGCGCTGTTGAGATGGCGGTCTATACCCCCGGAAGCCGCACCGGACGGCCGCTGGCCATGCTCGAGAGCCTGGAGCCGCCGCCGGAGCATGTGATGGCCGATGCCGAAATTCGGAGGGAGCGGATCGAGTCGCTCGTGTCTGGCATCCTCGCCCTCGTCGGCGCCGATGGCGAGCCTGGCACGAGCCGGGAGCACGTGCTGCTTTCGACGATCGTCGATGCGCTCTGGAAGAGCGGGCAAAAAGTCGACTTCGGCACGCTCGTGCGGTCGATTCCGGCGCCGCCGATCGAACGAGTCGGGTTTCTGGAACTCGAAAATTTCTACCCGGCCGGTGACCGCTTCCAGCTGGCGTCCAAGCTCAACACCGTGGCCGCCGCCCCCGGCTTTGAAACCTGGCTCGATGGCGAGCCGCTCGATGTCGGCCGACTGCTCTGGAATCCCGCCGGCAAGCCGCGGGTGAGCATCGTCTCGATCGCCCACCTCTCCGATGCGCATCGCATGGCCTTCGTCACGCTTTTGGCGGGCCAGACGCTCTCCTGGATGCGGACTCAAGGGGGCACCTCGTCGCTCAAGGCCCTCTTCGTGATGGACGAAGTCTTCGGCTACCTGCCCCCGACCGCCAATCCACCGAGCAAGACCCCGCTCCTGACGCTCCTCAAGCAGGCCCGCGCCTACGGACTGGGCATGGTGCTGGCGACTCAGAATCCGGTCGATCTCGACTACAAGGGCCTTTCCAACGCGGGGCTCTGGTTCCTCGGCCGGCTGCAGACAGCTCGTGACAAGGCGAGGGTCCTCGACGGACTCGAGGGAGCGGCATCGACCAGCGGATCGTCGTTCAACCGTGGTGACGTCGATCGCCTGCTCTCAGGGCTCGGCAAGCGGATGTTCCTGATGCACAGCGTGCACGAGGATGGGGAGACCGTCTTTCAAACGCGGTGGACCATGGCCTATCTCCGGGGTCCCCTGCTGCGCGAGGAGATTCGTCGTCTGAACGCCGGCATGCCGACTGGTGCCGCGACGCCCGAGGCTCCGTCGCGCGACCGTGGGCCCGCTGCGCCTGCCGCCCCGACCGGTGGCCCGCGTCCGATCCTGCCGCCGGGCGTCAAGGAGGTCTTCCTCGCGCCCGAAAAGGCGATGAACTCGGATGCCGACGTCTCCTACGCGCCATGGGTGCTCGGGCGGGCTCGGGTTCGCTACTCGCAGCCCGCCGCCCGCGTCGATGTCGATCGCGAGGTGATCTGCATCGCCCCGGCGTCCGAATCGATCGGCGAATCCGCATGGGAGTCATCCAGGCAGTTGCCGGAACCTCCGGAGATCGAGCCGGCCCCGCGGCCCGGCACGTTCGCGAGCCTGCCCGGGGCGCTGGCTTCTCCCCGTGGCTACACGACGCTCGCCGCCTCACTCAAAAACCATCTTGTCCGCTCCTCCACGCTCACCATCTGGCGGGCGCCGGTCATCGACGCCGTCTCCATGCCGGACGAGTCGGAGGCGGATTTCCGCGTGCGAATCGCGCAGCGGGTGAAGGAATGGCGTGATGCGGAACTCGAGCGGGTACGTGAGTCGTTCGCCTCCAGGATGGCGACGCTCACCGACCGGATCGAACGGGCCAGGCACAAGGTCGAGCGGGAAAAGGCGGAGGCCAAGAATCAGTCGCTCCAGACCTACGTCTCGATCGGCTCGGCGGTGCTCGGCGCGCTGTTGGGCCGCAAGATGGCAAGCTCCACGACGATCGGGAAGGCGGCCACGTCGATGCGATCAGCCAGCCGCGCCGCGCGGCAACAGGCCGACGTCGCGCACGCCGAGGAGAGCCTGCTGACGCTCGAGGAAAAACGGTTGGCGCTCGAAGAGCAGATCGCGGCCGAACTCGACCGGATCCGCGCCGATGCCACGCCCGACCGGATCGGCCTGGAAAGAATCGACGTGCCTGTGCGGAAATCGGGGACGAGCGTCGAGGATGTCGTTCTCGCGTGGGTGCCGGCATGAGAGGAATGTCTCTTGGACCTGCCGACGGCCGCGAGTTCGTGCTGGCCAGGGCCGTGCAGCTCGTCCTGGAGGATCGGGTCTTCCTCCATGGGCGACGAGCGGTGGTCTTCGGCTGATGCCTCCATCTTCACGGGACGCCTCTCGGCGCATCAGTCTGGATCGTCGGGTTCGTCGGCCATGAGCTGTCTGACGGCGACAATGGCTCGTGCCCGCATTCGTGAGACGGTGCCTTCGCAGACATGGAGGGTCGAGGCGATCACGGTCTGGGGCTTTCCGTCGAGGAGCATCCGCAGGACGGTAGCCAGACGTGGGTCGAGCCTGCCGATCGCCCGCTCGATCCGCTCGGGGGTCGAGCCCTGAGAGTCGATCGTGCCGTCGGATGGCGGCATCGATGCCAGCCGTCGGCCGACGCCCGACGGGACGGAGCCAAGGCTCGAGAGGGGCTGAAAGCGTCGGGCGTGACGGTGCCGTTTCCGGGCGACATCGCGGGACCGCTCCGTCGTCAGCCATGCGAGATACGATGCGCCGGTGTCGGTCGCCTCGCCGGCGTCGTGGCACACGAAGGGCGAGACGCCTCGTTCCGTCGTTCCCGACCCAGCGAGGCGGCGCACATGATCGAGCACGAGTGACACGGCATCGTCAACGGCGTCGGGGTCGCTGATGGAATGCCTTCGAAGCGTGGCACGGGCAATGCGATCGATCAGGCTCCCTGTGGCGCGGATCAGGGATTCGAGGTCGCTTTCATCTGCCGAAGACTGCCATGCCAGGAGCAGTTTGCAGATTCTGTGCCGATGTTCCCGCGGGGGATCACTCATGCACGGCCCCTTCCTTTTGGAATCCCCGACGTGCGTCGATGCTCAGACAGCACATTCTGCGCGTTGGACATCATGACGTTCGGGAGGGCACCGTTGGTCTCTCGAAAAACAAAAAATTTTTCGCGCTGCGCAAGACGGCGCGCCTCTGGGCGTATTACTCGCAAGGGGGGTTCTGGTCAACGGTCGCAGAGGCGGCCAGGAAAGAAGGAGTGCGCCATGGCTATTTGTCTCACGCGGTGTTCGGAGATGCTTTCAGAAGAGGCCGTGCGGCATCACGTCGACGAAGAGGAGGGGGTGATCCGCGTTGCCTTCGTGACCCGCTCCTACTGCAATCTCCGAGGTGAAAAACTGGCGATCGTCAGGCTGGAAACGCCTGATGAGGGACGGCGATGCCGGGCATCGATCGAACGGGCGTTCCCCTGCAAGGGTGACATCGCCAAGACCTGCATGGTGATGAGCTGTCTTGCGGCCGATACGCCGCTGGTGCACGCGGAATGCGATGCCGACTTCGAGAATCTTCGAATGGTCGTGGAGACCGTGGTCGAGGACGGCGACCTCACGACGCTGCAGGTGATGTCGATGATCGACCGGCTTGTCGAAGCGGCCGAGTCGTGGCACGGGAGCGTCGAGCGCGAGCGTCAGTCGGGACGCTTGGTCGCGTGACCGCATCCGTGTGATAGCCGTGCGAGGACGGCCCGGTTCAAACGAGAACCCGGGCATGCCGTAGTATTTGCCAAAGCATGTTGGTGACCAAGCGTGCCGAGTCGCGTTGTTTAAATTCCCCGCGACCCTTTTCCAGTTCCCTGCTTTCCTGTAGACACCGTGTCTTGGATGGTGTCTGGGTTGGCTGGGGCACGGCTTTGGACGCACCATGTCAGGCAACTTTGCTCGTCACGAACAGTTCCTTCGTATCTTCGCGCTGCTCGACGTCCTTTCCGAGGCACGGCAGCCGCTCGATGACCAAACGCTGATCACGACGGTCCGCGAGCGGCTTGGGCTTTCGAGGCTCTCACCCAGGACCCTTCGGAGGGACTGCGAGTTTCTCGCATCCTGCGGCTACCCGGTCGATCACCAGCCCATTGCCGGCAGCCGGAAGTTTGGTTGGCTGCTCGCCAAAAATCATGTGGGGAGCCGACCGCTGCCGGCAGAGCCCGTGACACTCCTGGAACTGGTGGCGTTTGCGGTGAGCCGCGATCTGCTCCGCGGCTTCGAGGGGACGGTGCTCTGGACCGGCATCGAGGCGCTGCGGCACAAGATTGAACGCCACATTCCCGAAGGTCTGCGGAAGCAGTTCGACGAGGCCAAGCGAGGATTCCTGGTTCGTCCGTTCGAGCCAGGCCGCTATGCGACGCGGCCCAGGCTCCTCTCGACCCTGAGTAGCGCCATCAACGACCGGCAAGAGATCGACGTGGAGGAACACGGGCCCGATGGTGTTCCCCCGTCACGGCACCGGCTTCAGCCGCATTGCCTCATCATCCAGCCGCCGCGGGTGCAGTTGCTCGCTTTCCGATCCGGCGATCGCGACGAGGCGCCGCCGGTGCTCATCGATCTGGATCGGATCGAGCACGTCGCGGCGACCGATGTCATGTTCACTCCGCGATCGTTCACGGTCGATCACTTCATGGAGCGGCCGTCGTGATGCCGGTCGAGGGATCCTGCGACGACGCACCGACGGATGCGTCGAAGCCTCAATCCACGAGACCGAGATCCTCGTTGTAGCCTTCCTGAACGACGGCGTTCTCGCTCCGTTCGTGGGCCATCAAGTTCACCGCGAACGTCTCGAAGGCGTGTGCCGCCTGCTGCCAGGCCGTGGTCGAGTCGGCCGATGACCGCAGGGAGGCGATGAGCGTGTCGAGCTCGGCCAGGAGGACCGGATGTTGGGCGATGACCGCCGCAACGGAGGGCCCCAGCCGGGGCATCCGTGTCACGGCCTCCTCGAGAAACCCGCCCGATTCCTCCTGGCGGAAGTGACACTCGAGGTGGTCGCGGAGCGATCGCAGGCAGTGCTCCAGGGGAGCGAGCCGATGATCGCCGGAGAGTGGCTCTGCGGCCAATGCATGCCGCACGGCCATGATCCGACGAAAGAGGTCCTGATGTTCGGAGAGGACATGCCCGAGGATGATCGGGTCGGATCGATCGATCGGCGCCATGGCATGCGGCCCTTCTGTCTGTCGCGGCGCGAAACGATAGTGCCCGGCCTGCTGTCGGACGAATGGCGAGATTCGCGGCCTACGTCGCAAGGCGGTGCCGATGCGGACACCTGCGCGGATTGGCGGTTTGGACGGGGGCTGGGGTATAACGCGGTGGCCGTCCACCGCATGCTTCCGGAGCCGATCGATGCCGCCCATCAGCCGTCTCGTCGCCACCATCTCCCTGCTGGTCTGTCTCGGCGCCCACGCCGGACGGGCCGTCGCCCAGCAGGTCGAGGCGGAGGAACTGACGCTTCCCAATGGCATGCAGTTTTTGCTCGTTCCTCGCACCGATCAGCCGAACGTCGTCAGCGCCGGCTGGGTGGCACGGGTCGGGAGCGTGAACGAGCGACCCGGGATCACGGGCATCAGCCACTTCTTCGAGCACATGATGTTCAAGGGCACCAACACGATCGGCACCCGCGATCCCGCTCGCGACGCCCGCTACCGGGCCGAGCAGAAGGCGATCCGTGACGAGATCAATCAGATCGTCTGGACTCGCCAATACGACCGGTTCATGCGGGGCGAGATCGACGACCCGTGGAATCCCGCCAACGACACGCAGGATCTGCGAGTCCTTCGTGGAAAGCTCGACGCCCTGATCCGAGCCCAGCAGGGACGCGGTGAGGCGGGCGCCGAGACGGCGACGATCGTCAAGGACGAGTTCGATCAGGTCTACACGAAGGCGGGCGGCAGCGGGATGAACGCCTTCACGAGCTACGACCTCACCTGCTACTTCATCACCGTGCCCTCCAACAAGCTCGAACTCTGGGCCTGGATGGAGAGCGACCGTCTTCACGACAGCGTGTTCCGCGAGTTCTTCTCGGAACGCGACGTCGTCCACGAAGAGCGGCGGCTGCGGACCGACAGCACGCCCACCGGCCGGTTCCAGGAGCAGTTCGATTCGATGTTTTGGGCGTCGTGCGGCTATGCCTGGCCCGTGATCGGCTGGCCGAGTGACTTGAACAGTTACACGACGGAGCAGGCCGAGGAGTATTGGAGCACCTACTACCGGCCGGGGAATCTCTTCGGGATCATCGTCGGCGACTTCGATCCCAAGCAGGCACGGACGCTGATCGAGCGATACTTCTTGCGGCTCGACCCTGGCTCGAGGAAGCCCCCGCCGGTGGTGACGCTCGAAGTCGATCAGCTTGCCGAGCAGCGCATGAACGCCGAGGGGGATTTCCCGCCGTCGATCGAGGTCCGCTACCACACCGTCCCGGCCGGCCACTCCGACAGTTATCCGCTCGACGTGCTCGCCGAGATCCTCAACGAACGGACGGGCAGGCTCTATGCCGGGCTTGTCGAGAGCCGCGGGATCGCCGCGACGGCTCGGGCTTCGTCCGACACCCGCAAGTACGCCGGGCTGTTCTCGTTCGAGGCGCAGACCCGAGGTGACGCGACCCCCGAAAAACTTGAGCAGGCCTGGTATGAAGAGCTCGCCGCGATCCAGAAGGCCGAGATTCCCGAACGTGAACTCCGGAAGGTGAAGAACCGGATCGCGGCCGGAAACTACCGGCGGCTCGAGAACAACATGTCGCTGCTGATCCAGTTGGCCTTCGCCGAGGCCCTGCTCGACTGGCGGGAGATCAACGAGGGGCCGAGGAAGTACGAGGCCGTCACGGCCGCCGACATCCGTCGCGTTGCAAACGAGTATTTCAAGCCGACCAACCGCAGCGTCGCCATCTACCGTCGGGAGCAGAAAGTCTCACGATGAACACTCGCGCGATCGCCGTCATCCTCGCCCTCGGTGTCATCGGCCTCTTGATGCTCGTGCCGCCGCGGACATCGGCTCCGCCTCGGGCGCAACTCGGCCGGCCCGTGGCCGTCGCCGAGGCTCTTCCCGCGCGGCCGGAGGAGATCTCCTTCGATCCGCTCGTGTTCCAGCCACCCGACCCGGCGACCTTCCGCCGCGTGCTCGCCGACGGCACGGTCGTCTACCTCGCGCCCTCGCACGAATTTCCTCTGGTCACGATCGCGATGACCTTCAAGGGCGGGGCCTCGCTCGACCCGACTGACATCCCCGGACTGGCCTCCATGACGGCGAGGATGGTGTTGGAAGGCGGGGCCGAGGGGTTTCCACCGGCCGAACTCGATGAGCGGCTCGACTTCCTCGCGACCGATGTCTCGGTGGCGGCGGGCGACACGTTTTCGTCGGCCACGATGAACTGCCTGACGCGAAATCTCGACGAGAGCCTGGGCCTCTTCATGGCCATGCTTGGGAAGCCCGCCTTCGACGCGGCACGGCTGGAGACGGCGAAGGCCCGCTTGCTCGAATCGCTCAAACAGCGAAACGACGACGCTTCGTCGATCCTCGGTCGGGAGTGGAAGCGGCTCCTCTACGGCGAGAAGCATTTCGAGGGCGCGCAGCCGACCGGCGCCAGCGTCGCCGCCACATCGCGGCCACGGATCGAGGAGATGCATGCGAGGCTCTTCCATCCCGGCAACGTGATCATCGCCGTGTCGGGTGACTTCGAAGAGGGGCAGATGCTGACCACGCTGGAGAAGTCACTGGCCGGTTGGAAGCGGGGTGATCGTGCGCCCGATCCTGCGCCGCCGTCGATCACGCTCGAGCCGGGGCTCTACCATGTGCCGAAGGACATTCCCCAGGGCAAGGTGGTGCTCGGCCTTCGGTCGATCGAGCGGGACGATCCAGACCTGATTCCGTTCATGATGCTCGACGAGATCCTCGGTGCAGGCGGGTTCACGAGCCGCCTGATGCAGCAGGTTCGGAGCAACGAAGGCCTTGCCTACTCGGTGCGATCGAGCATCTCGCCGAAGGTCAATTATCCGGGCGATTTCCGCGCCGGGTTCGAGAGCAAGAACGCCACCGTGGCGCTGGCCACGAAGATCGTCCTCGACGAGATTCGGAAGATTCGAGAAGAACTCGTCAGTGAGGAAGAACTGGAGACGGCCAAGCAGGGGCTCGTCGAGACCTTTCCGAGGCAGTTCGAGAGCAAGCCACAGATGCTTCGCGTGTTCGTGAACGACGAGTGGACGAACCGGCCGAAGGATTTCTGGAAGACATTTCGTGATACGGTAAAGGGGGTGACCCGTGAGGACATCCGCCGGGTGGCCCGGAAGCATCTCGACCCAGACACGATGGCAGTCCTCGTGGTGGGGAACTGGGAGGAGATCGCCCGAGGAGACCTCGACAAGCGGGCCAGCATGGACGAGTTTTTCGGAGGCCGTGTGACCCATCTCCCGCTTCGCGACGCGGTGACGCTCGAACCGATCCGATAAACCGCTTCCCGAAACCTTTGATCCGGGCCGCCGTTGAATCGATGAGTCCCCGAGGAGAACAAACGATGAAAAACGTGAACTGGTCGATGGTGGTGGGCATGGCGATGTTTTTGGGGGGTGTGGCCGGGGCGCGGCCACCTGAGGACGGCGGGGAGCGCGGTGGACCGCCCTCTCCTGAACGCATGGTCGAGCATGCGATGCGGTTCGACGCCGATGGCGATGGAAAGCTCGATCGGGCCGAACTCACGAAGTTCGCCGAGGAGATGCAAACCCTCCGGATGCGAAGCGGCGAGGGCGGGCCGGGCATCGGGCAGGGAAGACAGGGCCGCGGTCCCGGCGGCGGGCCTGGCTTCGGACCAGGTGGGCAGGGGCGTGGGCCAGGTGGACAGGGCCGGGGCCCCGGTGGGCAGGGGCGTGGCCCGGGTGCTGATCGTGGGGGGCCGAATGGGCCGGGCGGCGAAGGCGGGGATTTCGAGCGGCCCCGCAGACCAGAGTGATCCGGCCCATCGAAGCAACTCCGGCCCGGCCTGCCGAGGCCCATGCGATCGATGTCGCCCGCGGTCTGCCTGGCGAGCGGATCGTGTGCTCCACGGTCGGCCGTGCGCAGGCGGCCCACTGCTTGGCGACTGAGCGGCCAGCCGCGGGCGTCACGGCATGGTTTCTGGATCGCTACCAGCACGATCTCGCAGTGCGTTCATGGGGTGATTCGCCATCGAACCTTCGGTCGGTCTGTCTGCCCGACCTGCCGCCAGGCCCCCACGATCTCACGGTCATTCCGCTGGCCAAGGAGGGCGAGGCCGAACTCTCGCGTGACATCCTCCAGCAGGCCATGCTGACCCTCGATATCGGTGGACGGCTCGTGGCGGCGGTCGATAACGCTCGAGACACCTGGCTTCGGGAGCAACTCGCCGGAACCGGCGAAACCGTTCGCGTGAGGCCCGCGACCGGCCCGAAGCCCGCTGCGGTGGCCTATGTCGTCGAGAAGACCCGAGAGCCGGCGAAGATACGCGACTTCACCTGCGAGGTCGTTTTTCGAGACCGCGAGCGGCTGCTGAAAGCGATCACCAGGCCGGGCGTCTTCGCGCATCGACGGATCGACCCCGGCGCCCGTCATCTCTTGAATGCCGTCGATGTGGCATCGGGCACCCGCGTGCTCGACATCGGGTGCGGTTCGGGGGCCGTGGCGATCGGCATTGCCGCCCGGGATCCGAGCGTGCAGGTGCATGCGATCGACTCATCGGCGCGGGCCGTCGAATGCACGCGGCTGGGCGCCGAGGTCAACGGGCTTGCGAATGTCACGGTCGCACTCGAGGCGGGGGGCGAGGTGGACGAGCCCGGAACCTACGACCTCGTGCTCGCCAATCCGCCCTACTACGGCGATTTCCGGATCGCCGAACTCTTCGTCGATGCGGCCTGGCGGGCCCTGGCACCCGGCGGGACGCTGCTGGTCGTCACGAAGCAGCCGACTTGGTATGTCGAGCATCTGCCCCAACGGTGGCACGACGTCGCCCGCGAGGAGGTGAAGACGTATCACCTGATCGAGGCGGTTCGGCCCACATAGGTGGGCTCGGGGCTGCCCATGCCCCGTCGCCGGACGTTCGCTACGGCCTTCCAGGCCTCGCTCACTCGATGCTTGCTGCGCTTTCGGCGTCCATGCCTGCGCGGGCCAGCAACGCCGGCTCACGGGGCATGGGCAGCCCCTCGCGGGTGCGCATCGGCC
>JBJTOU010000116.1:0-16985 GCA_046074725.1 Planctomycetia bacterium
CCTCACCTACGGCACGGGCCGGCTGATGGAGCCGGGCGACCGCGGCGAGATCGACCGGATCGTGGCACGCTTGGCCGAGTCGCAGGGCGGCCTGCGGGACCTCGTCACGCTCGCGGTCGAGAGCGAGATCTTCCAGGCCAAGTAAACAGCGAACAACGAGATCTCCCAGTTTCTAATGTTTCTCGAAGCCAGAAGGACGACGGTTCCGAAGGGTACCGTTTCTCCCTGCCATCAACACCCCACTCGATGCCTCGCACCAGCGACGCTTCCCCCTCTCCATGCACCCGGCCGCGCTCACTCCCGCCGACCTCCTGAAGCAAGTCACCGAGACGCGCACAAAGCGTTCAGGACCCGGTGGCCAGCACAGGAACAAGACCGAGACCGCCGTGGTTCTGGTTCACAGGCCGACAGGCATTTCAGCCGAGGGTTCTGAGCGGCGCAGCCACGTTGAGAACCGCCAATTCGCCCTCAGACGGCTCCGGCTGAAACTGGCCGTCGAGCTCCGGGAGCCGGCCGCGATAAGGATATCTGGAACGTGGCTCGCCCGAGTGCGTGCCCGGCAGCTCGTGATCGCATCCAGCCATGAAGACTTCCCCGCCCTGCTCGCAGAAGCCCTCGATCACCTGCACGAAGCCCAGTGGCAGGTTTCCCCGGCGGCTCACAAACTCAACGTCACGACATCGCAACTCATCGGGCTGTTCAAGAAAGCCCCGGCTGCCTGGGCCGCCGTCAACAAACACCGGCTCGCCATCGGGCTGCCGGCGCTCAGGTAGTCCTGCGTCAGTCAAGCACATGGTCGATAGCGGGGGCTACGTGCGGCGCCCTCGGGTAAATCGCCTCCACCGACTCCCTCGGGCAGGCTCGTGGTACCCGACGGGTTGTCGTAGAGCACCCAATGGACCCACACACGTTTTGGGGCAGCAGGGTCAGGAGCGTCCGGGTCCTCAACGATCAGGGCAAAACTCGATGTGCTCCTGGGGCTTCCATGCCATTCCAACGGCGGCGAAACGTCGTCGCCTTCGCCCGTGTATCGCCGCGGCATGGGCGTGCCGTGCTCACAGGCCAGTGCGGTGAGCATGAAAGCCATGTCCATTCAGTCTCGCCCGGCCGTCTGGCTGAATGTCCGCACGAAGCGCCATCGGGCTGCCGCACACCGGGCATTCCTCGATGAACTCTTGATGTCGGCCCGCAGAAACATCGATCGGCACAAAGACTTCTTGGTTGCAAGTGTCGCAGAAATACCGCCCCTCGATTTCTGATGTTTGCGCGTCGGGGCCGTGGTGTGGATCAGGCGATGAAACACCCCGTCTCGCCGACGCTCCACGAACCGAGCATCCATGATGCCCGAGGGTATCTGGAACTCGCCGAAGCCGCCCACGGTCCCGTATCAGCCCCGAGTGGTGTCGGGATAAGGAAATCCACGACCGGATGAACCAGGCGAACGTCGACTACCTCACCACCGCAGGCATTCAGGTCATGTCGCGGGCCAACAACCACAGCCTCCAATGGGGCCGCGGGGGACTCGTTGAGACTTTGGGCCGCTCCATCGGAACGGACGATCACGACCCTGCTCCTTTGGGGACCGTATTCTCTCCGGGTTTCCGTCCGGAGCTTGCCGGGAGCCTTGTGGCGGCTAGACGATTCGGCAGTGCGAGAGGATCTCCGCCGGTGTCGCAATGTAGCCGGTGTAGAAAGGCCCGAACTCCGCGTAGCGGGCGCTCGCCTCGTCGAACCGCATGGTATAGACGATCTCCTTGAGAAAATCGGGCTTCCGCGCCCAGAGCGTCACGCCCCATTCCCAATCGTCGAGCCCCACGCTCACCGTGATGAGCTGGCTCACTCGACCGCCGAACGACATGCCGGTGCGGCCATGCTCGGCCATCAGCCGGCTCCGCTCCTGGAAGGGGAGCGTAAACCAATTCTCCCCCACCTCACGCTTCTTGTTCATCGGATAGAAGCAGGCGTTGGGCCATGGCGGAAAATCGGGCTCGAGCCTCGCCCGCCGCATCGAATCCTCGCGGGCGGCATAGCCCTGCACCTTCGCCTGGTAACTCGGGCTGTCGGCCACCTCCCCCTCCTCGATCAGCCGCTTCCCATACTGCTCCACGGTGGGCACGTATTCGCTCACCTCGGTGAGGCTCACGAACGAGTAGGTCGGCACGATCGCCGGGCCCAGCGGCCCGGCCAGCAGCCGCTGATGGACGGCATCGACCCGATGAGGGCTCGGATCGACCGACATGATGCCGAAGTCGGCCTTGTGGCCCGGCACGATCCAGCACTGCAGACGCCTCGGGCTCTCCGGCGAGGCCGGATCCAGGGCTTCGGCGAAGTGGGCGATGCCGGCCGCCCGACGGTCGGCGTCGAGGGCCGCCAGCACGCCGCGGTCGAACCGGTAGAAGGAGTGGGTGACGTGCCAGCCGGTCGATGGCTCCACCGAAACGTCGGTGGAGGGAGCGGCATGGGAATGTGCTGGGCGCGACATCGTGAGGATGGGGTGAGCGAAAAGGTGGGAAAAAACGGACGGCCTGACGTCGCCGGAGTCTACGCTGTGCCGCGGCACATTCACAGCCGCCGCCATGGCTGTCCGACACGGCCGGTTTCGCGATAAGATGAAGAGCGTGGAGACCGGCACGGAGCCGGTCGTCGGCAGCACAGGCGGCACACACCCGCACCATCGCAGGCACGAGGGGGAGACACGATCATGGGACAGGCGATCGTCGACCCGGCGGAACTCCGCCGCTTCGCCGCACGGCTTCGGTATTTCAGCGAAGAGGTGCTCTCGCAGATGCATACCGTGCAGCGACAACTGGCCGCGCTCGGCGCGACCTGGCGCGATGGCGAGCATCAGAAGTTTGCCGAGGAATTCGAGCAGCAGCTGACCAGCTTCGGCCGGTTTGTCGAGGCGACCGGCGAGTATGTGCCCTATCTCATCCGCAAGGCGGAACGGGTCGAGGAGTATCAGCAGCAGCGGTAGCACGCGGACCGCCCGCGGGATGCCCGCGGACGCCCGAGCCCTGCCCCTCTCTCCCATGTCCACGCAGGCCGACGTCAAATCGATCGACACCCTGGCCTTCGTGAAGGCGGCGTTCGCGGCATTCGTGCACGAGTCGGGGCAATCGATCTCGGAGATCGAGCTGCAGGCTCAGCGGGCCGTCGATTGGATCACGGTCGATCAGGCAGGCCATTGGAAGGCCGAGACCCGCCGCGCGGCCGACACGGTCACCAAGGCCATCAAAGACCTTGAACACTGCCGTGCCTTCAAGAAGGTCGGCGACAATCAGCCATCGTGCATCGAGGAAAAGAAGGCCCTCGAGAAGGCCCGCAAGCGGCTTGAATACGTCGAGCAGAAGGTGGAGGCGGTCCGGCACTGGACGCCGCTGGTGCAGCAGCAGTTGCGTGAGACCTGCGTGCGGCTGGTGCGGTTTCGCGAGGTGCTCGACGTCGATTGCCCGCGGTCGATGGCCCGGCTCGAGCAGATGCTCCGGTCGCTCGATGCCTACACGACGACCGTCGGCCCGCGTGCGGCATCCGGTGCCGCCGCCGCGGCGGACAGCCCGTCGATGGTCCGCGCCGCCGACGATCCCGCAGCGCCGTCAGCCGCGCCCGTCGCAGGCCAGTCGCCTTCGCCCTCCCCCGCTCCCCGCCAGGAAGGCAGTTGACACCATGCGCATCGGCGACCTGTCGAGCGGCGCCTCGAAGATGGCGCTGGCACTCAAGCAATTGCATCTGAAGTGGGAATCGGCCAAGGACGCCTGGGACGATGGCACGAGCAGGGCCTTCCACAAGGACCACATCGAACCGCTCACTCCGGACGTCAAGCAGACGCTCGAAGCGGTGGGAAGGCTGGCCGAGGTGCTCTCCCGCGCCATTCGCGACGTGACCGACACCGGCGGCATGTGACCCGACTCCCGACCAGATCACCCCCGCCCCTTCTAGCCCCAGGCTCCGTGACCGACGCTCTCGCATGAATACACGCTCCTACGACCGCGATCTCCTCCGGACCCAGGTGGACATCCTCCGCCGGGCCGCAGCCGCACGGGCCGCGGCCGAGGAGCAGATCCACACCGAACACGAGAAGGCCGTGTCGGCCGCCCGAGAGGAGCGGGCGACGGCCCTCGAGGCCGCCGGCCAGAAATACACCGACGACATCGAGGGAACCAAAAAGGAATACGCGAGCCTCCTCGAACAGATCGAGGCTCGATCGGTCGCCGAGCGGAAGAAACTCGACGAGCAGCGGCGCCAGGCGACGGCCCAGATCACCCGGCAAATCGCGGCGCAGGAGGCCAAGCTCAAGGAGGACGACCAGTTCGAGGACAGTTCGTTCCGCGCCATCGCCAAGGAAAAGCGGAAGAAGCCGCTGCGATTGTTCCAGAAGTCGGAGCAGGAACTCTCGAAGATGGCGGCCTCGATCGACGAGTGCGAGAGCCGCTCGCGCTCGTTTGCCTCGCGATGCGGCGTGCCCGCCGATGCCCCGCCGCCGGCGGACGACGCCCCCCCCACGGCAGACGACCTTCCCTCGGGCGTGGAGGTGCTCAAGATTTTCGAGGGCCTGGTCGGTGGCATCGCCGAGAAGACCAATGGACTGTACGGTCTGCCGGGAGCGGCGAGCGCCTTCTCGAGCGGAGCGATGGCCGTCGTGATCATCCTGTCGCTGGTGGGCGGCGTGATGGCGGCCGGAGCCGCCGCCTTCGGGGCGAAGCTGGCCGACTGGAATCTGCCGCTGGTGGTCGGAGCGGCCGCCGCCGTGGGCCTCGCGCTCGCCGGAGGGGGTGTCGGGGTCGGTCTGTGGAGGCTCGCCGCCACGAGACGGCGGCTCCGCGATCAGGTGACGGCGGGGCTGGCCGCGATCACCGCGGAGGTGGCCACGGCCCGCCGCTGCCTCACGGCATCGACCGCGTTCATCGCTCGCCGCCGCGATGTGCAATCTCGGCAGGTCGATGAGATCCTCAAGGAGGAGGTCGCCAAGCGGAAAGCGGCGCTCGAAGCCGCCCTCGCGGATCTCGCCGCGAAGCGACAGACGGCAACCTCCGAACTGGAATCGCGGGTGACGTCGATGGCGGCCACCATCGAGCAGCGCCGCGCGGCGGCGAAGGAGAAGGCCGACACCGACTATCCCCCAAGGATCACCGACCTCGAAACCCGCCGCGCCGACGAGCTCGACCGCATCGAGCGGACGGCCGCCGAAAAACTCGCCGCCGCCGAGGCACGCCGCGAATCCCGCACGGCGGAGATGACATCGGCCTGGCGGGAGGCCCGCGTCTCGACCTCGGCCGTCTACGACGAAGCCAACGCCATCGACGCCGCGGCCTTCCCTCCGTGGAGCGAACTGGCCAAGCCCGAGGTGCCGCTGCCGACCGAGCCTCCCCCGGGCCTCCGGTTCGGAAGCGTCGGGCTTTCGCTCGAACGCATTCCCGGTGGCGTGTCGGCCACCCCGGAACTCAACACCTTCGGACCGATCACATGGACGCAGCCGGCGATCGCCCCGTTCCCGAGGCATGCCTCGCTGCTCATCAAGACGACGGGCGATCAGAAAGAGACGGCCTCGGCGATGATGCAGGCCCTCACGCTCCGGATCGCCACCGGCGTGCCCCCCGGCCAGACGCGCTTCACGATCATCGACCCGCTCGGCCTGGGCAAGCAGTTCGCCGGCTTCATGCACCTGGCCGACCACGACGAACTCCTCGTCACCAGCCGCATCTGGACCGAGCCGCAGCAGATCGAGGAGCGGCTCGGCGACATCTCCGAGCAGATGGAGGTGGTGATCCAGAAATACCTCCGCAACGAGTTCGAGTCGATCGGTGCCTACAACGCCGACGCCGAGGTGCCCGAGCCCTATCGCTTCGTCGTCGTCGCGAATTTTCCGGCCAACTTCACCGAGACCAGCGCCCGACGGCTGGCGAGCATCGCCGCCAGCGGCGCCCGCTGCGGATTCTTCGTGATCGTGTCGGTCGATACCAAGCAGATCATGCCGTCCGGTTTCAGCCTCGGCGACATCGAACAGCACGCGACCACGCTCGTGCTCAAGGACGGCACATTCACATGGAACGACCCCGAATTCTCGAAGTGGCCGCTCACCGTGGAGCGGGCCCCCTCCGACGAGGTCTTCACCGGGATCATCCAGCGGGTCGGCAGGGCGGCGAAGGCAGCCAAGCGGGTGGAGGTGCCGTTCGACCGGGTCGCACCCCCCGAAGACCAGTGGTGGCAGGGATCCACGGCCGGCGAAGTGCTCGCGCCGCTCGGTCCGGCCGGCGCCAAAAAACTGCAATACCTGAGGCTCGGCAAGGGAACCAGCCAGCATGCGCTCATCGCCGGCAAGACGGGCTCCGGCAAATCGACGCTCATGCACGCCATGATCACGAGCCTCGCGCTGCAATACAGCCCCCAGGAAATCCAGTTTTATCTCATCGACTTCAAGAAGGGCGTGGAGTTCAAGCTCTACGACCACTACAAGCTCCCCCATGCCCGCGTCATCGCGATCGAGAGCGAACGCGAATTCGGGCTCTCCGTGCTCGAGCAGCTCGACCGTGAACTGAAGCGCCGCGGCGACCTCTTCCGGGAGCTTTCGGTGCAGGACGTCGCCGGCTTCCGGCAGACCGGCCATCCCGACCCGATGCCACGGATCCTCCTCCTCATCGACGAGTTTCAGGAGATCTTCGTCGAGGACGACAAGCTCGCGCAAGATGCATCGCTGATCCTCGACCGCCTCGTGCGGCAGGGCCGTGCGTTCGGCATGCACGTGCTGCTCGGCTCCCAGACGCTCGGCGGCTCCTACAGCCTGCCGCGGGCGACGATGGGTCAGATGGCGGTGCGCATCGCGCTGCAGTGCAACGAGGCCGACTCGAGCCTCATCCTCTCGGAGGACAACACGGCCGCCCGGCTCCTGACGCGGCCCGGCGAGGCGATCTACAACGACGCCAACGGCATGGTGGCAGGCAACAGCCCGTTTCAGGTGGTCTTCCTCAACGACGAGCGGCGGGAGCGGTATCTCGGCGCCCTGCGGGCCCTCGCCGACCGCCGCACCGACATCCCGCAGGTGCCGCGGATCGTCTTCGACGGAAACCAGGCGGCCGATCCGGCCGGCAACCCGCTCCTCACGGAACTGCTCGGCAACGGCACGATTCATGGCAAGCAGCCCGTCGCCCCGCTGGCCTGGCTCGGCGATGCCATCGCCATCAAGGATCCGACGGCGGCGATCTTCCGTCGGCAAGGGGGTGCGAATCTCCTCATCGCGGGCCAGCGCGAGGATCTCGGCACGAGCCTCCTGGCGATGGCGATCGTGAGCCTCGCGGCGAGCCACGACCCGCATCCCGGCGGCGGGATCGGACGAGCGGCCCGGTTCGTGCTTCTGGAGCCGGCGATTGCCGAGGAGAAGCCCGAGATCATGCTCTCGAAACTCGCCGAGCATCTGCCCCACGAGATCGAGCAGGCGGGCCGGCTCGGCGTGGCCGGGGCGCTCGAGCGACTGGCACAGGAAATTCAGCGCCGGATCGACGGCCAGGTGCTCGACGGCGAGTCGGTCTTCCTCGTCATCCGCGACCTTGGCCGGTTTCGCGAACTGCGGAAGGACGAGGGGGGCTTCGGCTTCTCGTTCGGGAGCGAGAAGAAGGCCGGGCCCGCCGACCACTTCAACACGATCCTCAAGGACGGCCCGCCGGTGGGCGTGCATGCGATCATCTGGTGCGACTCGCTCACGAATCTCATGCGCACCTTCGAGCGGGGCGCGATCAAGGAGTTCGAGCTTCGCACGGTGTTCCAGATGAGCGGAACGGATTCGAGCCAACTGATCGACAGCCCGGCGGCCAGCAGGCTCGGGCCTCAGCGGGCGCTCTTCATCCACGAGGAAACCGGCACGCTCGAGAAGTTCCGCCCCTATGCCTTCCCCAGCCCGGAATGGCTGGCGACGGTATCCCGGCGGCTGCGGGCCCGTCCGCAGGGCATACCACGGGAACGACCGGCGGGCGAGGATGCCACCACGAAGCCGCCCGCCTCCGATGCCGAGCAGCCGGCCGAAACCTTCGGCCTCTCGGGTGGCTTTGGCGAGTTCAACTTCACAAAACTGCTCGACGACCTGCCCGGGTCGGAGCCCTCCTCCGACGGTGGTTCACCGAGCGGGTGAGCGAGTGAGCGGGATCACCCCGCCCCCGCCTCACGAAGGCCGGCGGCCGATGCGAGCGGTGAGCGTCATCTGTTTTCCGCCACGGATCACCGTGAGCGGCACCTCCGTGCCGATCGGAACCCGCGTGATCAGGAGCACCAACGCAGCCGGATCGTCCACCGGGATGTCATCGAAGCCAACGATCACGTCCCCCGGCCGGATGCCGGCGGCCGCACCCGTGGAGTGGGGATCGACCGCGCCGACGACCGCCCCGCGAAGCATCATGCCGTCGTCGGGATCGTCCTGCGTGCCGATCCGTCGCAGCGCGATGCCCAGGGAGCCCCGCTCCACGTGGCCATTGTGCCGGATCTCGTCATACACCCGCCTCGCCGTGTTGCTCGGGATCGCGAACCCGATCCCACGAAAATCCTGCCCCACGATCGCGGTCGTGATCCCCATCACGTGGCCGTGCACATCGACGAGCGGCCCGCCCGAGTTGCCCGGATTGATCGACGCGTCGGTCTGCAGGAAATCCTGAAACGGATCCTCGGTGACGCCACGGCGGCCGACCGCGCTGACGATGCCGTAGGTGAGCGTGCGGTCGAGGCCGAACGGATTGCCGATCGCCCAGGCCATCTCGCCGACCTGCATCGAATCGCTGTCGCCCCAGGTGGCATTGGGCAGGTTGGCGGCATCGATCCGCAGCACCGCCAGGTCGCTGGCCGGATCGGCCCCCACCGTCGTGGCGATGAACCGACGGCCGTCGGACAGCGTCACCGTGACATCGTCGCTCTGCGCGACGACATGATAGTTCGTGAGGATCCAGCCGTCCGGATCGATGACCACGCCCGAACCGACCGACTCGTCGGTGAAGCCGGTGACCTCGCCATCCTGCAGGGCGGCGATCTCATCGGCCATCGACGTCGCCTCCCGCCGCGAGGTGACATTCACCACCGTCGGGCCGATCACGCGGGCGAGCGTCGTGAAGAGTTTGCCGATCGTCGTCATCTCGGCGCCCTTCGCCGCATCACGGATCGCCCGAAGCTCCGCCCGCGTGCGGGCATACTGCACGCGCCCCATGAACGACGGCCAGGCGATCATGCCGACCAGCGACACCAGGCCCGCGAAGAGGAGCAACGTCCGACGACCGCCACCGCCGGGCGAATCGTGATGAATGGGGGCAGAGGTCATGATCGGAAGGAGGGTATCATGGTGACGTCGCCTCCGTGAGCAGTCGGCGGCGGACGACGTCGATCGCCGCCTTCGCGGCCCGGGACGGCGACAGGGCCGGCCCGCCAGCCACCACATGCTCGCTCTGATGCACACCCCACGGCCCCGCGAGGGCGATGTCGATGACGGGGCTTCCTTCAGTTCCCGTGCGCGGACAGCCCACGCCGAGCCCGAGGGCCGTGCCGAACTCCACGCGGGCCCGACTGGCGAGCGACGAGGCGTCGGCGTGTCCGGCGTGCCGAACCGCGGCCTCGCTGAGGATCGTCCCGCCGCAGTAGCCCCACGGGGCTGCCGCCGCATCGCCCGCCCGGTCCGCTCGAGCCATTGCTTGCGCGAAGAGCGAGGCCACACGGCCCGACGTGCTGATCTCGAGCGAGGCGAGCGTCTGCCCGGAGGCCACGAGCGACCGCAGGGCCGCGTCCTCCAGTTCGTCGTCGTCGGCGCCGAAGACGAGCGGCCCGAGGCACTCGCGGATCACCCGCTCGGTCGGAGCGATGGCGGCCATGCACGAGGCCTCGTCGGCACCGCGGGCGGCGATTCGAAGCGTGATGGTCGCCTCGTGCACCGTGATCCCCACCGTCGGATCGCGGCCGCGTCGGATCAGATCGGGCAGCATCGCCTCGACGGCGCTCTCACCGGCACCGAAGCACTTGAGGCGGCGAAAGAGGATCGTGCCCCCCTGCGGCTGCATCGCCAGCAGGGCCGGTTGGACGCTCTCTCGCCACATCAGGTGCATCTCCGAGGGCACGCCCGGCAACGCAAAGACTCTCGCCACGCGGCCATGGCCGCGGGGCACGTCGAGATCGAGCCCAGGCGCCGTGCCGGTGGGATTTGGGATCATCCGGCCGCCACGGGGCAGCATCGCCTGACGGAGGTTGCTCTGCGGCATCGGCATGTGGCGGCTGGCGAAGCGGGCTTCGATCGCCGCGACCGCATCGGGCACAATGTCGAGCGGATGGCCGATCACATCGGCGAGCACGTCGCGGGTGAGGTCGTCGGCGGTCGGCCCGAGGCCGCCTGTGGCGATCACCACATCCGACCGGTATACGGCAGCTCGAAAGGCCTCGATGCCGGCGGCCATCGTGTCGCAGGCGGTCGTGTGAAACGCGACCGGAATGCCGAGCACGGCCAGTTCGGCGGAAATCCACCGGCTATTCGTGTCGAGCCGCTGGCCCGAGGTCAGTTCATCGCCGATGGCGATCACTTCCGCGATCATTGGTTGGGCCAGTCGTATCCTGCTATACCGTCGCTCCCTCTGTACCAGAGCGCCGTTCTCCGGAAAGAATACCGTCCATGTCGCATCCTCTGCAGCGGTCGCTGAAAATCGGGCTCCTGGGCATCGATTCCTCCATCGGGGAGGTCGTCGAGGCGGCCCGACGTGCGGGCGATGCTCTCGCGATCGCATGCGACCTGCCGGACGATGCCTCCTGGCCGCAACAGCTCGGGGCGATCCCACCGAGGTCGTCTTCCTGGACGCCCCTCCTCGACGATGAAATCTGCGACGCCGTGCTCGTCGGCAGGGACGACTGGAGCGATGCCCGGGCCGAAGCCGTGCGCGGTCTCGTGCAGGGCGGCCGCACGCTCCTGCTTTCGCATCCGCTCTCGCTCTCGATGCTCTGGGCCTACGAACTCGACATGATCCGGGTCGATTCGTGTGCACGGCTTGTTCCCATGCTGCCCGACCGGCTGCATCCCTTCATCGCCCGCCTCAAAAATGACATCGAGGCGGCCATGGCCGACGCGCATCCCGCTGGGCCGATCGAGACGATCGCGCTCGAGCGACGGATGAGCGAGCGCTCCCGCGAGGCCGTTCTCGGGCAGTTTGCACGGGATGTCGATCTCGTGCGGGCCCTCGTCGGCGACCCGCACCGGCTCGCCACGCTCGGCGGCACGATCGACACCGCCTGGCCCACTCTGGCCGTCGGCTTGACCGGTCCGCGAAACGTGACGGTGCGGTGGACCGTGGCCCGCGGCGACCGACCACAGCTCACGATCACGCTCATCCACGCCCGCGGCTCGACGACCGTGACGGCGACCGACGACGACCCGCGATGGACATGGAGCGACGAATCGGGCGAGCCCAAAGCCGATGCCCCGGTGTTCGATCGAGCCCAGGTCATGCTGTCCGAGCTGCACCGGGCCGCGGGACGTCCGCTCGACCTGCCGAGTCACACGGATATTCCGCCCGCCGACTGGTCCGATGCCGCGCGGGCCGTCGAACTGGCGGAGACGGTGCCACGCAGCCTCGCCAAGGGACGGGCCGTCGATCTCCACCAGGAGGAGTTTTCAGAGATCGGCACGTTCAAGGGCACGATGGCCTCGCTCGGCTGCGGGATCGTGCTGGCGGCGCTGTTCATCCTCATCCTGGCCGCACTCGTGGGGGGCATTGCCAGGGAGGCAGGATGGGGGATCGGCGAAAGAATTGCGGGCGCATGGCCCTTCGTCGTGCTGACGGCCCTTGTGCTGTTCCTGGTGCTGCAACTTCTGCCGCTGCTCGTAGGCGGATCCGACGCATCTCCGCCGGGTGCCGGGGCCGGTTCCGAGCCCAGTCCTCCCCGACCTTGACGCCTGGGTGAAATTCCCGACGGCCACGTGGAAAGGTATGCGGCGGATGGCCTCGCTGCATGATGCGATCCGGCCCGGCGTCCGATTCTCACCCGTGTTGAGAGAGGGGTGACCGGCTCCGCACGGATGCGGACCACACGCCCCGACGCGGGTGGGACAGGGGGATGGTTTGCCTATGCGGGTTGTCTGGCGTGTCGTCCCGGTCTTCCTCTCGCTCGCGACCGGCCTCGCGACCATTCCAGGTCGGGCCGACGATCATCGCGACATGCGGCGCACGTCGATCGTGCGGGCCATCGAGTCGCAGCGCGACAGCGTCGTCAACATCCATGGCCAGAAGCTCGTCGTGGACACCGACGACGAAAGCTCCGGCGATCTCCGTCGCGTCAACGGCATGGGGACCGGTGTGATCATCGACGACCGCGGCTACGTGGTCACCAACTATCACGTCGTCGAGGGTGTGAAGCGGATCGAGGTGACGCTTGCCTCCGGCAAGACTGTCGCCGGTCAGCTCGTCTCCCATGATCCGCGGACCGACCTGGCCGTGCTCAAGATCGATGCATCGGAGCCGCTGCAGGTGATACGGATCGGCACCTCCTCGGATCTCATGATCGGGGAGACGGTGCTGGCCTTGGGCAACGCCTTCGGCTACGAGCACACGGTCACCCGGGGCATCATCTCCGCGCTCCACCGCAGCGTGGAGGTGAGCCGCACCCAGAAATACGACGACCTGATCCAGACCGATGCCTCGATCAATCCGGGCAACTCGGGGGGCCCGCTCCTCAACATCGCCGGCGAGATGATCGGCGTGAACGTCGCCGTGCGAGCCGGAGCGCAGGGCATCGGCTTCGCGATCCCGATCGACCGTGTGCTCGGCATCGTGACGGAGCTGATGTCGGTGGAAAGGGTCGATAAGACGTGGCACGGCATCGTGGCCCGGCGTCACGATGGCCGCGAGGGTGTGGTCGTCGATTGCGTGCACCGCGAGAGCCCGGCTGAAACCTGCGGCGTGAAAGTGGGCGACGTGATCACCCGCATCGGCGAGTGTCGGGTGATGAGCCAGCTCGACGTGGAGCGGGCCCTGCTCGGCCACAAGGCGGGCGAGGGTGTGCCGGTGACGGTCATCCGTGCCGATGGCGAGGAGCAGATCATGCTGCCGCTGGCGGCGGCCCGGCCCCAGAAGCTCTCGCTCGAGGATCGATGCTGGCAGCAGCTCGGTCTCCGCGTGCAGACGGTGCCCGCCGTGAAGGTGCAAAAGCTGCAATCCCGCTACCGGGGCGGCCTGATCGTGTCCGAGGTCCGCAGCGACGGCCCCGCCTCCGCCCAGGGCATCCGCGAGGGCGACATCCTCGTCGGCCTCCACGTGTGGGAAACGATCGCGCCCGACAACATCGCCTACGTCCTCGACAAGGCGACCGACGACAACCTCGGCCCGATCAAGTTCTTCGTGCTCCGCGGCCGGGAAACCCTCTTCGGCCACATCACCTCCGAAACGCTCCTGCGGTAGCCGCTTGCGGGCTGCCCCGCGCGCGGTGAACAATCACCGCATGGAAACCGACTTCGTCGAATGGCTCCTTGGCAGGCTCCCTGCCGACCCGCGGCTGGAGGTGCCCGCCGGTGACGATGCCGCCGTGCTACGGCCCCCCGCGATGCGGCGCACCGTGATCACCGTTGACATGCTCACCGCCGGGGTCGATTTCATCGTGGGGCCGGACTGCACGCCTCGTCAGGTGGGCCACAAATCGCTCGCCGTCAACCTCTCCGATCTGGCGGCGATGGGCGCCCGTCCGGAGGCGGCTGTCGTCGCCGTCGCCCTGCCCCGCCATGGTGGGATGGCGATCGCCGAGGGTCTCCACGAGGGCATCGCATCGCTCGCGGCCAAGCACGGCGTCGCGCTGGCTGGCGGCGATACCAATGCCTGGGATGGCCCGCTCGTCGTGAGCGTGACGGCGATCGGCAGCGTCGCCCCGGGCCAGGCCTGGCGGCGGGATGGGGCGCGGGCGGGAGACCTGATCGTCGTCACGGGTCCCTGCGGCGGCAGCCTGCGTGGCCGTCACCTGCATGTGAGCCCGCGCTGCCGCGAGGCGGCCGCGATCCGCGAGCGATGCCGCGTGCATGCTGCGATCGACATCAGCGACGGCCTCTCGCTCGACCTGGATCGGATGATGCGGGCCAGCGGTGTCGGCTGCGCCGTCCGCCTCGCCGACATTCCGATCCACGACGACGCCACGCTCATGAGCCGGCAGCCGGGCGATGGCCGCACGCCGCTGGAGCATGCCCTCGGCGACGGCGAGGATTTCGAATTGCTGCTGGCCATGCCGCCCGACGACGCCCGGAGCCTCGTCGCCGCGCCGCCTCTCGGACTCCGGCCGGCCATCATCGGCACCGTGACCACGGAGCCGGGGCTCGTTGCCGTCGCCGACGACGGGACGCTCCGCCGCCTCGAGCCGAAGGGCTTTCTCCATGCGTTCGATGCCTGACGCCGACCGCGTTTCCATCACCGTGGCCGACGAAGCGGGCCTCGCCCCGATCGCGTCCGCGCTCGTCGCGAGCCTTCCTCCGCAGGCATGCATCGCGCTCCACGGCGACCTCGGGGCCGGCAAGACGACGTTCGTGAAGGCGATCGCCGCCGCCGCGGGCATCGACCCGACCGACGTGGTGAGCCCCACGTTCGGCCTCATTCACGAGCACCGCTCGGCCGGGCCGGGAAAGCCGGTCAACCTCGTGCATGCCGATCTCTACCGGCTCACCGGCCCGGAGGAACTTTGCGAGACCGGCTGGGATGATGCCACCGCGGCCCGACCAGACGCCCGTACCTGGACATTCGTTGAATGGCCCGAGAGGATCGCGTCGCTTCTGCCGGCCGACAGGCTCGATCTCGTGATCGAGATCGTCTCGGAGACGGGCCGCACGCTCGCGTTCACAAGCCGCGGCGCCGCGCATGCGCCGGTCGTTTCGGCGCTGCGTCGGCACGACGCAGGATGATCTCGAGCCTCGCGGGACTCACTGCCGGATCGCCTCGGGGCCCGCGGCCTCCGAATCGTCGGCCACCGTCAGGTCGATCTCTGTGTCGGTCGGGCGAATTGTCCCGAGCCGGGCCACCTTCGCCGCCGCCACCGGCTCGCCTGTGACCTCACGCCCCGGCGCCGCGCCAAAACGGATCGTGCGGCCACCGTCACCCGACACGACCCAGATTCGCCGCCCGCCGTTCACCTCCGGCCGGCACTCGATGAGGCCGAGGTCGTTCCACTCTGGCCCGATCGCCATCGCCAGGGCCGCCGCCTCCTCGACGACGGGATCGCCCCACGGCGATCCTTCGGGCCCCTGCGGACTCGACATCACCCCAGCGATCCGCGGATACCGTGCCGCGGCCTCGGCCGTGAAGTCGGTGCTGGGCAGCACCACCGCCTCGGCGTCGATCGCCAAGAGCCCCCCTTTCACTCCCACCATCGCGACCGGCTCGCGGCAGACCACTTCCACCACGGCCCGAGCCGGGTGGTGGAGATCGACCCGCTTCACCTGCCTCACCCACGGGTGCATGTCGAAGGCCCGCGCCAGCCTCCGCGACAGTTCGGGATCGTCGAGCGGCAGCCGCCCATCGAGGCTCGCATTCCGCAGTGCCTCACCCTTCAGGTCGCTCCGCACCCAGGGGGCGATGCCCAGCAGCTCGATGCCGGCTGGTTCGAGCACATAGCCCTTGTCGGAGCGGACGTCATCGCTCACCCGCGTCCACAGGACGAGGCCGCAGATGACCGCGGCGGCCACGACGGCGATCGCGCCCCACCCCGCCTGCCGCCCTTCGAAGAGCGTGGCAAGGAGGCCGCGTTCACCCGCATCGGCGCCGCCGGAGGCCCGGCGCGGCATACCATCACGACGAGCCATCTGCCAGAGCCCCGGGGGATGTCACCACACGTCGATCAGCGGCGTGAGCTCCACGCCGAGCTTGTCGCGGACGACCGTCCGGACATGCTCCACGAGACCTCGCAGGTCGTCGCTGGAGCATCCGGCCGCCGCCACGGCGTAGTTGGCATGGGGACCGTAGACCGATGCCTGGCCGACCCGCACATCACGAGCCCCCGCCTGCGCGATGAGCGACTCGGCCGTCGTGCCGAGCGGATCCTTGAACATCATCGCAACCGTCCGGGTGCCGGAGGGCTGCTCCGACCGCTCCACGATCCACTGCTTTTGCATCCGCTTCGTGAGCAGCTCCGGGCTCTCCTCGTCGAGATCGAATCGGCAGGCGATCACGATCACATCGTCGAGGTTGCTCCACCGCGATTGAAAGGCGAGCGCATTGCCGCGCCGCGTTTCCACCCGGCCGTCGGCGAGCATCACCGTTACCTCGCCGACCCTCGCGCCGACGTCGCCCCCGCGGCTCCCGGCATTGCCGACCACGGCGCCTCCGATGGTGCCCGGAATACCGACGAGCATCTCCAGGCCACCGAGGCCGGCCTGCACCGCCGCAGAGACGACATGCACCAGCTTCGCGCCGGCTCCTGCCGAAATGCCCGGCTTCTGAACATCGACCGAACAGAACGCGGGCGCCGAGAGCCTCACCACCATGCCCGGATAGCCGGATGAGGGCACGAGGATATTCGATCCGCCGCCGACGACCCGCAGCGGGACGCCGCGTTCGTGGCACCGGCGCACGATCCGAGCCAGGGCATCGACATCGATCGGTTCGCAGAAATACCGTGCGGCACCGCCGATGCCCAGCCAGGTGTGGTGCGCCAACGGCTCGCCGCCGGCGACGGCGATCCCGAGATCGTCGAACGGTGTCGTGCCGCCTTCGGGCGACGAACGTGGGCCGGATACCATGGTGATCGTTGTGCTGCTCGCCACGAATTGCTGCCGTCGGATGACGGCCGTTCCACGCACGGCCTCCGCGACAGGGATGATTGTGCCGCAGCGGTCGAATGCCGTCCATCCGAGTCGGCCGCCCTGCCCGCGACCGGGGCTGACCGAGGCCTTCGGGTTCAGGCTGCCCGGCGGCCCGGGACACGCCGCGGCGGATGGGCCAGCTGCAGCCAGCCGTCGATGACATCGAGCAGGCCGAGCCGCCGGAGGCCGGGATCGCGGGGCGGCAGACCGTTTCTGA